>JBDGSW010000159.1:0-28013 GCA_042217345.1 Haloarculaceae archaeon
CGAACAGCGCCAGCACGGAGACGGGGTCGGTCGGCAGGATCATCGCCGCGAACAGCAGCGCGACGATCGGCTCGAACGGGAACGCGCGCGCGCCGACAACCCCCAGGATCACCACCGAGAGGATCAGCCCGACGACCGCGAGCGTGAGGATGGGAACGACGTTGCGTCGGACGTGCTCGAAGTCCGAGGTGGCCGCCCCCTCGAACAACAGCGGGGGCAGCAGGACCAGCAGGATCAGGTCGTGAGAGAGCTCGATGTGGACCGCAGCGGAGATGCCCAGCAGGGAGGCGACGAACCCGGCGAGCAGCAGGGCGACGGTGTAGGGGAACCGGCCGACTTTCGCGACGACGATCCCGACGCCGGCCGCGATGACGAACACGGCGAGCAGGTCGACGAGAACTTCGATCGGGATGGCTCCCTCGGCCATGGTCGAACGCGGGCCCGCGGGACAGTAAAGTCGTCGGGACGGGGCGCGCGAAACGGCCACGCATTTATCGCTCGGGTCGCACGGGAGGGTATGGGACTGCTGGGTCGACTGGTGGGCGGTGACGACGCGGAGCGCGTGGGGCTGTTCGTCGACGGCCCCAACGTCCTGCGGTCGGAGTTCGACGTGGACCTCGACGAGGTGCGCGAGGCCGCGACGACGAAGGGCCGGCTGGTGATCACGCGCCTGTACCTCGACGAGCACGCCTCTCCCGGCCTGATCCAGGCCGCCGAGGCCCACGGCTTCGAGGTCGTCACGACGAGCGGCGACGTCGACGTGAAACTCGCGGTCGACACGACCGCCGCCGTCGCCGACGACGACCTCGACGTGCTGGCGATCGCCTCCCGGGACACCGACTTCAAACCGGTCGTCGAGGCGGCCGCCCGCCGCGGCATGCACACGTTCGCCATCGCCCCCGGCGAGTACGGCCGCTCGGACGCGCTCCGGAAGGCCGCCCACGACGCCGTCACGCTGGAGTGACGCGGTCGCCGCCGGCGGGTGCGGCGCGCGGGGCCCCGGCGACCACCGGGCCGGTGGCCGGAGACGAACCGTATTAGTTGCGCCGGACGCCACCCTCGGTATGGACGAGCTCGAGACGCCGGTGCTCGACGACCACCTGCACCTCGATCCGGTGAACGGACGCAACGCCGACGCCGTCGCGGACTTCGCCGAACTCGGCGGGACGCACCTGCTCGTGCTCAACAAGCCCTCCTGGCACTACGATGTCGAAGTGAGCGACCCCGAGGACTTCCGCATCGGCTTCGACCACACGCTCGACGCCGTCGCGACCGCTACCGAGATCCTCGACGGCCGCGCCTGGCCCGTCCTCGGGGTTCACCCGGCGCTGATTTCCCAGCTGCTCGACCGGGGATACGAACCCGACGAAGCCCGCGAGCTCATGCAGGCCGGGCTGGACGTCGCCGCCGAGTACGTCGACAGCGGCGACGCCCTGGCGTTGAAGTCAGGGCGCCCCCACTACGGCGTCGACGACGACGTCTGGACGGCCTCCAACGACGTGATGAAACACGCCTTCGCGCTCGGCGCCGACCTGGACTGCGCCGTCCAGCTCCACACCGAGGGCGGCGAGGACTTCACCGACGTCGCCGCGTGGGCCGAGGACCGCGGCCTCCCGCGCGAGTGCGTGGTCAAGCACTATTCTGGTGGCGTCATGGAGGGACCGACCCCAAGCGTGCTCGCCGACAAGGCGGAACTCGAGATCGCCGTCAAGCGCGGCGAGCCGTTCATGATGGAGACCGACTACATCGACGACCCCGACCGCCCGGGCGCGGTTCTGGGCCCCAAGACCGTCCCCCGCCGCGTCCGCTGGCTGCTCCAGGCGGGCCACGACGAGGCAGTTCGGCTGGCCCACGTCGAGACGCCCGCGCGCGTCTACGACATCGACACCGAGACCACGCTGGCGGACTGACGGGCGCCCGCAACCGTACGCTCCCTGCCGAATCCTTGATTCCGCCGGGCGTCGACGTGTCCCGCATGCCAGACAGACGGTGCCCCGACTGCGACGAGGCGATGGAGCGAGTCGTCTACGGCATCCGCGGCGGGTTCGGCCTGGCGGAGGGAACGTACGTCAGGCCGGCGGACGGATCGGGGAGCCTTCTCGACCGGCTGGGCGTCACTGCCCACCGACCGGTGTCGACGTGGCAGTGTCCCGACTGTGGCCTGCTCAGGCAGTACGCGACGCCCGGGGAAACCGAGCAGTGACGGCCGTGGGATGTGGCCCCGAGTGACGCGAATTACCGCCTCGCGGTATTTTTAACCCCGGCTGCGCATAGGGGAGGTATGAGCGAACCGCCGGGGACGTTTTACACGGCCGAGCGCTGGCAGAACTGGATCGAGCGGATCGAAGACGAGGAGATCGATCCCGAGGACGAGGACTCGGCCCGCCTGCTGCTCAACCTCCAGGACGACACCGCGATCGCGATCGCGAAGATCCTCACCGCCTACGACGAGGGCCACCTCGAGGAGGAGGCCGCCCGCGAGGAGATCGCCGACGTCCGCGACGTCGTCCTCTCGGAGGTCGAGCTGGACGACGAGGAGAAGCTGATGTTGATCGACGGCGTCCAGACCTCGCTGGTCTGCGTCTTCTACGCGGCCGAGGAGTACGTCGCCGGCGGCGTCGCCGAGGACGGGACCGTCGAGGAGTACGTCCAGGCCGCCGCCGACGCCGAGGCCGAGGAGGACCCCGACGCCGCGCTCGGCTACTGCGCGCAGGCCGGAACCCGCATCATCGACGGCGACGAACTCTCTATGGAGCTGGCCGAGAGCCTGGAGTTCGGGCTCGTCGCGGAGTGGGTCAACGGCCTCGACAGCCTCCAGACGGCCATGAGCGACCCCGAAGTCGTCGAGGAAGACGACGGCGAATAGCTGTCGCACGCTGGCGCCCACCGCTTTTCAGCCGTGACGCTCCAGCCACGTTCGAGCGCCAGCCGTCGGTCGCCGCCGTCGAACTCGCCGCTATGTATATCAAGGGCCGACACGTAGCAGGTCGGACATGGGGTTCGCCGACGACGAGCGCGCGCAGGCCATCCAGATCGGCGCGATCATGCTGTTCGGCGTGCTGATTATCAGTTTCGCGTCGTATCAGGCGTTCGTCGTGCCGAACCAGAACCGGCAGGTCGAGTTCAAGCACAACCAGCAGGTCCAACAGCAGATGCAGGACTTGCGGAACGCGATCGTTTCGATTCCGGGTGGCGGTTCCGGGAAGTCGGTGTCGATCGATCTCGGGACGCGCTATCCCAGCCGGATGGTGGCGCTGAATCCACCGCCGGCGAGTGGGACGCTCCGGACCGTTGGGACGTCGAATCAGAGTTTCAATCTCACGATCCGGAACGCGACAACCGACGGCGAGATCGGGGATTTCTGGAACGGTTCGACGCACACCTACAACACCGGTGCGCTCGTCTATCAGCCAAACTACAACCTCTACAGCGCCCCGACGACAGTCTATGAGAACTCGGTACTGTTCAACGACTTCACGAACAGCGCCCTCCCCGTCACCGGACAGCAGTTGATTGACGGCAACCGCATCACGATTACGACCCTGAACGGATCACTCAGTCGCTCACAGGCCGGGGCGACGTCCGTCGACCTTCGACCGGTGAGTAGCTCTCAAACGGAGATCTTAGTAAAGAACAGCAGTGAAAACATCAATGTAGAGCTTCCAACGAAGTTGTCACAAGACGCGTGGAAGAATTTGACGGAAGCAGAGCCAAATGTCGTTGGTGTATCAGTTTCGTCGGGAGCGCTACCCAATGGCTGGGGACTGTTGCGGATAGACCTGCGCACTGGTGTTACCTACAATCTGCAGTTGACAAAGGTGGGTGTTGGCAGGGGCGTCACCGGGAGGAGTGACGCGTACATCTCCTCTGTCGGCGAGAGGGCCGTCACGACGCCAAGTGGAACGAACGTGAGCCTTCGGGCTGTCGTTCGAGACGAGTACAACAACCCCATCACGGGAAGGCTGGTAAACGCGACAGTGTCCGGCAGCGGGGACGTTTTTCCAGCGAACACGACGACGAACAGCGACGGGGAAGCAACGTTCACGTATCAACCGAACGGCGCGGGGACGGCGACGGTGACGATGAACATCAGTTCGGCCCCTGCTGCGTACGAGAAAGTTCGATTCAACGTGCAGACGTATTCGACGGGCCCAGGTACCGGGACCGGTTCAGCTCCAAATGTGACTGATTTCAACGTGACCGACCAATCTAGCTTTGATTGGAATCTCAGATTTGGCTGGCACTGGTCGACTAAGTATAACAGTGCGTGGACAGTGAGTGATGACAACGGGGATCTAGACACGGTCGAATTACGTCTCGTTCGAGCAAGTTCGAACGAAATTCGTGACTCTGTCAAATACGACGTATCGGGGCAGACAGCGTCCGGAAGTACGACTTTGACTACGAGCGGGAGTCAAAACCAAAACTACGAAGTCGAGATAATCGCCCACGACAAGAATTTCCACCAGTCCGAGTGCGTGATCACGGATTCATCGGACGGTAGCGGTCAGTACTCGGTTGGAGATGCGAATTGCAGCAGTGGATGATTTTGTTTTCGACGATCGACGTATGTTTAGTCGACAATATCATATACCCGGTGCCCGCAGACAGAGCATATGACAGCCGTAGGGATCGACGCGATCGCGATCCAGACTGGAAAGCTCGAACTGGACCTGGCGGAGACGTTCGCCCCGGCGAAGGACGAAGAGCCCGAGAAGTACACGAAGGGGCTGGGCCTGCACAGCAGTTCGTTCCCGGACGCCTACGAGGACATCGTGACGATGAGCGCCAACGCGGCCCACCGGCTGATGGACCGCAAGGGCCTGGAGCCAGACGACATCGGCCGGATCGACGTCGCGACCGAGAGCGCGTTCGACAACTCCAAGCCGGTGTCGACGTACGTCGCGGGCTGCCTGGAGCAGGTCTACGGGACCAACTTCCACCACGCCAACAAGGGCGAGCGGAAGTTCGCGTGCATCTCGGGGACCCAGAGCCTCGACGACGCGTTCAACTGGATCAAGGCCGGGCGCAACCGCGGGCGCTCGGCGCTGGTGATCGCCACCGACACGGCGCTGTACGAGCGCGGCGACCCTGGCGAAGCCACCCAGGGCGCGGGCGCGGTCGCGATGCTCATCAGCGAAAACCCGGATCTCGTCGAGTTGAGCACCGAGCAGGGCTTCGGCAGCGCCGACGAGACGGACTTCCTCAAGCCCAACCAGCAGTTCCCGTCGGTCGACGGCAAGCGCTCGGTACAGGTGTACCTCGCGCGCATGCGCGAGGCGCTGCAGGACTTCGAGGCCGTGGCGGGCGACACCCACCCCGACGACTTCGCGCTGATTCCGTTCCACACGCCGTTCCCGGGGATGGTCCGGAAGGCCGCGCTGCTGGGCTATCGCCACGTGATCCGCGACACCGAGATCGAGGCCGAGCTGGCCGAAGAGATCGGCCGCCAGCCCCGGCCCGAGGCGTTCGACAGCGAGGAGGCGTTCCTCGAGGCGGTCACCGAGTACACGGACGAGCTGAAAGAGACCGCGCGGTACCAGGAGTGGTACGCGCGCGCGATCGACCCGACGCTGACGATCTCCCGGGAGGTCGGCAACTGGTACACCGGCTCGGTCCACGTCGCGCGCGCCAGCGGCCTGAAGGCGGCCGCCGAGAACGACCTGGACCTGACGGGGTCGAAGCTGCTCGTCGGATCGTACGGCAGCGGCGCGCAGGCGGAGATCCACGCCGAGACCGTCCAGCCGACCTGGCGCGAGGAGATCGAGGCGCTGTCGATCGACGAGCAACTCGCGGCCCGCTACCCCATCAGCTTCGAGGAGTACGAGTACATCCACGACGTCCACAACCACGACAAGGAAACCGAGGCCGAGGAGTTCACCACTCCCGAGGGCGAGTTCGTCTTCGACGGGTGGGGCCGGATGGGCGAGCGCAAGTACCGCTACGTGGAGTAATCGGCCGTTAGCACGCCGTCTTCGGCACTGACGAACCGCCGAACCCCGCTGCTTCGGGCGATTTTCGCGTGCTCGCCGGCCGGCTTTTCGTCGATCCCCTCCTGTTCGAAATATTATTGTTAGCGAGAGATTAAAATCACGATAGGGACAAGTACGGGGTATGGCACGTCCCGTCGAAGCGGCGTCGGTCGGCGTCGTGATCCTGGTCGGGGTGGCGGGACTGGTCGTGCCGGCGCAGGTGCGGTCGCTGTTCGCGCCGGCGGTCGACCTGGGGATCCGCGGGCTGTACTGGGCGAACGACGCGTTGCCGCGGCCGGTGTTCGTCGGCGCGGTGTTCCTCGCGACGACCGTCGTGGCGATCCTGGTCGCCATCTCGTTCGGACGCGTGTTCTACGCGGTGCTGCGGCTGGCCGGTCCGCGCACGACGGCCGCGTACAAGGCCGTCGCCCCGAGTACGCCCATCGGGAAGGTCGCGTTCGGGTTCAGCCTCATCGTCCTGTTCCTGCTGGGGAGCGTGCTGGCGCTGCCGGCGGTCATCGGCGGCATCGGCGAGGAGGGGACAGTGGGCGGCGCTGCGAACGACATCGTCAACCAGAGCCAGCAGGCGGACGTCCAGTCACTGCTGGCCGGGGATGCGCTGTCACCCGACGGCGACGGGACCGATGGCCCGGCCTACGACCGACCGACCCCGGACACCGACGGCGACGGGCTGAAAGACAGTTGGGAGCGCAAGGGGCGGACGCCGGCCGGCGTGCGGTTGCCCGACGCCGACCCGCGCCACAAGGACCTCTACGTCCAGGTGAACTACGGCGGCGGGACCGTCCCGCTGTCAGACACCGAGAAGGCCCAGCTCCGTGAGATCTGGGCGACGATGCCCGTTCAGAACCCTGACGGCCGGGAGGGAGTGACGATTCACCTCGACGACAAGCCGGCGGGCGGCGGCCCGCTCGGCAAGCAGGTGTCGATCAGCGGCAGCGACCACGCGGAGGTCGTCCAGTATTACACGAACCAGTACGTCGGCGCGAGGGTCTGTCGCTATCACCAGGTGGTCTTCGGGGCCATCGAGCGCGACAGCGTCGCGGGCGTGGCGACGTCGCCCGGGTGGGCCGCCGTCGTCGAGAGCGACGGGGACCAGGGCGCCGACCCGTACTCCGTCCGTGTGCGGGTGATCACCCACGAGCTGTTACACAACGTCGTCGGCGAGATATCGGGCGACGGTCACACCGCCCACGGCTGGCTCACCCCGACGGTCGATCCCCAGGAGACGTACCTCTC
Source organism: Haloarculaceae archaeon (assembly GCA_042217345.1). Classification (GTDB taxonomy): domain Archaea; phylum Halobacteriota; class Halobacteria; order Halobacteriales; family Haloarculaceae; genus Halorientalis. The sequence goes on from JBDGSW010000159.1 coordinate 7,230, forward strand.
GAACGAGACGGCGGCGTGGATCGACCGTTACGGATTCCGCGGTTCGGGGTGGACCCAGCGCCGCCGCTGTGGCGGGGCCTCAGGGTAACTCGCCGAGGCGGTCGAGCATCTCCCCGAGGTCGGCGTCGGTGACGGCCAGCGAGAAGCCGTCGATGCGGGCCAGGTCGGGGGCGTGCGGCCAGAGGTCGTCCTCGGTGAGCCCGTGGAGGACGACGGCGTTGGGCGTGGGGTTGACGACGCGCATCGCGACGAGCGGCGACTCCCCGCGGGTGACGCTGGTGAACACGAGCGCGCGGTTGGTCGACTGGCCGTACAGCCGGTAGAACTCCTCGCTGGAGAGGCGCGTGATCGCCTCGATGCTGTCGATGACGGTGTGGCCGGCGACGGTGTCCTGGGCGCCGGGGACGATCTCGGTGGCGTCGATGGCGTCGTAGTACCGCGACAGCGAGATGGTCGCGGGGTACTCACGGAGGTCGTGGACGATGTCGCTCTCGAAGCCGGCCGACAGCACGCGGGCGTGCTGGCGGATGCGCCCGCCGCCGCGCTGTTCGTCGATGTCGAGCAGGGCCGTGACGATGCGGCGGACGACCGCGATGCCGGGGCTCTGGCGGCGCCCGCTCTCGTAGTCGGAGACGACCGACGAGGAGACGTCCAGGCGGTCGGCCAACTCGGTCTGTGAGACGTCGAAGTCCGTCCGCCACTTCCGGAGCGTAGCGCCGGGGTCGTCGCTGAGGGCGATCTCGCCCGCGATCTTCTCGGCGAGTTCCCGCCGCGGCGCGCTGTCCATGCCCTCCCTGCACCCAGCGATCGGAAAAGCGTATCGCCCGCGGACGACCCGTCAGGCCGTCCGCAGGCCGATCAGCGCGCCAATCGCACCGAAGACGACCGGATAGACCACGCCCGCGAGGACGGCGGCGAGCAGGAGGTCGGGCGCGGCCGACGACGACCCGACCTCGACGCTGAAAAGCACGGCGCCGAGCACCGCCAGCGGGAGGTACCCGACGGCGACGGTCGCGCCCGTCAGCACGGCGTCGCCGGCGTCGTCGGACGCGAGGCGGCGGCGGGCGACGGCCAGTCCCGCCGCGACGAGCAGGAGCGGCGCCAGCAGGTACAGGGCCTGGGAGAAGACGTCGTTCTGGCCGACGAAGTTGACGGCGTCGGTCCCGCTGACGAACGGCGCCCGGACGTCGACGATCGTGCTCACGAACTGGGCGTTGTAGAACAGCCAGCCGACCAGCTTCCAGGTGACGTCGTCGCCCGTCGCGTTCTGGAGGAACCAGGCGAGACTGGAGTCACGCACGCGGCCGCTCGTCAGCGCGTAGGTGAACACGTACCCGAGCAGGTACGCTGCGGCGCCCGCGACGGCGCCGGTACCGTACGGACGCGCCCGACTGCGGAGGCTGTCGACGCTCATTGCTGTCACGCCTTCGACCGACGATACAAACCCTTTCTGACTCGCGACGGCGATCGTCACCCGCCGGTTCCGGACCCCGGGTCGTGGAACCGGAAGCCGCCGAGGAAGAGCCCGAGGAACACCGAACAGCTGCCGAGCGCCGCGAAGAGGCCGACGCTGATCGCCGCAGTTGCGTCGGCTGCCCAGGCGAGGACCTGGAGGCCGACGAACGCGAAGACCAGCCCCACGAGCTGTTTGGAACGCGCTGTCGGGACGATCTGAATCGGGCCGAACGTGCGCGATGCGGGCGAGGTGAGGTCAGGGACCATCAGTCGTTGGTGTTCACAGACGGGCGGTAAGGGCCTTGCGACGGGTCAGGGCTGCTGCTAGGATCGACATGGACTGACGGGGGCGGCTCCGCAATCCCTAAACGCGTTTCGCTCCTGCACTCGCTAATGACCGACTGGACGGAGAAGTACCGCCCGTCGGCCCTGGCGGAGGTCCGGGGCAACGACAAGGCCCGCGACGCCCTGCAGGAGTGGGCCGAGACCTGGGACGACCACCGGGAGGCGGTGATCGTCCACGGGAGCCCGGGAATCGGGAAGACGTCGGCGGCCCACGCGCTGGCCAACGACATGGGCTGGGACCGCGTCGAACTCAACGCCAGCGACTCGCGGACCAAAGACGACATCGAGCGCCTGGCGGGCCGGGCCGCACAGAACACCACCCTGGGGGGCTCGGGTCGGCAGCTCATCATCGTCGACGAGGCCGACAACTTCCACGGCAACGTCGACCGCGGCGGCGCCCGCGCCGTGACGGGGATCGTCAAGTCAGCCGGCCAGCCGATGGTCCTCATCGCCAACGACTACTACGAGATGGGCAACGGCCTGCGCAACGCCTGCCAGGAGATCGAGTTCCGCGACGTTGGCAAGCGCTCGATCGTGCCCGTCCTCCGGGACGTCTGCCGCCAGGAGGACATCGCGTTCGAGAGCGACGCCCTCGACCAGATCGCCCAGACCAACAGCGGCGACCTCCGGGGGGCGATCAACGACCTCCAGGCGCTGGCGGAGGGCCGCGACGAACTGCGCGCAGAAGACGTCGTCACCGGGGAGCGCGACCGCACCAGCGGCGTCTTCGAGTACCTCGACACCGTCATCAAGAACGCCGACGCCGAGACGGCGCTGAAAGCCTCCTACGACGTCGACGAGACGCCCGACGACCTCATCAACTGGATCGAGGACAACGTCCCCAAGGACTACCACGGGCCGGAGCTCGCCAGGGCGTACGACTTCCTGGCGAACGCCGACAAGTGGCTCGGGCGCGTGCGCGCGACGCAGAACTACTCGTTCTGGCGATACGCCGCCGACGACATGACCGCCGGCGTCGCGGCCGCCCGACAGGAGGACAAGGGCGGGTGGACGCGGTACGGTCCGCCCAGCTACTGGTCGAAACTGGGGCGCTCGCGGGGGACGCGCAACAAGCGCGACTACGTCGCCCGCCAGATCGCCGAGGCCGGCGGCGTCAGCATGAGCACGGCTCGCCGCGAGATCATGCCCCACCTCGCGGCGATGACCCACCACTGCAAGAACCGCGAGCTGACGGTCGCGATGGCCGCCCGCTACGAGCTGGAGGCCGAGCACGTCGCCTTCATCACCGGCTCGGGCGAGGACACCAACAAGGTCCAGTCCATCGTCGAGGACGCCCAGGAACTCCGCGAAGAGGTGGCCGTCGAACACTCCGGGGAGGCGTTCGCCGGCGGCCGCGCGGGGACGCTCGACGACGATGCGGACGCCGCGGGCGACGCGGGCGATGCCGACGAGGGCAGCGACGACCAAGTGACCCTCGCCGACAGCACCGACGGTGACGACGCGGCCGAGGACTCGGCGGCCGAGGCCGACGCGGCGGGCGAGGACGGCGACGCGGCCGACGACCAGCAGTCGGGCCTGGGCGACTTCGTCTAACCGGGCGGCGCCGTCCCGACCGACGGTGGACGTTCGCCCGCGAGCGGCCTCGACAGACGTCGAAAGTCGCTTTCGGTTACCTTTTTACGCTGGCCGGCAGCCCTACCAGCATGGGACTGGACGAGGATTCGCTCGACTATCACCGGCAGGAGCCGCCGGGGAAGATCGAGATCTCGACGACGAAGCCGACGAACACGCAGCGAGACCTGAGCCTGGCGTACTCACCGGGCGTCGCGGCGCCGTGTCGGGCCATCCGCGACGACCCCAACGAGGCGTTTACCTACACGGCGAAGGGGAACCTCGTCGGCGTCGTCTCGGACGGCACGGCCGTCCTGGGACTGGGAGACATCGGCGCGCAGGCCTCCAAGCCGGTCATGGAGGGCAAAGGCGTGCTGTTCAAGCGCTTCGCCGACATCGACGTCTTCGACATCGAGCTCGACGAGGAGGACACGGGGGAGATGATCCGCTCGATCGCGTCGATGGAGCCGACCTTCGGCGGGATCAACTTAGAGGACATCAAGGCCCCCGAGTGCTTCGAGGTCGAGGAGAAACTCCGCGAGCAGATGGACATCCCCGTGTTCCACGACGACCAGCACGGGACGGCGATCATCTCCGGGGCCGCCCTGCTCAACGCCGCCGACATCGCCGACAAGGACATCGCGGACCTGGACATCGTCTTCTCCGGCGCGGGCGCCAGTGCCATCGCCTCCGCGCGCTTCTACGTCTCGCTGGGCGCCACCCGGGAGAACATCACCATGTGTGATTCGTCGGGGATCATCACCGAGGCCCGCGCCGAGGCGGGCGACGTCAACGAGTTCAAGCGGGAGTTCGCCCGCGACGTCCCCGAGGGCGACCTGGCCGACGCCATGCGTGACGCCGACGTGTTCGTGGGCCTGTCGGTCGGCGGCATCGTCGACCAGGAGATGGTCCAGTCGATGGGCGACAACCCGATCATCTTCGCGATGGCCAACCCCGACCCCGAGATCGCCTACGAGGACGCCAAGGCCGCCCGCGACGACTCGGTCATCATGGCCACCGGTCGGTCGGACTACCCCAACCAGGTCAACAACGTCCTCGGCTTCCCCTTCATCTTCCGCGGCGCGCTGGACGTTCGCGCCACCGAGATCAACGAGGAGATGAAAGTCGCCGCCGCCGAGGCGCTGGCCGAACTCGCCCGCCAGGACGTCCCCGACGCGGTCGTCAAGGCCTACGGCGACCAGCCGCTGCAGTTCGGCCCCGAGTACATCATCCCCAAGCCGCTCGACCCGCGCGTCCTGTTCGAGGTCGCGCCCGCCGTCGCCAAGGCGGCGATGGACAGCGGCGCTGCCCGCCTGGAACTCGATCTGGACGCGTACCGCGAGGAGCTCGAAGCCCGCCTCGGGAAGTCCCGCGAGATGATGCGCGTCGTCCTCAACAAGGCGAAAAACGACCCCAAGCGGGTGGTGCTCGCCGAGGGCGACGACGAGAAGATGATCCGCGCGGCCTACCAGCTGGTCGACCAGGGCATCGCCGAGCCGATCCTCATCGGCGACCGCGAGCGCATCTGGGCGATCATGGAGACGCTCGCGCTCGATTTCGACCCCGAGATCATCGACCCCGGCGAGGGCAACCTCGATCCCTACGCCGAGCGCCTGTACGAACTGCGCCAGCGCAAGGGCATCACCCGCCGCGAGGCCGGCGAGATGGTCCAGGACGGCAACTACCTCGGCAGCGTCATGGTCGAGATGGGCGACGCCGACGCGATGCTGACGGGGCTGATGCACAACTACCCGTCGGCGCTACGACCCCCATTGCAGATCGTCGGCACGGCGGAGAACGCCGACTACGCCGCCGGCGTCTACATGCTGACGATCAAGAACCGGGTCATCTTCGTCGCCGACGCCACCGTCAACCAGAACCCCGACGAGGAGGTCCTCGCCGAGATCACCTGCCACACGGCCGACCTGGCCCGACGGTTCAACGTCGAGCCGCGCGCGGCGATGCTGTCGTACTCGAACTTCGGCTCGGTGGACAACGAGGGCACGCGCAAACCCCGGCGCGCCGCCCGGATGCTCCGGGCCGACGACGCCGTCGACTTCCCGGTCGACGGGGAGATGCAGGCCGACACCGCCGTCGTCGAGGATATACTCCAGGGCACGTACGACTTCACGGAGCTCGAAGAGCCCGCGAACGTCCTCGTCTTCCCGAACCTCGAGGCCGGCAACATCGGGTACAAGCTGCTGCAGCGCCTCGGGGGCGCCGAGGCCATCGGCCCGATGCTCGTCGGCATGGACAAACCCGTCCACGTGCTGCAGCGCGGCGACGAGGTCAAAGACATCGTCAACCTCGCCTCCGTCGCGGTCGTCGACGCCCAGAACCAGAACGGCGAGTAGGACGCCGGCGAGGGCGCGTGAGCGCCCGAGGCGGCGCTTTTTGGTCCAGATTTTTCGAGGAGTGGTGTGCGAAGCACACCCGACGAAGAAAAAGGTGGAAGCGATATCGTCAACCTGGCGTCCGTCGCCGTCGTCGACGCCCAGAACCAGAACGGCGAGTAGGACGCCGGCGAGGGTGCGCCAGCACCCGATTCACCACTCGTTTTCGACGGTCAGGACCGGGACGCGAGCCGGACGACCTGGACGACGACGCCAACCCAGATGAACGAGAGCGCGCCGACGGCGATCGCCACCGGGACGCCGCCCGGGTAGAACCACTCCCCGAAGAACACGCCGAGCGCGACGAACGACACCAGGAACGCGAACGCCTCCAGCGGGGTCGGGCGCGCGGACACGTCGCCCAGCGAGAGCATCGCCACGGCGCTGACCGCCCCGACGACGAGCGAGACGGCCAACACCGGTCGGGTCGGCAGCGCCGGGAGGCGGCCGTGCCAGGTGGTCACGACGAGGTAGATGGTCACGGCCGCCGCGAGGGCGCCCGCCAGCAGCAGCGTCGCCACCGGCGACGGGCTACCCCCCGTTCGCGTCCCCATCGGAGAGAGGTTGCGAGGCCCGCTACTTCAATCCAGGGAGTCTGACACTGTCCGAAACGCCGGGGTCCGGGGGAGGGTCGAGCCGTGCCGCGAGTGGGGCCGCTCAGTCGCTCGCGCTGCGGTCCGACCGAGAGGGCGGAGGCACCTGCTCCTCGGGCGACGGTTCTGCCGGGAGGACGCAGCGGTCGGGCTCGCGGTTGACGTGGGCGTACCGGTGCGGGGCGTTCGCGAGTGCGTGGGCGGGGTTGGTGTCGCTATCGATGCGCGCGGCACGGAGTTCTTCGAAGCCGTTGATCCGCGCGCGGATGCCCCGCCAGTGATTGATGGTCTCGGCCGGCACGGACACGGGGTGGGGCGAGTCCCAGTCCAGCCCGCGGGCGTCGAGGACGGCCTGGTTGACGTTGCCCGCCAGCTCGTCGTGGTCGATGAGGACGCCGACGCTGGCGTCGGTAGGTGCGCGCGCCGCGAGCACGTCCAGGCCCAGGTGCAGCGCCCGATACTCCGCGACGTTGTTGTCGGGCGCGTCGTCGGGCACCGAGAGCCGGGCGACGCGCTCGCCGTCGCGCGTTTCGATGACGACGCCCAGCCCGCCCGCGGGCGGCTCCTCGGCGGGGGCGGACCCGCCACAGCGCTCCCTGAAGGAGCCGTCTGTGGCGAGATAGAAGTCCCGATGGTGGGTGCGAGGGGGGTGGGCGATGTGCGGCGTGGGCGACTCGTCGAACAAGTCCCGAAGGGACGGCCGGCCGTAAGCGGCCATGAATGGTCTATAGTCCGGGAGGAATTTAAATATATGGTCCGATTTGGCCCCGCCCACGGCGTGATAGCCGACCGGAACGACTACGGGTCACTCGCTCGACCCGCTACGTATGCTCACCGCCCGCGACATCATGACGACCGACGTCGAGACCGCCAGCCCCGACGACGACGTCGCCGACGTGCTCACGCGCCTGGCCCGGGCCGACTTCAACGGCTTCCCCGTCGTCGAGCCCGACGCCGACGGGCGCGAGCGCCTCGTCGGGATCGTCACGCAGGGCGACCTGGTCAGCCTCTTTCAGCCCTCCGACCGGACGCTGTGGATCCCGGTCGGGTTCCCGCCGTTCCTCGAGAGCCTCACCTACGGGATCGACCTCTCGTGGGACGAACTCGACGTCGGCCTCGACCTCGTGCGCAACGCCGGGCGGTCGATCGAGGAGGTGATGACCGAGGACGTCGTCACGGTCGGCCCCGACGCCGACCTCGCGGCGATCCTCGATCTACTGGCCGACGAGGAGCGCGACATCAACCGCCTGCCGGTCGTCGCACCCCTGCCCGACGAGGAGGGCGACGCGGGCGAACTCGTGGGGATCGTCACCCGCGAGGACGTGCTCCGGGCGCTACGCGAAGACGGAATCGGCGCGGCCTGAAGCGGCCGCGGCGGGGCGGTTCACTCGCGACCGTGGGACTGGCCGAGCACGGCCGCGACGACGTTCAACGCCAGCAGGCCGACGAACGCCAGCTGGGCGGACGGATCGGTGACGCCGGTCAGCAAGAGCGGGACGTGCAAGAACGGCAGGACGATCGCCGCCCAGAACGCCACCTGACTGACGCTGGTTTTCACTTCGGTGCCGAACCGAGCGAGCGAGGGGACCAACCCGTTCTCGGTGACCACCGATCGAATCGCGGTTCTGGAGGGACTCGAAGACATCGTATCGGTCTGAGAGTAGATAGGACGGGCTTACGCTTATAACCCACTCAGCGTTCGAACCGTTTCGGGTCGTTTTACTCGCTCCGTAACGCAGCCAGATACTTCACTAGCTGTCGAGCAGCCCGGAGACGTTTTATGAATGGCTCTCGGCCCGTTTCGCCGGATCGCCCCGCGGATTGATCTCGGCGGCGACGGCGCTGACGTATCGACTCGATACCGCGAAAGTATCTCCCGTCTACTGGGCTGTCAGAAACAGCCCACCGAGACGTGTTCAGCCGAGCTTAGCCCGTCACTCCTCGAACAGGTCGGCGAGGGCGTCGCGTTCAGCGGCGTCGAGGTCGGCGAGCACTTCGGCGGCGAACGGACTCTGTGCGAGCGTCGCGAGCGCGCGGTCGGTCTTCGCGCGGATGCGGTCGACGGCCTTCTCGACGGCGGCGGGGGTGTCGTCGCGCGCATCGGCGATCTCCTCGATCGAGCGGCCCTCCCGGAGCATCGCGGCGACCTCGCGCTCGCCGTGGCTGAGAATCGACGCCCGGTCCCTGCTGTCGTCCATACCCGTCCTCGCGGCGGCAGCGAGGTAAGTGACGCGACTCAGCCGAGCAGCGCGACGGCGACCTCGCGACGGCCCGCCGGCGTCTCGACGACGACGGCGTCGACCACGTGAGCCGGAATCCGCTCGCGCCAGGCCGCGACGGCCTGTTCGTGGCGCTCACGGTGGCGCTCGGGCGTGTACTCGGCGTTCGGGTCAGCGCGCAGTTCGTCCTCGGTCTCGGCCGGCGTCGGGTACGCTGGCGCGTCGTCGGCGATCAGCGACTCGGGTTCGACGTGGATCGGCGCGGGGTAGCCGGTGGGCTCGTCGGTCGCCTCGTGCAGCCGCGCGCGCATCCGCCCGCTGAACGGCGGCGTCACGCGCAGGACCGTCCGGCGGTTCGTCCGCCGACGCGCGGCCAGCGCCGCGACGAGGTCGTCCGCCGTCACAGCGATCGAGCGCAGCACCGCGGGGTCGTCCGACCCGCCTACCATGCCCGCTCGTGGGGGATCGGGCGCCTTGACTGTGCTGGCTGGCTCGACGGCGGCTCACTCCCGGCCGAAGAACGCGTCGAGGACCTTCCGCTCGGCGATGCGGAGGTGCTGGTGGAACGTCGAGCGCGAGATGTCCATCATCGCGGCCAGTTCCTCGCCGTCGACGCTGCGGGGCCACTCGAAGAAGCCGCTGTAGTACGCGGTTCGCAGCGCGGTGAGCTGGCGGTCGGTCAGCCGATCGGCCAGCTCCTCGCGCGACTGTTCGAAGGTCTCGATCGAGCGCTCGCGCTCGTGGTAGCCGACCAGGTCCGTCCGCTCGTAGCGGTCGGCGACGAACTCGAACAGTTCGCGGGCGTCGGCCTCGCTCGAAATCTCGACGGAGACGCGTGCTCGCCCGTCCTCGCTCTCGATGTCGCTCGTCACCACCCCGCGATCGGCCAGGATCGTCACCAGCGACGACCGCTCGGTGAACCGGAACACCGCCTCGTCGTCGTAGGCGGTGACGAGCGTCGCGTCGACGACGTCCTCGTGGCCCTTCGCGGCCGCGAGCACCGCCTCCGTGTCGGCCCCGGCCACGGTGTAGAACGTCTGGACGTGCCCCTCGTCGGTGAACACCGAGCCGGCGTAGGTGACCGAGCCCCCGACGGCCGCGGAGACCGCGTTGGGCAACAGCGAGTCGTCCGCGATGGTCAGTTCCATCTCGACGATACGCGTCGCGACGAGGCTGCGCTTGCTCTCGATGGCGTTGACCGCACTGGCGATGGCCCGGCCCAGCGCCTCCAGGACGACTTGCTCGCGCTCGTCGAAGGCGTCGGCCGTCCCGGCACACACCGTCAACACGCCGTAGGAAGCCTCGCCGGTCGACAGCGGCACCGCCATGACCGCCGCGACCCCGTCGTCCCCGTAGGCGTCGAGCCCCGACTCGGCACTGACGTCCTGGACGACGACCGGGTGCCCGTCCCGGAGCGCTCGCGCACCGGGGTCGACCGCGTCGCCCGATACCGACCGGTCCAGCGAGACCGCGGTCGGGTCGACGCAGCCCGCGCTCGTACGGGTCGCGAGGGCGTCCCCGGTGAGGTCTGCTTCATCGATCCACGCCGCGACGTAGGGGTCGGCTTCGACGACGCGCTCGCAGACGTCGCGCTCGAGTTCTTCGCGCGTATCTGTCTCGATCAGCAGCCGCGTGATGTCGGCGAGCAGCCCGTTGATCCGGTCGACGAGGTGTTCGAGGTGGCGCCGCTCGCGGTCGGCGCGCTCGGCGTTGGCGTCGGCCTCTAGCTCCGCGAGGCGCCGCTCGGTGATGTCGATGTGGGCGACCGTCGCGAAGTTCCGCTCGCCCACCTCGAAGGGCGTCACCCGCATGAGAAACCAGTGCTGGGTCTCGGGCGTGTGACACGGGTACTCCATCGAGAAGTACGACCGCTCGCCCGACAGCACCGCCCGCAGCCCGGCGGCCGCGTCCGCGGCGTACTCGTCGGCGTCGGGATCGACCGCGTCGAAGTAGTTCCGGCCCTCGGCGTCGATCTGGGGAGCGGCCCCCGCGTCGCCGATCGTCCCCCAGGCGCTGTTGGTAAAGAGGATGCGCCCGGACTCATCGAGCACCGCGACCTGGCTCGAGAGCGTGTCCAGCGCCGCACGAGCCAGCGAGTCGGTCCCGTCCATCGACACGTCAGTCCGCGGCCCAGCCTCTTGAACCCCCCACCGACGCACACGCGGAGGGACCCCGAACTGGCTACCCTCCTGGCCGCCTCACTCGTCCCCGAACGTGACGTCTTCGCCCGCGCCGTCGGCGCTCGTCGCGAGCGCCCCCTCGGTCTCGACGTGGGAGATCCCCTCGACCGCACACACGTCGTCGATTGCCGTCTGCGGGACGGTCACCGCCACGGTGTCGAGCGGGCGGCGCCCCGCCAGTTGCCCCCCGTTGGCCTCGGCGGCCGCTTCCAGCGCCGCCTCGACGGAATCGACGGACGCCGGGGAGTCGTCGGCGACCGTCACCAGCAGCGTGACCGCCGCGTCGGGGACGGTATCGTCCCGGATCGATCGCACCGCTCGTGAGAGGTCCATCTCGCCGAGCGGTTCGACCGGCGCGCCCTTGACGATTGCGTTCACTCCGGCGCCAGCCGCTCGAGCACGGGTATCTCCGCCCGTCGCTCGGCGGACAGCAGCGACCAGTCGATCCCGCCCGGTTTCGGTCCCGCGACGTCCGGCCGTATCGTTCGCTCGGGCGTGACCACCAGGTCCATCGGGACGTCGTGGGCCTCACTCGGGACGGACTCGTCGAGCACCTGGCGCTCGTGGACGGTCGTCGCGACCGGCGTCGCGTCGTCGACCAACCCCAGCTCCCGGAGGACCGCGAACTCCAGGTCGCTGTAGCCCTCACCCTTCCCGATGCGCGCGCCCGCGGGCGTGGCCGCCACGCTCCCCGAGACGATCAGGTCGATCCCCGGAACGGCTTCGGGGCCGACCTGTACGCCCAGCTCCGCGGACCCCGAGATGGTCGTCGCCCGATCGACGTCCTCGATCCGCGCCGGGTCGAGTTCGAGGAAGCACTCCGCGTCGCGCAGGCGCGGCACCGCCATGTACACGGTCTTGCCGGCCTCGAGCGCCCGCCTGCGCACCGGTCGCTGCGGCGCGTCGGGGTTGGCCTTGATCCGGTCCGCGGCCTGCCACTCGGGCGTCTCCGCGAGCCCCGCGGCGGCTTCGTCCGCGCCCGCGAAGTTCGGGATGCGCCCGTGGGGCGGGAACGGGAACCGCGCCTCGCCGCTGTCCTCGAGGTCGTCCCACACGCGCTCGCGCAGCGCCTGCTTGTCCATGTGGCCCTGCAGGGACGCGTCCCTCTTGAGTCACGGGGCGGGCGCGTCCGTGAACCGACGGGATCGCTCCCGACGGCCGACAGCTTCGAGGCAGTCGCTCGCCGGCGCGAGCCACGGTGGAAAATGCCCGGGGAGGGCTCCGAACCCTCGATCTCCGCATGTCCCAGGTACGAGGCTGACGGGCCTCGAAGGACCGGGAGTGGTCGCCGCGTGGTCTCGTAACCCTATGAGTGCGGCGCTATGTCCAGCTAAGCCACCCGGGCGCACTATCTCGTAGTCGAGTCGGCGTATTATACCTTCTCATCTCGTCCGGAAACCGACCGCCGTCAGCGCCACCGCACCGCGACCAACGCCCCGCCCAGCAACGCCACCAGCACCACTCCCAGGCCGACCGCCGGTCCCGTTCCGGTCGTCGTCACGGGCGTCCCGACGACCCGATCCGCGGGCGTCTGCTCGGGCGGGTCCGCGGCCGCGCGCGCCGCGCGCTGGCCCGCTACGCCGGGCGCGTCACTGCTGGCGTTCGTCGTCGATGCGGTGGTCGATCGGTCCGTCGTCGGTGCCGGCGTGTCCGTCGAGGTGGGCGTCGCGGTCGGCGTTTCCGTCGGCGTCTCCGTCGTGGTATCGGGTGCGTCGGTCTCGCTCGTCGTCTCGGCGTCGGTCGTCGTCTGTTGGGGAATGTCCGGAACCTGATAGTCCCTGTAATTCGGCCCGATATCGACGGTTCCGCTCTCACCAGACCCGTCTGAGCCGTCGCTCGGCGCTGGCGAGTCGGTCGCCTCGTCCGTAGGCGTGTCTGTGGGCGTCGATTCGTCGGACTGGTCGGAATCGTCGCCGACGAACGGGATGTCGCCGCGATCGACGCCAGGGACGTCCACCGGGTCGTCGTGGGAGTCGTCGCCATCGTCGAATCCGGGTAGATCGGACCTGTCGGGGATGTAGTCGCCGATGGAACGCTTCTCGGAGTCCTCGCCAGCGTCGTCTGTGGTCGCGGCGTCGGTGGCGGGGTCAGCCTGCTTGGCCGGACCGTGGCCGTCCCCGTGGCCGTGCGGATCGTCGGCGTGACCGGGTGGACCACCGCCTGCGTGGCCCGGCGGTCCATCGGCGCCCGGCGGCCCGTCGCCGGGGTGTCTGTCCTCACCTGGCGGACCACTCCCTTCGTGGCCGGGGGGACCGTTACCGTGCGGTCCACCGTGGTCGGGCGGGCCGCCGCGGTCGAGTTCGAGGGGCCAGCCGACGCTGGCCGACCAGTTCCAGTCGATCCAGTCGGCGGGTGCGTGCGTGCGGGAGGCGGGGTGGAGGGTCGTGCCGTGTCCCGCGGCGACGGGGAGGCCGGCGGCCAGGCCCACCGCGATCGCCACGGCGACGAGGACGCGGGGCATGGGCCCAGCGACGGCAGCCAGGCGGTTTGTTAAGCAGGGGGTAGTCAGAGAAAGCCCGGCTTAGTCACCGTGATCGGGCGGCGGTGACTCGGGGCGAGCCGGGCGCCCGTGGCCACCCGCGGTTTTAAGCCATCCGGATTGCACATGACGTGCATGGAGATACCCGACCTCGTCCGGACGGAACTGGGGGGCGAGGAGATCTCGGCGGGGGTCGGTCTCGGCGACGAAGACCTCGTCTGTCTGGCGCCGTCCCGGACGCTGCTGTACCGGGGCGAAGGGTTGCTGAGCGACGAGTCGGTCGAGGCGTTCCCACACGACGTCGAGCGCCTGGCCGTCACCGACGGCCGCCGGAAGACCAAGTTCGAGCTGACGTACGTCGACGGCACGCGGTCGTTCAGCGTGCCCAACTCGCGGGCGAGACCGGTCCTGGAACTGCTGATGGAGGGCGTCCTCTCGGCGGCCGGCGTCAGCGACGACGGCGAGTCCGTCCGCGGCGCGTTCCGCTTCAGCGAGCTCGCGCTCGTGGTGACCGACGGCCGCGTGGTCAAACACGTCGGCTCCGCGGTCTGGTCCGAGGACTACGAGGTGTACCCGTTCGCCGACCTGACCGGCCTCTCCTTCGAGGAGAGCAGCGTCGCCACCGAGGTGGTCCTGGAAGTCGGCGGCCGGCCCCAGCGCATCAAAACCCCCAACGAGCAGGCCCACAAGGTGAAACAGGTCCTCGAGGAGGCCGCCTTCGAGTTCGTCGGCGTCGACTCGCTGGAGGCGCTGAACGCCGCCGTCGGCAGTGAGGAGCCGGCGGCGACCGACGAGTCGGCGGACGACGAATCGGGCGGGCTCGGCACCGACATCGAGATCGGCGCCGGGATCGACCCGCTGGTCACCGACGACGACGGCGGCGACGACGCGTCCGCCGGCTCGACCGCCAGTCAGGCAGCGGCCGGCAGGCGTGACGAGCCCACCTCGACGGGGACCGACCCCGGTCGCCAATCGGCGGCCACCGAGTCGGCGGAGACGACGTCGCGTGGGGCTGGCAGAGGGACCGCCGACGGCGCCGAACTCGACGCGGTCGAGGCCCAGCTCGCCGAACTGACGGCGACCGTCGAGCGCCAGAACGAGCTCCTGGAGAAACAGCAGCGCACCATCCAGCAGCTCATCGAGGAACTCCGCCAGGGCCGCGCGTAGGCCGGCGATCCGGGCCCGTGGGCGTCACTCCCGGCCGGTGACTTTCCTGATGCACGAGGAGCCAAACGGGCCGTGCTCGGCGGCGTCGAACGTGATGAAGTAGCCCGTCGAGATCTCTGTGCCGCAGCGCCGGCAGCTGAACTCCCCCTCCTTGGTGATCACGTCGGACTCGAAGCTGACGTAGTCGCCGCGCTGGGGGCGGACGACGCCGTCGGTCCGATCGATGATCCCGCGGACCTCCGCAGTGTCGAGAATCTCGCGCTGGACGGCCGGGTCGGTGGTGACCGTCTCGACCCGGTCGAGGGCCTCGGCGATGCTCAGTTCGGCGTCCTCGAGGTTCGCGAGGAGTTCGAGGCCCAGGTCGACGGGATCGGCGTCGCGCACGTGGCCACCTGTGCGGCCGCCGGTGGTAAGTGTTGCGCGCACGCCCGACCGCAAAGCGTATGCCGGCCGGGGCGAGGCCTACCAGTAGATGCGCGGATCGACGCGACGAGGGGCGCTCGGCGTCGCGCTGGCCGCGGGCCTCCTGCTGGGCGCGCTGGCCGGCCGCTCTCCCGGGGCCGTCCTGACGTCGATCGCCCGGCTGTCCGCCGATCCCGTTCCGTTCGCACTCTTGCTGGCCGGCCTCTACCTCGTTCGGTCGGCCGTGCTCTGGCCCATCAGCGCGCTGACGATCCTGGTGGGGTTCGTCTACGGCCCGGCGATCGGCCTGCCGATCGGGCTGGCCGGCGCGGTCGTCACGTGTCTGCCGCCGTTCGCGCTCGCGCGGTACGTCCGACCGGACGCCGACACTGACGCCGGACTCGTCGGTCGCCTCGGCGAGCGCGGCGAGCGCCTCGTCGACGTGACCGGCGAGCTCCGGGGGATCGTCGCCGCGCGGCTCGTGCCGCTGCCGGCCGACGCCGTCTCCTACGCCGCCGGGCTCTCGGGCGTCTCGCTGCCCGCCTACGCCGCGGGGACGTTCCTCGGCGAGTTCCCCTGGGTGATCGCCGGCGTCCTCGCGGGCAGTTCGATGCGCTCGCTCACGGTGTCGGGTCTGGAGGGCGGGCTCCCGCTGGTCGTCGGCGCGGCCGCGCTCGCGGTGCTGGTGCTCGCGGGACCTGCCTACCGCCACGTCAAGGACCGACGCGAGGGCGGCGAACCCGTCTGACCGCCCGTCAGGCGTCAGTAGAAGGTGTCCGCGCAGTCGAAGACGACGCCGTGCTGGGGACAGACGTACTTGCAGTGGCGGTGGTACATGGGCCGCTCACACCGGGGACAGGGCCGGCCGCCGCCGGCCGCGTCGGTCGCGTCGGCGTCCCCGTCGGTGTCGACGTCGCTCATACGCCGGGTGTAGCGCGGCGACGGTATGAGCGTTCGGGTGGCGTCCGAACGAATTCTAGAACCAGTTCGGTCCGACTCGGGCCGGAGTTGCCCCCGAGTTCGGAAAATTCGTTTCCGTGCCCCCGTGGTCGCTGTCGGTGTAATGTCGCGAACAGACCTCGGCCGACTGGCACTGCTCGCAGTCGTCGCGGCGGCGGTGGTCCTCGGACCGACCGCCGGCGCGGCGCTGGCCCGACCGACGACCGCCGGCGCCACGGCAGACGGCGGGACCAACGAGACGACCACGACCCACCAGATGGATACCAACGACTCCAACTCCACGACCGATAGCGACGAGATGGGCGAACCGACGACGACCGATGGGATGGGCACCGCGAACGACACGGCGATGGACGACGGGCAGACGAGCGATGACGGGATGTCCGACGACGGAATGACCGACGATGCGATGACCGACGACGGGACGACGGTCGGGAGCGGCCCGGGCTTTACTGTCGGAGTCGCGCTGGCGGCCCTCGCCGGGATCGCCCTGCTCGCGTCCCGGCGACAGCGGTAAGGCCATCGGGCGACCGTCCACAACCATGCTAACTAATACCAAACGCGTGACGCGCGGACTCCCGACGATCGTCCTCGCACTGTTCGCCGGCGGCGCCGCAGTCGTGGGGTCGTACGCAGCGTCCGGGTACACGCCGTCGTTCGTGGTCGCGCCGGTGGCGGCGCTGGTCGCGGCGACCACGCCCGACGTGGTGATCCGCTACGCGATCACCGTCCTGGGCGACCTCGGCGAGCAGCTACACCTCGTGGCGGCCGTGGCGCTTTCGATCGGCGGGATCGGCGCCGTCGCGGCCGCGAGCATCGCGCTCGGCCGGCGACTGCACAACCGGGCCTTGCCGGTGATCCTCACGACGGCCGGTACCTGGATCGTCGTCGTCGCGCTCACCGGCGATCCCGGTAGCGCAACCGCCGGCGCTGCGTCGGCCGGCGCGGTCGTCCTCGTCGCCGCGGTCGTGCCCGCGCTCCCCGTCGGGACCGACGTCGACCCCGCGCGCCGGCGCGTGCTCGCCGGCGGCCTCGCCTTCCTGGGGCTGGGCGCCGTCGGCTACGCGCTCGCCCGGCGACGCCCAGCGGCGACCGACGAACTCGGCGCCGACAGCCCGGGGACGAGCCCCGCACGGCGGCAGGCGCTGCTCGACGAGGCGGCGGCCAAGTCCCTGGACGTCCCCGGGCTCGAGCCGCTGGTCAGCGAGGAGTTCTACCAGGTCGACGTGAACGCGGTCGATCCCTCGGTCGAGGCCGCGTCGTGGTCGCTGTCGGTGACCGGCGCGGTCGACGAGGCGGTCACCGTCGACTACGAGCAGTTGCGCGCGATGGACGCGACCGATCGCTTCGAGACGCTGCGCTGCGTCGGCGAGTCGCTAAACGGGAAGAAGATGGACACTGCGCTGTGGACCGGCGTGCCCGCCACCGACGTCCTGGAGCGGGCCGGTCCGCACAGCGACTGCGGGTGCGTGATGCTCCGGGCGGCCGACGGGTACTTCGAGGAGTTTCCCCTGGCGGCACTGGACGACGCCCTACTGGCCTACGGGATGAACGGCCGGGAGCTGCCGCGCGCGCACGGCCACCCCGTCCGCGTGCTGGTGCCCGGCCACTGGGGCGAGATCAACGTCAAGTGGGTCACCGAACTCGAGGTGCTCGAGCGCGAGGCGACGGGCTACTGGGAGAAGCGCGGCTGGCACGGGACCGGCCCGGTCCGGACGGTGGCGAAGCTCCACGCCGTCGGCCAGCGCCGCGACGGCAGCGACGTCGTCGGCGGCCACGCCTACGCGGGCACGCGCGGGATCGACCGCGTCGAGGTGTCGACCGACGGCGGGGCGACGTGGGACGACGCCGAACTGTCCGACCCCATTCCGGGGATCGACGTCTGGCGCCAGTGGCGCTACGCGTTCGATCACCGGGGCGGGGACGCCGAGGTCGTCGTTCGCGCGATCGACGGGACGGGACGGCGCCAGCCCCGCGCCGAGTCCGGGGCGTTCCCGAACGGCCCGAGCGGCTGGGTCTCGAAGACGATCTGAGGGCGAGGCGACCAGTACACGTAAACCACGACCGTGCGAACCACTTCCGAGCGTCGATGGAGAAGGCCCTGTGGTACCTGCTGGCGGGCACGCGCGGAGGTCCCAACCGGGCGCGGATCATCCGCGCGCTCGACGAGCGGCCCCGCAACGCCAACCAGCTGGCGACGGCGCTCGACCTCGATTACAACACCGTCCGCCACCACCTCGACATGCTCGTCGATCACGACGTCGTCGAGCCGGGTGGGGAGGCCTACGGCGAGTTGTACTTCCTCACCGACGCCTTCGAGCGCCACCGCGAGGCCTTCGAGGAGATCATCGATCACGTGGAGTAACTCATGGCACTGAACACCTGGATCACGGTCGCGAGCGGGCTCGCAGCGGTGAACGTCGTCCTCCTGGGCGCGCTGGCGGCCGTCTGGCTGCGCAACTACCGGCGCTTTCGCTCGCCGCTGATACTCGGACTGCTCGCGTTCGCCGCGGTCATGCTCGTCGAGAACCTCGCGGCCGTCTACTTCTACCTGAGCATGGGGATGCTGTACGCGGGGACGCCCCGCGCCGGACAGTTCGTCGTCGCCTTGCGCGGGCTGGAACTCCTCGCGCTCGGCGTGTTGACGTACGTCACCTGGCAGTGATTCGCCCGCCGATAAAAACGGATTGGGAATACAACCAGGCAAACCAGGCACCCTGACGTGGCAGTGGGACCCGAGTGATGACGGTAACCCACGCCTCGACACCCAGCGCAGCCCGCACTCGCACCCGCGTTCACGACGCCGAGCGCTTCAGCGACGCCGTGGTCAGACTCGTCGCCGAGGCCCGGGGGTGCGATCCACTGGGTCTCGAACCGATCGGCGACGTCGTGAACGCCGACGCCCTCGACGCGTTGTTCGATCCCGGCGTTCCCGTGGCCGCCGCGGCCACGCTGACGGTGACGTTCTCGTACGCGGGACGGACCGTGACCGTCTCCGGTGACGACGCCGAGCAGATCTGCGTCGTATCCTGACGCGACAGGGCGTATACGTCGCAACGAGCCCGACACAACGACCACTGGGATCCGCAGCCAGTCATCGACACATGAGCGTCGTTGCCGAATTCACGGTTCCTCACGAGGAACTGGCGCTCGCCGAGACCTTCGCCGCCGACCCCGACCTCGTCCTCGCGGTCGAACGCCTGGTCGCCCAGCCGGACGGCGCGACCCTGCAGTACGTCTGGGCGCGCGGCGACGAGGGCCGCGCCGAGCGCCTGCTCGCGGCCGATTCAACGACGGCCGACGTTCGTCGGCACGGCTGCGCTGGTTCGGACACCCTCTACGAGGTCGCGTGGACGCCGGCCGTCGACGAGTGGCTCGCCGCGTTTCTCGACAACGACGCGACCGTCCTCGCGATGGTGGGCTGTGTCGAGGGCTGGACCGTTCTGGTCCGCGTTCCCGAACACACCGCGCTCGGTCGCATCCAGGCGACGCTGCGCGAGCGCGGGTCCACGACCGACCTCGTCCGCTTTCGCGCCCCGGGTGTGGCGGCCGTCGGCAGCCAGTTCGCCCTCTCGGAGAAACAGCGCGAGGCCGTCGCCGCCGCCCACGGCGCCGGCTACTACGAGATCCCCCGCCGGATCACGATGGCCGAGCTCGGCGGCGAGCTCGGCATCAGCCAGCAGGCGCTCTCGAATCGCCTGCGTCGCGCCCACGACGCGCTGGCGCAGTCGCTGCTGCACGACGACGCCGGAGTCGAACGCTGAGAAGGAAACGTCGGCCGGCCCCCGACCAGGTCAGGCGGGCCGGGCGTCGGTCGGTCGAACGCGCCGGTGCGGGCCGGTCAGCACTCCGACCAGCCGCAGGACTCGCAGGTTTTGCACCCCTCCGAGAAGTACAGGGTCATCGACCCGCACTCCGGGCATTCGGGGCTCTCGCCGGCCGAGATGAGGTCCTGCGTGGCGTCCCGCTTGGCCGCCGCGCCGGCGCCGTCCGGTTCGGGCGCACCGGCACCGGTGTCGGCGACGGCCTCGGTGTTGGGGTCGTCGGCCGTCTCCGCGTCGGCGCCCTCGGCGGTCTCCTCGAGCGTGGCCTGCTTGGGGTAGGGCTTGTCGACCTCGTCCTCGAGGTACCGGCGCATCGCCGTGCCGATGGCGTCGGGGATGGACTGGATCTGCTCGCCCTTATCCCAGGCGACCTTCGGCGAGCGCGTTCCCTGGAGCTCGTCGACGATCTCCATGGGATCGACGCCGCTGCGCAGCGCGGTCGAGATGACCTTCGCCAGCGCCTCGGTGAAGGAGTTGGTGAACCCGCCGGAGTGACCGATGTTGGCGAACAGCTCGAAGGGCTCGCCGGTCTCGGGGTCCTCGTTGATCGTCACGTAGAGCTTGCCGTAGCCGGTGTCGACGCGCTGGGAGACGCCGGTCAGGGCGTCCGGGCGCGTGCGCTTATCGGCGTACGGCGCGGGCTCCAGGTCGAACAGCTCCTGGATGTCCTCGCCGATGACCGCCTGGACGTCCTCGTGCTCGACGAACGCCTCGAGGCTGCCGAAGATCTCCGCGATCTTCTCCGAGAGGACCGTCGCGGCCTCGTCCTCGTCCATCTCGGCGAACTCGGCGTTGTCGGCGCGCGTGGTCAGCACCTGCTTGCTGCGCGTGCCGTCGCGGTAGTAGGTGACGCCTTTGCCGCCGTGGTTGTAGATGTACTCGAAGACCTCCTTGGCGTCGGTGACGCTGGAGTCGTTGGGCGCGTTGACCGTCTTGCTGATGGCCGAGTCGACGCCCTCCTGGCAGGCGACCTGGACGCCCGCGTGCTCTTTGGCCGTCAGGTCCTGCGTGGTGACGAACAGTTCGCCGATAGCGTCCGGGACGGTCTCCAGTCCCTCCAGTCCGTCGAACTCGTTGTTGCCCATCTGCTCCTGGGCCTCGGCCTTGACCGCCTCGACGTCGATGTCGTTGGCCTCCAGGGTGCGCAGGAAGTAGTCGTCGAACTCGACGAGCATCTCGTCGCCCTGGACGTCGT
>JBDGSW010000038.1:0-27867 GCA_042217345.1 Haloarculaceae archaeon
AGGTCATGTGGTCCTCGTCGGGACGCTTGGCGAGGTTGTAGATGCGCGCGCTCATGGCGTCGCGGGCGACCCGGATCACGTCCTCCAGGTCGGCGTCGGGCGAGCCGTCGCTCTCGATGGTCAGCGTGGCGTGGCCGCGCTGGGAGTGGCCCGGCTGGGGCACCTCCGCGAGGAACTCGTCGATGACGTCCTCCGCGACGTCGAGACCGCGCAGGGTCTCTCGGGCGCGGGAGGCGGACATCCCCTGCGAGCAGGGACAGACTGTCATCCCGGTGACGCGGGCGCCGACTTCCTCGCGGGTGCCCGCATCGGTGGCGGTCGCGGCCGCGATGATGTCGGCGGTCGACTGGGTGGGCCGGTCGGACTCGGGGGTGCGCTCGCGGGTGACGTACTCGGCCTCCATGCGCACCTCGGCCTTGGTGGTGTAGTCGTGTTTCTCGAGTAAGCGCTCGGCGGCGTCGCCACAGAGGTCCTCGACGCGGTCGACGTCGGCCTCGAGGCTGGCCTCCAGCGTCTCGTCGATTACCTCCATGTTGCGGGACATGTCGGCGCCTTTCCGCCAGGACGGCAGGTCGACGAACACCGAGAACTCGGCCATCAGCACGATCGGCCGCCGGTCGCCCCGGTCGAGTTTGACGAGTTTCTCGACGCCGGTGACGCCGACTCGGTTGAGGCCGACGCGCACCTCCGGACTCGAGGCCTGGACGTCCGGCAGTTGCTGGCTCATCGACACCGTCTAGGCGCGAATCGCCATTAGTGCTTTCGATTGAGCGAGAAGTTCGCGTCCGGCGGCGCTCGCCCACGCCGCTACCTTCGCCGCGTCCGGCTTCCTGGGGCTGCGCGTGGCTGTCTGGGTACTGACCGCCGGCCTCGCCGTTCCGGGAGTCGCCTCCCCGCACCACGATCGAGTCCACCAGCTGCCCGCGGGAACTGACCGCGACCGATCGGCAGACGATTCCGGAGCCGACCGCGTGCTGAACGACGACTGCCCGTCAGTCGCCCTCGCAGCCGTCAGGTTCGACCTGGGCACCGTCGCCCGATCCAGGCGCCCCGTCGGGGGTCGCCGCCGACCCGGCTCCCGCCGCGTCGGCGGGAACGTCGTCGGCCGCCGGCAGGCACATCGTCACGACGCTGCCGCGGGGGTCGTTGGGCTCGATGTCGATCGTCCCGCCGGACTCGGTGACGATCCAGTTGATGATCCACAGCCCCAGGCCGCTGACGTGTTCGAGCTGGGTCTCGCGACCGCGCAGCAAGACGGCGCGCTCGTCCTCGGGAATGCCCGGGCCGTTGTCGGCGATGCGGATCTCGACCTCGCCGTCGTCGGTCCGCCGGACGGTCACCGACACCTCGATCAGCGGCTCGGGGTTGTCGTTGTGCTCGACGGCGTTCTCAAGGGCGTTGCGCACCGCCTCGTCGAACAGCTCGATCGCCGCGGCGTGACAGCCGTCGGGGAGGACGGTCTCGACGTCGACGTCCGGGCGCTCGTTCTCGAGGTCGTCGACCGCGCTCGCGACGACCGCGGCGACGTCGACCCGCGTGGGCGCGACCGACTCGCCGTCGAGCGCCTGCTCCAGCCGGCGGACCTTCCGGCTGAGTTCGACCATCCCCCCGACGTGTTCGAGGATGGCGTCGACCCACTCGGCGTCCGAGTGGTTCTTCCGGCCGAGCTCCGCGTACCCGAGGATGACGTTGGCCTCGTTGCGCAGGTCGTGGCGCAGCGCGCGGTTGAGCACGTTCAGGCGCTGCTCGCGCTGGCGGGCCTCGGTCACGTCGCGCAGGCTGACGAGCGTCCCCGTGATCAGCCCGCCGCCGCGGTTGAGCTCGGTCGTCGTCACGTCGTAGTGTCGCAGCGTGTCGTCGCGGCGCAGCGCGATCTCGGTCCGGGCGGGGCCGTCGTCGGTCGCCTCGTCCTCGCCGTCGATTGCCGCCGCCAGATCCGGCGCGACCTCCGCCAGCGGCCGGTCGACCGGCGAGTCCACGCCGGCCGCCACCAGGTGGGTCGCCTGCTCGTTGCACTCGACGACCTGCCCGCGCGAGTCGAGGATGAACACGGCCTCGAAGAGGTTGTCCATGAGTTCGTCGCGCGCGACGTCGCGGGCGGCGGGGACGATCTCCAGCAGCCGGTGCCGGGAGACGGCGACGGCGAAACACGCGCCGGTGACCGAGAAGGCGAGCGGCGTGGGATCGGCGGGCCAGGCGACGACGCCGGCGATCAGCGTCGCGTTGACGATCCAGGGGGCGACGAGCCCGAGCAGGAAGGCGATCGACTGGGCGCGGTAGTTGTGGTCGGAAGCGGCGAGCGTCCGCAACAGGTGATAGGTCGCGATCGCGATCAGCCCGTAGGAGTAGACGCTGTGCACCCAGAACCAGGGGCCGTGCGTGGCCAGAAAGCCCGAGCCCGCCGGATCGAGCGGCCACATCAACTCGTGAGCGCCGTTGGTCCAGACGACGACCTGCGTGATCGCCGGGACGATCAACAGTGGGATCGGGCCGTACCGGGTGACCACCGGGTCCCGGCCCGTGTACTCGGCGGCGAAGTACACCAGCGCGACGGGGATCGTGGCGATGGCGAGGTAGGCCGCCCTGGCCGCGGGGGAGGGGGACAAGGAGGGGCCCTGGAGGAGGGCGACGCCGGTCGCGATGCTCCAATAGCCCGCGAGCGCAGAGAGCGCGGCCAGCGGGGCGGCGGCCGGCACGTCGCGGCTCCGGTAACTGACGGCTGCGAGGACGCCCATCGCGACGCCCACGGCAGCGTACGGCAGCACGGCGAGCGGCGGGTGCCAGGCCATGGCGACTCCGTCAGGACTCTGAGGGTGAATCGACCGACTCGAAGTCCGGCTCGGGCATGCGGAACAGCGCGCCGAACTCCTCGTCTTCCAGCCCCATCGTGGCGTCGTCGAGGTCGGCCTCGAGCCGTTCGATCCGGTCGGTCAGCTCCTGGTACTCCTCGCTGGTCTCCAGCGCCGACTGGCTCTTGGAGGTCTCGAGGGCCGCCCGCTTCGAGACCAGCGAGAAGTACTCCTGGAAGGTGTCGTCGTAGTCGGTGTAGGTCAGCAGTCGATCGACAGTGGCGTAGAGATCGTCACGAGAGACGGGCTTGACGACGTAGTCGTCGAAGCCCATATCGAGAATGTCGAAGTCCGGGTCGACCGCGGTCACCATCGCCACGCGGCAGTCGTACTCCGAGTTGCGGATGTGCTCCAGCACCTCGTCCCCCGACATCCCGGGCATGCGCCTGTCCAGGAGGACCGCGTCGACGTCCGCGTCCAGCTTCTCGACCGCCTCCGCCCCGCCGTAGGCGATGCGGACGTCGTACTCGTCCTCCAGGTGTGCCGCGTAGACGTCCGCGACAGCGGACTCGTCGTCGACGATGAGGATTGTTGTTTCGGCCAAACCTGGTCACTCACCTTATCAGGTCGGCGACAGCTGCAAAAAGCTTTCCGGCCACTAATCAGAAGTGAAAATGGAGTAAAGGCTTCGGACTCGCAAGTAATCGATTACCAATCGGGGCGGTCGCGGTCCACCGCGGACGGGTCCCCATAGTTATCACTCGGGAGATTCGTCGGCGACGGCGCCGCCGTGGAGCTCGCGGAAGACCGCCTGGAAGTCGCGGTCGTCGAACTGCTCGACGGTGTTGTCGAGGTCCTCGCGCAGCGACTCGCGGCGGTCCTGCAGCCGCTGGAACTCCTCGCTGTCCTCGAGTTCGGCGTTGCTCTTGTTCGCGAGCAGCGTCGCATACTTGCTGGTCAGCGAGTAGTACTCCTGGAGCTTGGTCTCGTAGTCGGCGCAGGTGAGCAGGCGGTCGATCGTCTCGAACAGCGCCTCCCGGGAGACCGGCTTGATGACGTAGTCGTCGAACGGCATCTCGATGATGTCGAAGTCCGGGTCGACCGCGGTCACCATCGCCACCCGACAGGCGAGATCGCGCTCGCGGATCTCCGCGAGGACGTCGTCGCCCGACACCCCCGGCATCCGCCGGTCGAGCAGCACTACGTCGACGTCCTCGTCGATCGTCTCCAGTGCCTCCGCACCGCTGTATGCCGTCTCGACGCGGTACTCCCGTTCGAGTTGGGCCGCGTACGCGTCGGCCACGTCCGGCTCGTCGTCCACCACCAGCACGGTGGGGAGGTCACCTTCGCTCATCCCAATCGCTAGGGTATTGTCGTCAACAAGAGGTTAAGGTTTCCGGGTATTTCGAAACCAGGTCGAATGTTCCACGCAACTACGTGAACCCGCCGCGTTCCCACCGGGCGCCCCCCGCGCCGCCGTAGCGGGGGATCTTTCCCGCCCGGGACCGAGGAACTCGCCATGGACCTGGACCCTGCGGTCGACGTGGTCTTGCTGACGGGCGCCACGAGCGGCATCGGCCGCGACGCCGCCCGCCGACTCGCCGACGCCGGCGCGACCGTGATAGCCACGGGCCGGGACCGCGAGCGCGGCCGGCGCCTGGCCACCGAGACCAACGCCGCGGCGCCGGGCCACGTCTCGTTCGTCCGCGCGGACTTCGCCGACTTCGACGCCATCCGCGGCGTCGCCGAGCACGTCCTGGCGGAGTACGACCGCCTGGACGTCCTCGTGAACAACGCCGCCTGTTCGCGCGACGAGCGCCACGAGACCGCAGCCGGGATCGAGGAGACGCTCGCGGTCAACCACCTGGCGCCGTACCTGCTGACCCGCGAGCTGATCGACCGACTGCGCGAGAGCGGGCCCGCCCGCGTCGTCACGACCGCCTCGGGCGTCCACGAGCGCGCGACCCTGGACTTCGACGACCTGCAGTTCGAGCGGGGGTACGACGCCCTCTCGGCGTACGCCCGCTCGAAGCTGGCGAACGTCGCGTTCACGCTCGAACTCGCCGAGCGCCTCTCGGGGACCGACGTGACCGCCAACTGCCTGCATCCGGGGTTCGTCCCCGGCTCGGGCATCTACCGCGACGCGGCCTGGTTCGTCCGGCTGTTCACCCGGGTGGCCCACCGCCTGGGCAGGGGCACCAGCGTCGCCGACGCCGGCGCGGCGCTGGCGCGGCTGGCCGGCTCACCCGCCGTCGCCGACGTCACCGGGACGTACTTCGACCGCACCGAGCCGGCCGAGCCGTCGGCCGAGGCGCGCGATCACGAGACGCGCGAGCGCCTCTGGCGGGTCAGCGCCGACCTCGTCGGGGTCGATCCCGACTGGCCGTGACCGCTCGGGAAACCTATTTCGCGCTCGCGGCGCTCCCATCGGACGAATGGTGCAGTACTTCGAGGACATCGCCGTCGGCGACACGTACGAGCAGGGCTCCGTGACCGTCACCGCCGACGACATCGTCGAGTTCGCCGAGCAGTACGACCCGCAACCGTTTCACACCGACCCCGAGGCCGCGGCGGACACGATGTTCGGCGAGCTGACCGCCAGCGGCTGGCACACGGCCGCGCTGTGCATGCGCCTGCTCGTCGAGTGCATGGACGACCAGGACTGGGCCTTCCAGGGCGCCCGCGGCGTCGACGGGCTGCGGTGGATCCGCCCGGTTCGGCCGGGCGACGAACTGTCGATCGAGCTCGAGGTGGTCGACAAGCGCGAGGGCGACCGCCCGGGCATCGGCGAGGTCGACACCCGCATGACCGGCTACCGCCAGGACGGCGAGGCGGTCATCTCCTGGATCGGCCTCGGCATGTACGACAAGCGCCCCGAGGACGGCGTCACCGACTGAGGCGAATACGGCGACCAACCCAGCCTATTTCGACCCAGCAGGCCCACCGGGAGGTATGTCGAACTCCGCCACCGACTTCGGGGAGTGGCCCCTCCGGCGGCTGCTGTCGGCGGTCGTCGGCTCCGGCCCCAAGTCCGCCGAGGACATGACCCGCGAGCAGGCGCGCGAGGTCTTCGCGCGGATCCTGGCCGGCGAGCCCGACCCCACCACGCTGGGCGCCTTCTGGCTGGCCAACCGCTGGAAGCGCAACACGCCCGAAGAGCTGGCCGCCTACGTCGACGTCATGCGCGAGGAGTCCGTCGAGACCGCCGTCCCCGACGCCGACCCGGTCGACTGCGGCGCCAACTACGACGGCAAGACCGAGACGGCGCTGCTGGGCGTGGCCGCCGGCCTCGTGGCCGCCGCCGCGGGCACGCCCGTCGTCGTCCACTCCGGCGACCGCGTCCCCACCCTTGGCGGGGACGCCTACCGGCACGTCCTCGACGCGCTGGACGTCGAGACAGACCTGTCGCCGGCCGAGAGCGCCGCCATGGTCGACGACGTCGGCTTCGGCTACTACGACCAGGCGGCGGCAAATCCGGGCGTGGCCGCCCTGTGCGACCGCCGCGAGCAGATGGGCGTGCGCACGTTCGTCAACACGATCGAGACCCTCGCCAATCCCGCCGACGCCGCCGTCCACCTCGGCAGCTTCTATCACCTGTCCTTCGCCGTCCGGATCATCGAGACGCTCCGGAACGCCGAAACGCAGCCGGTCGGGCGCGTCCTCATGTTCCAGGGCCTGGAGGGCTACGACGACGTCCGGCCCGGCTCGACGGTCGTCGCCGAGTGGGGATCGCTGAGGGACAGCGGACCGGCGAGCGAAGCGGAGACCGACCCGGCGGACGGCGAGGCGGCAGTGACCGACTTCGAGATCGAGACCGCCGAGTACGGCATGGACTTCGAGAGCGAGGATCTGGAAGTCGACGACGTCGCGGCCGACTCGGCGGCGATCACCGAGGCCGTCCTGGCGGGCGAGCGCGACGACGCGTTCGCCGACGCGGTCGCGCTCAACGCGGCGCTGCGGATGTACGCCCGCGAGGACGTCCCGGACCTCGCCGCGGGGCTGGCGCGCGCCCGCGAGACGATCGACGGCGGCGCGGCCGCGGCGGCGCTCGACGCGCTGCGCGCGCGCTGACGGCGGCGCCAGACTTTCGGTCGCTCGGGCCTGTGTCCGACCATGGTCGACGCCCAGTCCGGCGCCCGATCGACCGGCGTGGAGCTGCTCGACGACGCGCTCGGCGGCGGCGTCCCCCCGGGGAGCCTCGTCGCGCTGGCGGCGACCCCGCGCGCCCAGAGCGAGCCGCTGCTGTACCAGATGGCGGCCGAGAACCGGACGCGGTACCTCTCGACGCTGCGACCGGCTGCCGAGGTCACGGACGCGATCGCGGCCACCGTCGGCACCGGGGGCGAGGACCGAGTCGATCCGACCGCCGGGGTCGACGTCCGGGCGGTCGACGGCGACGACGTGCTCGCCGAGCCCGAGCCGCACTTCTCGGGGCTGGAGTCGGGCTCGGTGGTCGTCGTCGACCCCACGACCGAGCTCGAGCAGGGCGAGCGCGAGCGCTACCGGCAGTTCCTCGACACCTGCAAGCACGCGCTGCGGATGACCGACAGCGACGGGCTGTTGCACTGCCACGAGAACACGCCGTCGGTGCTGCGCCGGGACGTGACGATGGCCCGCGCCGACCTGGTCTGGGACGTCCGCGTCGACGCGATGGGCGGGCGCCTGCACACGCGCATGGCGATCACGAAAGCCCGCGGCGGCTCGCCGGCGGGCATGTTCGATCTGCGCTTCGACGACGGGGGCGTCACGGCGCGGGACTGCTCGCCCGGGCAGTGAGGTCAGGACGCGTCGACCCGGTCGGGCAGCAGCTCGTGGACCCACGTCGCGAAGCCGTGGTCGAGCCCCGTCGACCAGACGGCCGTCTCCAGGGCGACGTCCGGCAGGTCGGTCGGCTCGACGCCGCTGGCCAGCGCCGCGTCGTCGTCGATCGCCAGCAGCTGGCCCGGCCACTTCTCGCCGATCCGCTCCGTCTCGGCCAGCGAGGGCCGGACGCCGACGACCGCCCCCGGCAGCGAGCGGCGCACGCGCTCGGCGACCGCCGGTGTCGGCGCCGCGACGCGGACGGTCACGCCGCGGTCGGTCGCGTCCGCCAGCGCGGCCAGGGTGTCCGCGTCGAGGACGCGGTCGTCGGCGATCAGCAGCGTCACCGCCGCGCTCGCGTCCGCGACGAGCGAGCGCATTCGGCTGGCGACGTGGTCGTGATCCGCGACGGCCCACACGCCCCGGTCCTCGCGGGCGGTCGTCGAGCTGAGTTCCGACAGCCGATCGGCGGCCGCCTGGAGGCGGTCGCCGTAGTCGTCTCTGAGCAGTTCCAGCGCCTCCTCGACGGCGACGGCGCGGAACTCACGGGGGTCGGACTGCTGGACGTCGACGAGGCCCTTGCGCTGGAGGCGCTCGACGGCGTCGTACACCCGCGAGCGCGGGACCTCCGACAGCTGGCTCACGTCCTTTGCGGTCCCCTGGGGCACCCGCGTGAGCGCCACGAAGCACTCGGCCTCGTACTGCGTCAGCCCGACGTCCTCGAGCGCACGGACGGCGGCCGCTTTGGCCGGCATACCCCGACTTGCACGCGGACACGGATACGTGCTGGCCGGACGGGGCCAACCCGGACCCGGCGCCGTCGTCACGGCAGTCACAACCCGCGCGTTTCCCCGCCATTCATTACAGTCGCCTTATACTTATCCGTCGACTCCCTTCGGATATGAGCCACGGGGGAATCAGATCGAGCGGACGCCCGAATCTGACGACCGACGACGAGTTCGACCTCACGCCGCTGCAGGAGAGCGTCGTGCGGGCGGTCGCGGCCCTCACCAACCCGCGGTTCGAGCTGGTGGTCGTCCGCGCGATCGAGTACGAAGCCGACCGCGAATCGGGCGGGCTGGTGGCGTCGGACGGACGGCGGACCTACCGCGAACACGAGGACGACGTCCGGGCCGCCGTCGACGCGCTGCGGCTGGCCGGCGTCCTCACGACGGACGCGGACGGCGAGTGCCTCGCGCTCGACGCCGCGCCGGCGGCGCTCGACGGGGCGGCCGACGCCGATCGCGCGGGGGATCGCCCCGCCGGCCCGTGAAGGCACCAGACTTTTCCCCCGACCCCGCCTCCCGTGGGCCATGAGCGACGACCTGACCGCCACGCTGCACACCAGCGAGGGGGACGTCGAGGTTCGCCTGTTCGAGGACCGCGCGCCCGAGACCGTCGAGAACTTCGTCGGGCTGGCCGAGGGGGCCGACGACTACGACGGCACGCCGATCGGCCGCGGCACCGGCGCCTGGGAGGACCCCGAGAGCGGCGAGAAGCGCATCGACCCGCTGTACGACGGCGTGCTCTTCCACCGCGTCATCGACGGGTTCATGGTCCAGACCGGCGACCCGACCGGGACCGGCCGCGGCGGCCCCGGCTACCAGTTCGAAGACGAGTTCCACCCCGACCTGCGCCACGACGGCCCCGGCGTCCTCTCGATGGCCAACAGCGGCCCGGACACCAACGGCTCGCAGTTCTTCATCACGCTGGACGCCCAGCCCCACCTGGACGACCGCCACGCCGTCTTCGGCGAGGTGACCGATGGCATGGACGTCGTCGAGGCCATCGGATCGGTCCAGACCGACGCGAACGACCGCCCGGCCGAGGACGTCGTCCTCGAGTCCGTCGAGATCCACCGCTGAGGCGAGCGCGGCCGCGGGCCGGGGGCCGCCCGCGACCCGCCGCACGTACTTCTAAGGCCGCAGCCCCCCAACGGCCGGGCGTGTACCACCGCGCCGTCGCCGGCCGATCGCGAGGCCACTGCCTGCCGCGCCGTCGGAGCCAGCGGCGCGAGCGGTCGTCCCGGAGGGTCGACCGATGAGCCTGCCCGCTGGCGTCTCGTTCGACCGCAAACGCGTCGGGCTCTGGGCGGTCTTCCTGGCGTTGCTGGTCGGCCTGCTGTGGGTCGTCTGGCAGTACGTTGGGACGCTGATCGTGGGCGTGTTCGCCTACTACGTCGCGCGGCCGGTGCTGGACCGCCTCGACGACCGGGTGCCCACGCGGACGCTCGCGGTCGTGGTGACCCTGCTGGTCGTGGCGCTGCCGGTCATCCTGCTGGTGGGGTGGACGATCGCCGTCGTCGTCGGCCGCCTGTCCGCGCTGCTCGGGTCGGCCACCACCGACCAGCTCCAGCAGCTGCTGGGCCCGTACGTCCAGCCCGGCTTCACCGCCGGCGACATCGAACAGCTCGTCCGCGACGTCGCCGCCGACCCCAGCCAGCTCGCCCAGCTCAACGGGCTCAACCAGCAGGTGATGCC
This sequence comes from Haloarculaceae archaeon, assembly GCA_042217345.1. Taxonomy (GTDB): domain Archaea; phylum Halobacteriota; class Halobacteria; order Halobacteriales; family Haloarculaceae; genus Halorientalis. Next base: position 10,070 of record JBDGSW010000038.1, read on the forward strand.
GCTGCTCAACGCCGCGGTCGCCTCGCTCGTGTCGGTGCTGAACGCCCTGTTGCACCTGTTCATCGCGCTGATCGTGACGTTCTACCTGCTCCGGGACGACTACCGGATCGCCGAGTGGGCGCGCGAGACCGTCCTCGAACCCGACGGCGTGTTCGAACGCTACCTCGTCGCCGTCGACCGGGACCTCCAGAACGTCTTCTTCGGCAACATCCTCAACGCCCTGCTGACCGGCGTGCTCGGGGCGGTCACCTACACCGTCCTCAACGCCTTCGCGCCCGCCGGGCTGTCGATCCCCGATCCCGTCCTCGTGGGGCTGCTCTCGGGCGTCGCCAGCCTGATCCCCGTCATCGGGATCAAGCTGGTGTGGATCCCGCTCGGGGGCTACCTGCTCGCGCTGGCGCTGACGATCCGGCCGGCGACGACCTGGTTCGTCGCCGTCTTCGCGGGCGTCTCGGTCGTGGTCGTCGACACCATCCCCGACCAGCTGCTGCGGCCGTACGTCTCCGGGCGGACGCTGCACGTCGGGGCCGTGATGCTCGCGTACACCGTCGGCCCGCTGCTGTTAGGCTGGTACGGCATCTTCCTCGGGCCCTTCCTGCTGGTCGTCGGCGTCGAGTTCGCCCGCCACGTCTTCCCCTGGCTGGTCGACCCCGACTACGTCCCCGCGGGTCCCGACGTCTCGACGTTCGCCGGCGGCGCGGCCGAGACGCGGTCGCCGGCCGCCGACGCAGAGGCGAACGGCGACGAGCCCGCGGCCGAACGCGCCGACGGCGACGGGGACGCGGACGCGGACGGCCCCGCGGACGCCGACGCGGCCGACGATCCCCCGGTCGACGACGGCCCCCCGGAGTGACCGAGATACCCGCCCTCGCTTGCGGGGAGCGACAGCGGAATGTCGCCGGGGCGCCAGGGCGAGGTATGCGCGAGGCGGACGAGGCGGTCGACCCCGGCGAGCTCGGCGAGGCGGACGCGCCGCCGGTCGCCGACAAGCCCTACAAGGTGGTCTTCGAGGCCAACCGCTGTTTCGGCGCCGGCGAGTGCGCCGCCGTCTCGGACAACTGGGACGTCGACATCTCGACCGGGGTGGCCAGCCCGCAAGCGTACTTCTTCGACGAGTCCGACCTGGAGCACAACGTCCGGGCCGCCGAGGCGTGCCCGGCGAAGAAAGGCGACGGCGTGATCCACGTGGTCGACCGCCGGAGCGGCGAGGAGGTCGCGCCCGACCCCCACGGGGACGGGCGGCTCTCGGTCGAGTGGTAGCTCAGTTGTCCAGCGCCCCGCGGTCCTCGTCGGACTCGAGGTAGACCTCCGGATCGCGGTTGGCCTCCTGCTCGGCGAGCAGGTCGTCGTCGGACTGGGCGTCCTCGATCGCCGCCTGTGCCTCCGTGACGTCCGTCCCCCACAGGACCGACACCACCTGCGCCAGTTCGTGTTCGGGGACGCCCCGGCCGGAGTTCGAGACGTCGTCCAGGTAGCCGGCGGCCTCGTTGGTGAGGAAGGCGACGATCGTCTGGAGGTCGGCGTCGGCGAGGCGCTCGTGCCAGCGTGCGGGGTAGCGACTGACGCGGTCGGCTTCCACGGCGTAGACCGCCTCGGGCTCCACCCAGCGCTCGGCGTCGGTGGTCAGCGCCTCGATCTCGGCGACGAACTCGTCGGCGTCGAAGACGTAGTCGTCTCGCGCCTCGAGGCGGGCGGCGTACTCGGCCAGCACGTCCGTGGTGATCCCCGCCCGGCCGTCGGCGTGGTGGCGCTCGAAGAGCCCGAGCAGTTCGACGGCGGAACTGGTGTCCCCGCGGTGGACGGCCTCCTCGATCGCCTCGTCGCTGAGTTGGGGCATGGCCGCGGTACGGGACGGCGTCGGATAAGTGGCCGTCGGCGATCGCGTGACCAGTCACCGCACCCGAGCGGTCGCGGCGGGCGACGCCCGGGGAGCGCTCGGCGCGACCGGGCCGTCCGCGAGATTTAGGAGGCGGGGGTTCGGAAGGGTGGTATGCTCATTCGGAACGCCACCCTCGCGGACGGGCGGGTGCGGGACGTCCTGATCGAGGGGGAACGGATCGCCGCCGTCGGCGAGGACCTCCCCATGCCCGAGGACGCCGACGACCGCTTCGTCGACGCCAGCGGCAAGCGACTGCTGCCCGGCATGATCGACGCCCACGTCCACTTCCGCCAGCCCGGCTTCGACCACAAGGAAACCTGGGCGACCGGCAGCCGCGCCGCCGCGGCCGGCGGCGTCACGACCGTCGTCGACCAGCCCAACACCGACCCGCCGACGATCGACGGCCCCTCCTTCGACGAGAAGGCCGAGCTCGCCGCCGCCTCGATCGTCGACTACGGCATCAACGGCGGCGTCACCGAGCAGTGGGTGCCGAGCGCCCTCTTCCAGCGGCCCATGTTCGCCCTCGGCGAGGTGTTCCTGGCGGACTCGACCGGCGACATGGGCATCGACGCCGACCTGTTCGCCAGCGCGGTCAAGACCGCCGCCCGCCAGGACACCGTCGTCACCGTCCACGCCGAGGACGCCTCGCAGTTCGAGCCCGGCGCGCGCGACCGCGACGACGCCGACGCCTGGAGCGCGTACCGCACCGCGCGAGCGGAGTCGACGGCCGTCCGCGCCGCCGCCGAGATCGGCGAGCGCTTCCAGGCCGACCTGCACGTCGCCCACGCCTCCACGCCCGAGGGCATCGACGTCGCCGCCGAGCGCGGGCTGACCTGCGAGGTCACCCCCCACCACATGCTGCTGTCGCGGCGCGACCTGCAGGAGCTGGGCAACCTCGGGCGGATGAACCCGCCCCTGCGCCGCGAGCGCCTCCGGTCGAAGGTCTACGAGCGCGTCGTCGACGGCACGGTCGACATCGTCGCCACCGACCACGCCCCCCACACCCGCGCGGAGAAGGAGGGCACCGTCTGGGAGGTTCCCTCGGGCGTGCCCGGCGTCGAGACCGCCCTCCCGCTGCTGCTCGAGGAGGCCCGCCAGGGCAACCTCACCTACGAGCGGGTCCGCGACCTCACCGCGGCGAACGTCGCCGAGATCTTCGACCTCCCGACCAAGGGGCGCATCGCGGAAGGCATGGACGCCGACCTCGTGCTGGTCGACCCCGAGGACGCCCGCGAGATCCGCGGCGCGGACCTCCACTCGAAGTGCGAGTGGACCCCCTTCGAGGGCAAAATCGGGGTGTTTCCTGAGCTCACGATGGTCCGCGGCGAGATCGTATACGAGCGCTTCGGCCCGGACACCGCCGTCGAGGCGGCCGAGGCCGGCGAGTCGGGCGGCGAGCGCTTCGGCGACGTCCAGGGGCGCAACGTCCGCACGATCGAGCGGGCTGGCGACGCCGCCGCCGACGCGATCGAGTCCGACGAGGAGTGATCAGACCGCGCGATCGCGCGCGCGTTCGAGCCGTCTCTCGGGGACGGGCCGGAGGACGCCGAAGACGAACCGGTAGCCGATGATGCCGCCACCGACGCCGAGGAAGACGGCGAACGCGAGCGCCGCGCCGAGCGTCGGACGGGCGAGCGCGGTCGCGGCCGCCACGCCCAGCGGCGCGAGGACGAACAGCGCCGCGACGAGGAGCGCTCGGCCGATGCTCTCGAACTGGTCGCGCTCGACCCCGAACAGCACGCCGGCGACCGAGATCGCGGTCACGCTCGCGAGGACAAGCACCCACCACTGTAGCGGCGCGTCGAGCAGGCCCATGCCGACCGCCAGCACGGCCAGTCCCGCGAGGCCGTCGACGAGCAGGACCCGTCGTTCAGGTGTCATCGACCGCGCTTCGCCGCCGGGGGACTTCAGGCTGCTCACACGCTACGCCTGCGCGGATCGACCGGCGTTCGGGGAATCCAAAAAACCCGTCAGTCGTCGGCGCTGGCGGTCGCGCCGTCGTCGTCGGCGTCCAGTTGGCCGCCGCAGTGCGGGCACTCGTCGTGGCGCAGCGCCGCGGAGTGTTCGCGCACCTCGCGCATGACCTCGGAGATGCGGTCCTCGGCGTCCAGCTCCTCCTCGACGGAGAGCTCGACGCCCTCGACCTCGAGCAGGAACTTCGCGACCTCGGTGGCCTCGTACATGACGTCGTCGAGCTGTTCGGCGGTGAAGAAATCGCACATCGCCCCGTAGAGGAAGGTCGCACCGGCCTTCCGGACTTTCTCCTCGAAGGAGTGGCGAGCCTGGTTGACCGCCTGGGGCGTGTAGGTGTCGGTCATGAACGGGACCAGTTCGGGGAGGTTCTCGCCGATCTTCGTCATCTCGACGCCGGTCTCCGTCCGGAAGTCCGCACAGAGGCGCGCGATGGCCCACTCGCGGGCGGTGACGTACGTGCGCTCACGGAGGAACTCGTTGGCACGGTCGTAGGTGCCGCCCTCGATCTTCTTGAAGCGGTCGTACTTGCGCACGTCTGGCGGCACGTCGCTGTCGGGTTCGCCGGCGGGTGCCGGGTCGGGGCCTGCGGGGGCCGGGCCGGCGTCGCCCGCCCGGGGAGCCGGGTCAGTCGCGTCGACGAACGTCGGGTAGACCGGATCGTCGGCGTCGGGCGCGGGAGAATCGGGCATATCGGCTCCTGGGACCGGGAGCGAAAAAGCGTATCGGCGGCGTCGGCCGCGTGTCAGACGCCGCCGACGCGAACGGACGGTGACTTATTTTACCGGTGGCCTCGTCGGGCCACCCATGAAGGTCCTGCTGGGCATCGGCGGGAGCGAGGGGTCGTTCGACGCGCTCGCCGACGCCGTCGCCCGCGCGAAGGAGGCCGGCGACGACGTGACCGTCGCGATCGTCGATCGCGAGGACATCGACCTGTCGGTCGCGGAGATCGAAGACCGCGTGCGCGAGTGCCTGGCCGACGCCGACGTCGACGCGGCGGTCCGCCGACTCGAGGGCCACCCGGGCAGCCGCCTGGTGGAGATGGCCGAGCGCGAGGGCTTCGACCGGCTGGTCCTGGCCGGCGGCGAGCGCAGCCCACTCGGGAAGATCAACTTCGACGAGACGCTGGAGTTCGTCCTGCTCAACGCCGAAACCACGGTGACTCTCGTCAGATGAGCGAGCGCGACTACCCCGACGCGCCGGCCGGCCCGTTTCCGCGCCCGCCCGCGACCGTCACGGACCGCGACGGCCGACAGATCCGCGTCCGCGTCGCGACCGACGACGACGTCGAGCCGCTGGTCGAGATGTACCTCGGGTTCAACCCCGAGGACCGCGCCCAGGGCATCCCGCCGGTCCGCGAGAACGGCATCCGCGACTGGCTGGAGACGCTGTTCGGCGAGGACTGCCTCAACGTCGTCGCCCTCGACGGCGACGCGTACGTCGGCCACGCCACGCTCGTCCCCGACGTCGACGGCACCTACGAGCTGGCGATCTTCGTCGTCCGCGAGTACCAGGGCGCCGGCATCGGCACGACGCTGCTCGAACACCTCTTCGGCCACGCCCAGGCGGAGGGCGTCGAGCGCGTCTGGCTCACCGTCGAGCGCTGGAACGACCCCGCCATCGCGCTGTACCGGAAGGTTGGCTTCGAGATGAGTAGCTCCGAGAGCTTCGAGCTGGAGATGGCGATCCACCTGTAGGCTGGCCTACCCGAACTTCGACTCGAACAGCCCCTCGACGGATGGCTCGTCCGACTCGTCGGGCTCGCCAGCCGGCTCGGGGTTCGCGCTCCGGACGCGCTCGACGTCGGCCGGCTCCAGCCGGAACGGATCGTCGGGCGTGCCGCTGCCACTGCCGCCGTTTCCTCCGTCGCCGCCTGCCGCCACCGTGCCCTCCGCCGTCGACGATGGCTCCCCAGCGGTGGCGCCGCCCACCGGCGAGCGCTCCGGCGTCGCCGCCTCCGTCTGTGCGGTCGGCCCGTCGGGCGCGGTCGTCCCCCCGGTCGCCGGCCCAGACTCGGCGGCCGGCGACGCCTCGGACGCCGGCGACCCGTCGGCCACCGCCGTCGGCTGATCGGGCGCCTCGAGGGGGACGCTGGGCTCGACGGTGATCGTCCCGTCGACGATGATGGCCTCCTCGATGGAGCCCCAGGTCCGGCGGACGTACTCGTCGAAGTCGCCGTGCTCGCGGGGCGTGTAGTTGTAGACCAGATCCTCGAACGGCGAGGCCTCGACGTACGTCGGGAACCACCCCTCGTAGTCCTCGAAGTACGTGAGACACTCCGAGAAGCCCCGGCCGGCCTTCCCGGGGGTGGCCTCCTGGCGGATCCACTCGATCTGCGCGTCGTTGAGCCCGAACTGCGCGAGCGTCCCGGGGTCGACCCGCGGCGTCCGGAAGAAGTGGATCGTCGAACACTGGTCGACGATGGTGCGCCGTTCGTTCTCCTGGCCCAGCGCGCGCTCGGCCGACTGCTGGACGAACTCGCGGGGCGACTGGCTGATGAACCACAGCGCCGCGTCGTAGCGCGCCCACTCGCGGGCGGCCTTCTGCAGCCAGCGGGTCATCTGCTCGGAGTGGAACAGCACGTGGGCCTCGTCGATCATGAACACCAGCTTGCCCTCGGTGCGTTTGGCCTTCTGGGCGACCTGCCCGAGCATGAGCTGGAGCATGATCGACTTCTCGGCCTCGCTGGCGTCCTGGAGCTGCTGGAGGTCCAGGTACGCCATGTCGATCTCGGGGTCCATGATCCCCGCGCCGGTCTCGAGGTGGTGGTACTTCCCGCCCTCCTTGAACCCCGAGAGCTTGTCGAGCAGGTCGCTGACGCGCTCGACCTTCTGTTCGACCTCGGCGGCGTGCTCGGTGTGGGTGTACTCCTCGGGGTTCTCCAGCATGTCCCCGAGCGTGTCGATGAAGTCGTCGATCGTCGGGCTGGGCCGGGCGTGGCTGTCCAGGTCGTCCTGGTAGATGCCCGCGCGGGCGTACGTGCCCTCCAGGCCCTCCTCGATCGTCGCGATGTAGGGACCCAGGTCGATCTCCTGGGAGCGGAGGATGCCCGCGAAGAACTGCGTGGCCTCCTCGATCTTCATGCGGTAGGGGTCGACGCGCCCGCCCGCGGACTCGCGGACGTGCTCGGGCAGCGGCTGGATGTCCAGCGGGTTGATCGTCTGCGTGCCGTCGATGACGATGTGCTCGCCGCCCAGCAGCTTGGTGATCCCGTCGAAGCCGCTCTGGGTGTCACAGAGGATCAGCGTGTGGTCGTCGCTCTCGAGGTACCACCGCGCGGCGGCCTTCGTCGAGGCGTAGGTCTTCCCGCTGCGGGACTTCCCGATGGTCAACAGGTGGGGCGCGCTCTCGCGGTCGAACGGGTCGGCCTTGAGCATCTCCCCGTTCTGCTCGTTGCGCCCCCAGTCCATCCCTTCGGGCTCGGTCACGCCCGTGGCGCAGAACGGGAACGTCGCCCCGATCGCTCCACCGGGAACCGACGCCGCCTTCGACTGGCGGGCGGTCGCCTCGAACTCGTCGCGGGAGGTCGGCGCCGTCGAGCAGAAGGCCTCGAACTGCCGGGCGCCGGGCGCGACGGCGAAACAGTCCGCCGGCGAGGACTCCAGCGTCGTGCGAACGTCCTCGGCGTCGTCGAATAGCACCGACCGCTTTGCGGCCTCGACCTTCTCGAACTCCTCGACGGTCTGTTCGGCCCGCTCGAGGGCCGTCTCGGTGTCGGCGCGGACGGTGACGTACGCCGAGAGCTCCCAGGGCTGGGTGCGGGTCGTCCGCAGTAGTTCGCGGTAGGTCGCGTAGGCGTCGACGTCGCGGTCGATGTCGGCGGCCGACACCTGCGAGGTCTCCTCGCGCTCTCGCCCTTCGGACTCGATGTCGGCGATCGTGTGCTCGAGTTCGGTGATCTTCCGGCGCTTTTCCTCCGGGCGGACGTGCACGCAGACGTCGACGTCGACGTGGCGCATCGTGAACAGCTCCCGGAGGAACAGCGACTGGGGCTCGACCGGCCACTCGGCGATCCAGAACGTCCGGCAGAACTGATCGCCCACCTGAACGTGCGTCCGGTCGGCGTTCAGCTCCGCGGGCGCCAGCTCGTCGGTGAGCCGCTCGCGCTGGGCCTCGTCCAGTTGGCCGTTCTGGAGGTCCCAGAGCAGCTCCTCGTCCGGCAGCGACGGCTCGCCGGTCCAGAACCGCGTGAGCAAGGCGAGGTGCTCGCGCACGCCGATCTGCTCGGCCTCCAGGCCGGTGATGCCGTCGAGGGCACCACCGACGGCGTCCAGGCGATCCAGCAGCTCCTGGTACTGCAGCCGGCTGGGCTGGACGGTCCCGGTGTCGGCGAACGGGTTGAGCAGCTCCCAGAAGCTCGGGATCGACTCCTCCAGTTCCGTCGGCGAGACGTCGATGGCGACGTAGTACCGCCAGTCGTTGGCCTCCCACTGGGGCGCGTCGGTCTGGCGGTGCCAGTCGGCGACGTCCTCCAGCAGCTCGCGCTTGTACATCGCGGTGCGGAAGTCGTCGTCGAGGTCGTTGACGCCGCCGGCGGCCCGCTGCTCGTAGCGGCCGACCGCCTCGTCGGGGTCGGGCTCGTCCGTCGTCGCGAACAGCTTGAACCCGAAGTCCCGGATCTCCTCGTCGACGATCGAGCTGAGCTGGGAGGCCAGCTCGTCGCGCTGGCGCTCGGTCTGCAGCGCGGTGTTGGTCGGGTCGACGCGGATCAGCCCCACGAAGCGGCCGTCTTCCATCTCGGCGACGCCGTCGGGGTGGAACGCCCGGACGCAGTGGACGCCGCGGGCGGCCGCCGCCGACTCGGACCACGGCAACGTCCACGAGCGGCGCAGGTACGCCACCCAGTTTTCGACGCGCTCGCGCGGGGTCGTGTACCACCGGTTGGTCAAGCGGACGACGCCGCCGACGAACGTCAGGACGACCGCGACCGCCAGCGAGCCGTAGAAGATCGCCGAGGCGTTCGCGAACGACGCCATGACGGCGATCAGACCGGCACCGGCCGCCGGCAGAAACAACACGACGTCGGGTAGCGTCAGCGACCCGAGGATCTCGACGTTCGTGTCCACGTACGGCGGGACGAGCTGGCTCGGGTCCCGCGTCTGGCGTTCCTCGGCTCTGTCCGGCTGTCCGTCGACGGTGGTCGGTAGTTGCTGGCTCATCGAGGCCCTCCGTCCCGCAGGTCAGCGGCGTCGTCGATCCGATCGCGCGCCCGCTGCATGGCCCGCGAGTCGTCAGTGGTCGGCCGCGAGGCCGCGTTCGCCCGGCCGCGGTCGGCCGAGGGCGGCGCGTTCAGCGCGCGGCGCTCGGACGACGGCAGCCGGCCCTGCCGCCCGGTGCGCGTCGGTAGCTGGCCCGTCGCGTTCGGGCCGCGACCACGCACCGACTCGGCGAACTTCCGGCGGACGTTGCCGATGCGCTCCTGGTAGCGCCGCTCGTCGTGGCCCTTCTTGCGGACCTCGTGCAGGCCGTAAACGATCAGCGCCCGCGGCATCATCCGGACCAGGATCAGGTACGGGAACACGATGAACACGGCCGTGACGCCGACCGCCGAGGCCGCCTGCGCGCGCACGGTCGGCGTGCCCGCCAGGTGCATCCCGGTCAGGAGGTTCATCAGCAGCGCCTGCAGCGGCTTGAGCACCAACAGCCCGCCCATGAACACCAGGCCGATCTTGCCGGCCGACCGGGCCATCGACGAGCGGTAGGCGTTCAGCACCCAGACCAGCGGCCAGACCGCCGCCGCGGCGTACGCCATGATGTACTGGACGTAGGCGGTCCCGTACGACGTCAACAGCAGCGTCGACTTCCCGAGCTTGACCAGCGAGTACGAGAGGCTCATCTGGCTCTGCTCGACCACCCGGACCAGCCGCAGCGTCGCCTCCGAGCTGGGCGCGAGCTGCATCGAGACGATGTTGGTCACGTGATACAGGAACGCGATGATGAACCAGCCGACGATGATGATCAGGAACCCACGGGCGGCGCGCGAGAGCGACTGGCGCGCCGGCCGGGTCGCGGACTTGCCCCAGCCGAGCATCACGGCCGGCAGGAGTCCGGCGAACCCGAGCAGGCCGAAGATCCAGTAGAACGCCCAGGTCTTGTTCCACCACGCGTCGTCGAACTGCCCCCAGGTCGACGGGCTGGCGATCGATCCCAGATACCACGTGGTGGGCCGGCCCGGTTCGCCGGGGGCCGGCACGCCGTAGACGATCGAGTCGTTGGCGAACTTCCGGGCGACGTGGGAGTTGTTCCCGATGTGGTCGTTGATGAACGTCGTCCCGAACTCCCCCAGTGCGTCGATAATCACGTCCTGGACGTGCGAGTCGTTGATCAGCTGGACCTTGATCGGCGCGGCAGTCGTGGTCGAACTGCCGCCGGTCGAGTTCCCGCTCGTGTTCCCCCCGGAACCACTCGTGAGATTGCCGGTGCTGTTCGTCGGCGCGGTCGCGTTCGGCGTCGTACTCCCCCCGCTAGTGCCGTTCGTCGACTGCGTGCCGTTCACCTGAAAGTGGTCGGCGCCGGCGGTCGTGGCAGTGGCTGCCGCGGGCACGAGCAGCGCCGCGAGCAGGAGGACGACGAGTGTACGGTGTGCGTGCATGAATGTGAAAGCCGGAACCGCGCGTCTCCGACGAGGGTCGTCCCTCGCCGGGCGGGCTCGCCGCGTCCGACGCCGGTCACACCGGTCGCCGGAATCGGCGAGGCTCGCCAGCGCGTGGCTCCGAGAGTCGGTTCCCGCCCGTCAGGCGGGCAGGTGCGGAACCACCACTGTCACGGCGGAGCTGACTGTGTGCACGGCGTTGACGGGCGCGACGGTGCCGAAGATCGACCCGACGCCGAAGTTCATGCAGTTGGCCATCTTGACGTCGAGCTGGGTGAGCAAGGCCGCGAAGATCGGCGGCACGAACGCCCCCGCGGCGGTCTTGCCGGCGCCCTGGAGGGCCTGTTTCCCCTCGAACTGCTGCTGGGCGCGCGAGGAGCCCATCTTGTTGAACGCCATCGTCCCCTGCATGACGGCCTTGGCGATCAGGTACAGCGAGATCGCCGCCAGCCCGAACGGGATCAGCCGTCCGATGGGCGTCTGACACACCGTCTGATTGATCAGATCGACCGGCTGCGGATTGCTGTTGCTCTGTGCCGCCACCGGCACCACGAGCGACGACGCCATCAGCCGCGTCGCCACGACGCCGGTCAGCGACGACACCGTGATCGTCAGCAGCGCGAGCGCCCGCGCGGCGCGCGCAGAAAGCGAGTACACCCACCGGTCGACGGTGGACCTGAGCCGTTCGATCGACGGCAGCACGACCGAGCCGCGACCGTCCTCGGTCATCGCGAGCGCCCCCCAGCGCCGCGCGCGTTCGTTTCGGTCTCGATTCCAAACGTCGCTATCGCTATCGCTGCAGTTGGTTTGCTGGTGATTGTCCCCATTGCTAGCCCCCCTAGCAGTACCGGATCGTGTTCCGGTCTACCATAACGTCGCGTGTTGGAATACCATAAGGTTACGGGTTAGTTCCCCGATCAAAAAATTAAAATAAGAATGCGTCTCAGATAGCCAGTCTTGCTTGCACGTTCGTCACCGGCGCTGGAGCCGGCGGATTCGATCGGCTCACACCGAGAGGACGGGCTGGCTGGCGTACATGAGGACGTACTCGGCGGCCTTCCCGAGGACCTCCTCGGGGTCGCCCGAGACGGGTTCGCGGGGGACGACCAGGAAGTCGGCCTCGACCGACTCGGCGGCGTCGAGGATGACGCTGCCGGGGTGGTGGGTGAGCCGCGAAGGCGTGAACGCGATCGCCTGGGAGTGCGTCAGCGGGACGTCGGCGTCGGCGGCCAGCGCCGAGACGGTGTCCATGTACGAGATCGTGTCCGCGGCGACGGCGTCCTCGTCGAGTTCGCCCGCGTCAAGCGCACGCGCGACGGCCTCCTCGAGGACGTACAGGGCGTGGACGTCGGCGTCGTAGCGATCGGCGATCGCGAGGGCGTACTCGGCGGCCGCGAGCGCCTCGTCGCTCCCGTCCAGCGGCGCGAGCACCCGGTCGATGGCCACGGCAGGCATGGTCAGTGCTCGCCCCGGCAGGGCCAAAAAGCCTCCGAGCGCCGCCCTCTGGACACGCGTGGTCTTTATACCCGAGCCCGGGCAATCGCCCGGTAATGTTCGAGACCGTGGTGATCGCGACCGACGGCTCCGAGAGCGCCCGGCGCGCCGTCGAGGTCGCGCTCGACCTCGCCGCCCGGTTCGAGGCCGACGTCCACGCGCTGTACGTCGTCGACGAGAGCGACGTCGATGCCTCCCCCGCCGATCTCCGCGCGGAGTTCGAGGCCGCCCTCTCCGAGGCGGGCACCGAGGCGCTCCGGGTGGTCGAGGCGGCGGCCGATCGCTCGATCACGACCGCCGTTCGCGAAGGGCGGCCCGCCACCGAGATCGTCCGGTACGTCGCCGACGTCGACGCCGACGTGATCGCGACGGGCACGCGCGGGCGCCACGGCGAGCACTCGTTCCTCCTGGGGAGCGTCGCCGAGGCGGTCGTCCGCCGGTGTCCCGCACCCGTCCTGACGGTCAGGCAGCTCGACCCCGACGAGCTGGACGCGCCGCCGCGGTGACCGCACGGAACCGGGGGTTCTTTGCGGCCCGGCCGCTCGGGGCCAGTATGGACGACTGGCTCATCGACGACGACCGGCTCTCGCTCGACCGGAAGTCGATCCTCCCCGGGGAGGGATTCTTCCACCCGGACTCCGTCGAGGAGGTCGAGGCGGAGCGCGAGACCCGAGACGCACTCGAGGACGCCCCCGGCGTCGTCGTCGCCGACCCCGACGCCGACGGCCTGGCCTGCGTGGCCCTCATCCGAGAGGCCGTCACCGACGTCGCGCTCGTGCCCGCCGGCCCGCACGACCTGGACGAGGCGCTCGCCCGCGTCGCCGAGTACGTCGAACCCGACGTCCCCGTGTTCGTCTGCGACCTCTGTCCCGACTCCGAGGACGACCTCGCCGCGCTCCCCGACGTGGCCGAGCGCGCCGGCGACGTCTACTGGTACGACCACCACCAGTGGGACGACGACCTCGGCGAGGTCGTCGACCGCGCGGTCAGCGAGCGCGTCGTCGGCGACTCCGAGGAGGAGTGCTCGGCCGACGTCGTCGCCCGTTCGCTGGACGCGGACCTCCCCGAGTACCTGGTCGAGCTCGCCGCCGTCACGCGCGACCACGACCTCTGGCTCCGCGAGGACCCACGCAGCGACGACCTGGCCGACTACGCCTACTGGACCGAACCCGAGGAGTACGTCACGGTCGTCCGCGAGCACGGCGCCGACCTCCCGCCGGAGGTCGAGGAGTACCTCGCCGAGCGCCGCGTCGAGAAGGACGCGCTCATCGAACGCGCCGTCGACCGCGCCGAGGTCCACGAGATCGGCCCGTGGTCCGTCGGCGTGACCTACGGCCGCTGCTCGCAGAACGAGGTCGCCGAGGCGCTGCGCGAGCAGGGCACCGACGCCGCCGTGATCGTCAAACCCGCCGGCAGCGCCAGCATCCGCGGCACCGAGCACTTCGAGCGCTGTCACGAGGTCGCCCGCCGGTTCAACGGCGGCGGCCACCCCAAGGCCGCCGGCTGCAAGCCGAACATCTACGACGACATGCTGGATTACGCCCACCACTGGACGACGCGGGGCGCGGTCACCCGGCAGGTCATCATCGAGGCCTTCCACGAGGTCAAGCGACAGGCCGCGGACGAAGACGACGAAGGGATCGACACCGAGCGGTAGGCACCGGCACGAACGGCCACGAGCGAAGCGAGTGGCCGCTTTTTGGTCCAGATTTCTCGAGGAGCGGCGCCCACAGCGGGCCGGAGGCCCGCGAGGACGCCCGACGAGAGAAAGGTGGACGAAGACGACGAAGGCCTGAACACCGAGCGTTAGTCGGCTCGGCGGGAGTAGCAGCGCAGCGGCTTGTCGAAAAGCATACGACGGTCCGGTGGAGAGGCGGGCTATGACTCGCTCGTCGATTACTCGGATCGTAGTGAACAATCCGCGGAAGTTCCTCGGGCTGATCGCCGCCGTGGGTGCGGGGGCGGTGCTGATGCAGGTGCTGGCGACGGTCGCACCCGACACGGGGATCGCGCAGGTCTCCGTGTTCGTCCTGATCGCAGCCGTCGCGGCGCTCTACGTCGGCTCGACGCACGAGGAGTACGAGCGGGCGGACGACTACTAGTCGCGCTCGCCGGCCACCCACTTCTGTGAGTAGGCCGTCCCGCACTCACAGAGCGCGTAGGCGTGGATCACGTCGCCCTCGGCGTAGATGTCGCCGACCTCCTCGTTCTGTTCCTCCGCGAACGCGAAGATGAAGCGGGGCCAGTGCTCGCCCGCGTCGTCCGACTCGTCTCGCGTCTCACCCTGCTCGCCGCTCGACCGTTCCGCGGCGCTTCGCGCCGCGCTGTCCGGACACCCCCCGCCAGTACAGCCCGGGTCGACGTACCCCTCGTTGTGCATCGCCGAGCCGGCCAGCTGCATGGGGTCGACGCCGGTCGCGCGCTGGAAGGCCGCCCGGCCCTCCTCGCCGTCGAGCACCAGGACGACGCCGTCGTCGACTGCCTCGCCAACCGAGGCGAGCCGCTCCATGCCCTCCACGGCGGCCTCGCTGAAGAAGATGAGCACGTCGTCGGGGCGCTCGCCGGCCAGGAACTGCTCGCGCTTCTCGTCCATACCCACCGTCGCCGACGGGGACACAAAAGCCACGCGACACGCGCTCGTGAGCGGGTTCCAGCGGAACTCCCCCGTCGAGCGTCAGCGGTGGCGCGCGCTGTCGCGGCCTGCGTGCCGCGACGAGTGCGTGCGAGGGACGGAAGAGTGACCAGCGGGAACGAGTGAGTCGGCTGGGGAGGGTGTGGTCTGCTGGAGCGGTCAGGTATCGGAGGGAAAGCAATGAGCATCCGCCGAGCGCGGAGCGCGAGGGGGTTCCCCCGCGAGCGCCGTTGGCGCTCGCGGCCGTTTTTGGTGCAGATTTTTTCGGCGAGCGGTTCCCGCAGGCCAGCGCGGAGCGCCGGCCGAGGAAACCCGAGCCGAAAAAAGGTGCTAGACCTGGAGGAAGCTGCTGACCATGGCTTTGGTTATGATCGAGATGACGGAGCCGAGCCATGTCATGATGACGAAGTGCATGTAGGCGTTCATGCGGTGGCCGCCGTCGGTGGTCCGGATCATCAGCGCCGACAGCAGGGCGTTGAACACGATCACCACGATCAGCAGGAACTCGATGAGGGGGATGTTGTACACGGAGGTGTTGATCAGCGAGGCGGCGTCGAAGCCCGACCCCGAGGTCGACAGCGAGAGGCTCATGTGCGAGAGGATGTTCACGACCTGCAGGCCGATGAAAAAGGCAAACGTCGAGGCCGCCGAAATGCCGTACAGCAGGCCGATCAGGGTCGTGGCGGCCTGGTCGCGGCGCTGGCGCAGCTGGAGGACGACGTTCATGTTCTCGGAGATGAGCTCGCCGAGCTGCTTTGGCGAGCCGCCCATCTCGCGGCCGATGAGGTACATCTCCGAGAACTTCTGGATGAGATAGGAGCGACAGTCGGCGGTGAAGTACCGCCAGGCGGCGGTGGGCTCGATGCGCATGTTCAGGCGCTTGTACAGATCGTCGATGTTGGGCGAGAGCGCGCCGAAGTCCTTCTCGCGGAGGCTCTCGAGGACGGCCGAGGTCGTCGACTGCTTTGCGCCCTCGGCGGCGCCGAGCGCGCGGATGAAGCTGGGGTACTCCCCGTCGCGGGCCTTGATCGTCTTCTCGGCGCGACGCATGAAGACGCCGGGGATCAAAAGCGGGGTAATCGGGACGGCGACGTACAGCGGGAGCGGGACCGGCGAGAGCGGCAGGAGCATCGAGAGGGAGACGGGGCTGGCGCCGACGAGCCCGCCGATAGAGACGAACGTGAGCGCGAGCGTCAGCGCGAGGCCGGTGGCGAAGACGGCGACCATCCGCAGGTCCAGGTCGGTGGTGATGGACTCGGGGTTGTACCACACCGGGTCGTACGGCGCCATCGAGCGGATGGCGATGAAAAAGCCCGACTGGACGAAGATGAACATCACGATGACGGCGCTGACGGTCATCGTCGGGTCGGTGCCGGTCAGCACCGGCAGCACGACCGCGAACACCAGCGCGAACGTCATCGAGAGGATCATCGACATGTACAGGTCCTTCAACACCTCGAGGTTGTCCAGCGTCCCCGTGTAGACCGTCTCGTAGTTCTGCATCACCTGTTCCTGCTCGGAGAGCAGAAAATCCTCGAGTGACTGGCCGGCGCCCAGCGTGTAGGCCAGCCGATCGAAAAAGTCCGCCAGGGCGTCGCTGGGTACCTGCTTGGCGCGGCGGCGCAGCGCGTCGTCGAGGCTCTGGTTCCAGGTGTCGACCAGCTGGACGATCCGGAGCATCTCGTCGGCGAGTGCGCCGTACTCCTCTTCCTCGGCCAGCGCGCGGAAGACCTCCATGCGGTCGATCCGCGTGGTCGCGAGGACGGTCATGTGCGTGATCAGCAGGTGCAGGCGGTTGTTCAGCGCCTTCTTCTCCTGGGAGAGCAACACCTTCGGGTACAGCAAGGCGGTGGCGAACGCAAGCATGCCCAACAGCGGGATGGGCGCTTTGATCATCAGGGGCAGGTCCACCAGGAGCGCGGCCAATATCGTCAGGACGAAAAAACCGGCCGACGGCAGCAGGATGACGAGCACGTACCGCCGCAGCGGTACGTGCATGCGCTGGTAGGAATCCAGCAGGTCGTCGAGCAGTCGGCTGATCGAGACCTTCACGCGCTGGGTCGTGATGCCGGATTCGCTGGCCATCAGTCTTCGCGGTGGATGTCGAAGGGCAGGCCCTCGAGACCGTCGCGCTGGTAGTTGGCGATCAACTCGTTGACCTCGTGGTAGCCGAGGATGTCCTCCTGAATGGCGCGCTCGATGATCCGCGCCCGGAAGTCCAGGTCGTCGTAGATCTCGCGGGTGTCGGCGTACCCCAAAAGCGTCGCGATCTGCTCTTCGAGGACGTAGGAGTTGTTCATCCCCTGGAAGTTGATCTCGTCTTCGACGGGGTCCCAGTAGAACGCCTGGCGGGTGACGACACCCTCCATCTCCTTGGAGTAGCCCTCGATCTCCTGGACGGAGGTGACCCGGCGCAGCACCTCGTCGCCCTGCTTGACCCGGTTCTGGAACAGCGCGACGTCGGCGACGTCCATGAACGTCTCGGGGACGTTGATCGGTTCGCTGGTGAACCGCTGGATCATGCTAACGATGTCGCTGGCGTGGAACGTCAGCATGACCGGGTGACCGGTCTGGGCGGCCTGGAACGCCATGCGACCTTCCGCGCCACGAACCTCGCCGAGGATGATGTAGTCGGGGCGCGAACGCAGGGCGGCGGCGACGAGGTCGAACATGTCGACGCCGGTGCCTTCCTCCTCGCCCTCGCGGGTCAGCAGCTGCTGCCAGGTGTCGTGGGGCGGGATGACCTCGGCGGTGTCCTCCGCGGTGTAGATCTTTGCGTCCCGGGGGATGAAGGAGAACGCCGCGTTCAGCGTCGTGGTCTTGCCTGACGCCGTCTCCCCGACGACGAACACCGTCTGCTCGTTCTCCAGGCACAGCCAGAGGTACGCCGCCAGCCGCGGGCTGAGCGTGCCCCACTTGGTGATCTGGAACATCGACAGCGGCGTGTCGTCGCCCTGGCGGATGGTGAGGCTTGGGCCCTTGAGGCTGACGTCGTCGGAGTAGATGAGGTTGAGACGCGAGCCGTCGGGCAGCGTCGAGTCGACGATCGGGTCGGAGTCGGAGACGGGGTCGCCGATGCGCTCGCCCATGTTGCGCAGCCACTGGTCGAACTCCTGGGGCGTGCCGAAGTCGACGGTCGTCTCGAGCATGCCGTAGACGCTGTGGTCGACGTAGCACTCGTGGGGACCGATGACGTGGATGTCCTCGTTGGCCGGGTCGCGCATGATCGG
>JBDGSW010000048.1:0-26236 GCA_042217345.1 Haloarculaceae archaeon
TAGGCGTCGGCGGCGTGGGCCGCGCCCTGCTCGTGGGCCATCGTGACGTGGGTCATGTCCGACTCGCTGTACAGCGCGTCGTAGACGGGCATGATCGCCCCGCCCTGGACGCCGAAGAGGTACTCGACGCCGGCGGTCTTCAGCGCCGCGACGACCGCGTCGGCGCCGGTCTCGATCGGCTCGACGTGGCTGTCCTCGGCGGCCTCCATGGGCGCGCCGCCCTCGGCCTCCGTCTCGACTTCGTCCGCGTGTGGTGTTTTCGCCTGTTCGCTCATGGGTCGACCCCTCGGTGCGGTCGATGCCGTCGTGTATTGTCTTGCATGTGTGCTACCCTCTGGTGTCTCCGTGCGATCGATGCGCCGAACTCCGAACTGTGTACGAGTGCAGGGGCTAGGCCGCCCCTACGATACGCGAGAGAAGTACAGCCGCGTCGCTGGGTCGGGGCTGTCCCCTGGGACCAGCGCGCGGTGTCATCGGATTGATCGTACAGCCGCCCAGCGGTATAATTCTTCCGAGTCGTGCCCGTCGGCGGGTGTAGCGGCCGCTCCACGGGGGCTGGGACCGAGGAGGGGGACATCTCAGGCCCGGACCTCCTCCTCGCGCTCGACGCCGACCTCGCGGGCGAACTTCTCGAGGACGTCCATCGTGACCCGCTGTTTCTCGGCGCCGTAGTCCTTGACGCGTCGGGTGACCTCCCGGACCTCCTCTTCGGTCGGGGCGTACCCGGCGTCGCGCAGGCGCTCGCGGACGGAGTGAGCCCCGGTGTGTTTCCCGAGGACCAGCTCGCGCTCGGCGCCCACCATCTCCGGCGTCATTACGCCCGGCTCGAACGTGTCGGAGTTCTCGATCACGCCCGCGGCGTGGATACCGCTCTCGTGGGAGAAGGCGTTGCGGCCGACGACCGGCTTGTTGGCCGGAACCGGGATGTCCGACTTCTCCTCGACCAGGCGCGACAGCTCCGTGATCTGGGTCGTGTCGATGCCGGTCTCGACGTCGTAGAGGCTCTCCAAAGCCATCACGACCTCTTCGTACGCGGCGTTGCCGGCGCGCTCGCCGATGCCGTTGACCGAGACCTGGGCCTGGCGCGCGCCCGCCTCGTAGCCCGAGAGGGCGTTGGCGGCCGCCAGGCCGAAGTCGTCGTGGGTGTGGACGTCGACGTGCGCGTCGATCGCGTCCACGACGTTCCCGACCATGTCGTAGAAGCGCCGGGGCGTGGCGACGCCGCAGGTGTCCGGCAGGTTCACCCAGTCGGCGCCCGCCTCGTCGGCGGCCTCGACGACCTCCATCAGGAACGACTCGTCGGTCCTGGTGGAGTCCATCGGCGAGAACATGCACTCGACGCCTGCCTCCGTGACTCGCTCGATGGAGTCGACGGCGGCCTGCTTGGCCTCCTCGCGCGTCGCGTGCATGGAGTCTTGCAACTGGACGTCGCTGGTCGATACGAACACGTGTATCAGGTCGACGCCCGAGTCGATCGCTGCCTCTACGTCTTTCTCCACCACACGCGCCAGCCCGCAGACGGTACTCCGGGTGGCGGCGTCGGCGATGTCGCGGACGGCCTCGAACTCCGCGTCCGAGTTCACGGGGAAGCCCGCCTCGATGACGTGGGTCCCCATGTCGTCCAGCACAGCCGCTATCTCACGTTTGTCGTCGTACGAGAACGACGTGCGTGGCGACTGTTCACCGTCGCGCAGGGTGGTGTCGAAAATCCGTGCTTCTGTTATCTCAGAAGTGGAATCCAGTGTGCCCTGGAAGAACTCGATCCGCCGGTTTACCCGACGTGCCCTCGCTTGCGTTGGACATTGTTGCATCCTGTTCAAGGCCACCCGTCCTATATAAATGCTTCCGTGCATCGCTGTGTGTGAGATATAATGACGCGGTCACGGGCCGCCCCCGACCGGGCCGATCCGACGGGCACGCTCCCGCTGGGGAGGATTTTTGCCGACCGACTGCGAGGGGCCTGCCATGAGCGACTTCGACCTCGACCTGCAGACGGTCGAGGAGCAGCTGGAGACGGGCGAGGACGAGGCTGGCCGGATCGTCCTGGGCATCCTCGACGGGACGACCCCCGACGAGGAGTGGATCGCCGAGGTCGAGGACGGCGCGGCGCTGGTCCTCTCGATTGAGGGCGACGTCAACGAGCTGGCGGCGGGGTTCGCCCGCGAGGTGAACGAGCAGGGCGGCGAGCTCATGCACTTCCGTGACTTCCTGCTCGTGGCCCCGCCGGGCGTCGCCATCGACACCGACCGCCTGTAGTTCGCCGGCCGGCTCGTCACCGGAACGTCAACGTGTGCCCGTCCGGGTCGGTGACGCGCACGCCGTCGTCGAGTTCCTCTCGGGCGCAGACCCGATCGCCGACCGCCTCGGCCGCCGCCGCGGGATCGTCGGTCTCGAAGCCGACGTCGACGTGGACGCCCCCGCGGCCGTCCGCGAGGCCGAGTTGGGGCTCCCACAGCTCGAAGTCGAACGGCCCGGCCGTCAGGCGAACCCGCCGGCGCTCGTCGCCGCGGCTGGTCACCGCCATTCCCAGATCGGTGTAGAACGCCTCCGCGCGCGCGAGGTCGGCGACCTCCAGGACGATCTCGAAAATCCCGGTGATCGCCGGGTCGCCGTCGGCCGCGTCGGCCCCTTCGACCGCGCGCTGGCCGATCTCGACGCAGTTGCCGTCGACGTCGTAGAAGTACAGCGACTTCGCCGAGCCGAACTGGTGTTCGACGAGGTCGAACGACTCGGCGAGGCGGTCCCACCAGGCGTCGTAGGCCGCCGGCGGCGTCGACAGCGCGTAGTGGGTGTGCAGCCCCCCGCGGGGCACGGTCGTGGGACGCCGGAGGATCAGGTCGGTCTCGCCGGCCGGGAGCGCGACCTCGCCGTCGGCCTCGCGGCGCGGCGTCAGGTCGAGGAACTGCTCGTAGAACGAGCGCGCGCGGTCGAGGTACTTGACCTCCAGCGCCAGCCACTGCAGACCCGTGAGCATGCCCGCCGGTTCGTCGCCGCCGGTCTTAAGCCCCGGCGACTGGGCGCGGCCCGTGCCGGTGGCGTCGCCGTCACCCCGCAGCGGCCGGGGTTTTTGCCCGTGGGGTCCGAGGGTGGGGTATGCCGATGAAAGCCGAGGGGCGGGCGACCGGTGTGCGCGAGATCGACCGCCGGCCCGACGGCGTCGGGTGGATCGCCCACCCCGCCGAGCGCATGCAGCGCGCCAGTCACGCGTTCGCGATCGACGGCGACGTCTGGGTGTGCGACCCCGTCGACGTCCCCGACCTCGACGACCTCCTCGCCGAGTACGGCGAGGTCGCGGGCGTCTGCACCCTCCTGGATCGCCACAAGCGCGACGCCGCGGCGATCGCGAACCGCCACGACGTCGCGGTCCACGTGCCCGACTGGATGGACGGCGTCGCGCCCGCGCTGGACGCGCCCGTCGAGCGCCTGGGCGAGTCCTTCGCCGACGGCGCCGTGACCGTCCACCGCCTCGTGAACAACCGGTTCTGGCAGGAGGCCGCCCTGTGGATCGAACCGCGCGACGTGTTGCTGGTGCCCGAGTCGGTGGGGACGGCGTCGTACTTCCGCGCGCCGGGCGAGCGCCTCGGCGTTCACCCGGTACTGCGGCTGTGGCCGCCGCTCTCGCTGCGGCAGTTCGTCCCCGAGCGCGTGCTCGTGGGCCACGGGGCGGGCGTCGCCGACGGCGCGGCGCGGGCGCTGTCGGACGCGCTGTCGGGTTCGCGTCGTCGGGCGCCGCGGTTGTACCTCCGGACGGCAAAAGAGATGGCGTTCGGGTGAGTCCGGAACCGAGCGGTAATCGCTTCGCGGGTCGCGTGTGATCGAGCGCGATCGGGCAGGGTCGGCCGCGGGTCGGCAGCGACCGGTCCGGATCAGGCGGGGGCCAGTTCCACGTCCGCGAGGTAGCCGTCCTCCCACTCGCGCCGGTCGGCCAGGGCCTGCTCGCCCTTCTCGGTCAGTTCGTAGGAGTTGGTCCGGCGGTCGATCTGTCCCTTCTCGACGTACCCACGGTCGACGAGGTCGTCCAGGTTCGGATAGAGACGCCCGTGGTTGACTTCCCCCTCGTAGTAGTCCTCTAGCTCCTCTTTGATGGCGAGTCCATAGGCCTCGTCGAGGCCGGCCAATACGTAGAGGACGTCACGCTGGAACGCGGTCAGGTTGTACATTATTCGAGAGAATGTTGGGTTGACAAAGAGGTAAACATGTTGGCAGATCGAACGCCGGATCGAGTCACATACTGGCGGCGAGCCTAGCCGTTCGTCACATCAAGTAGCGGACTCGCCAGCCCGCCAGTGGCCTCCGGCCGCACTTCGAGCGACCGTCGGTCGGTGATTCTTTGGTGAGGAGGTCCCAACAGGGGGTGTGGTCTACATCACGCAGGGGTTAGCCGAGACGCTGCTGCGGTTCGCCCGGGAGCGCGACCCCGAGCGAGTGACGATCTCGCTGTCGGTGACCCCGGCCGAGGCGTTCGAGGACGCGTCGCTGCCCGAGGGCAGCGAGGTCTTCTCGCACTTTTATCTCCCCGAGGCGGGCGGGTCGGTGCGGGCGGTGTTCGGCGTCGACCTCGGGACGCCGGCCGGCCAGACCGCGGGACGGTTCGTCTCACACCCGACGGGTGAACTGACAGTTACCAAGCGCGACGACCTGCACGCGGTGGTGTTCGTCGCTGTCCCGCCCTGGGAGCGCGAGTCGCTGGCGGCGTTCGACCGCAGCGGTCGCCGGCTGGAGCTGGTGCTGGTCGACGCCGAGCCGCCGGAGGAGCGCGTCGGGGACTAATCGAGGTAGCCCAGGTCCTTGAGCTGCTCGGCGATCTCGGCGAACTCCGACTCGGTGAGCTCGCCGCGGCGCTGGTGCTGGATGACGATGCTGCGCAGCAGGAACCGCACGAGGTCGCTCGTCGACGAGAAGCTGGTGCCTTCGATCGTCTCGTCGACGCGCTCGGCGAGGTCGGTGGGAATCGAGACGGTCGTGTAGTCAGTCACGGGCGACCTGTGGCGGACCGACGGGTTAGGCGTTGCGCCACGACGCCGCCGCGGAGGGAAGGATTTTCGGGTACGGGGGCGAAACACCCGGTCCATGGGAGTTCGGCCACCCCAACGGGACGACGACGAGCCCGATGCCATCGAGTTCGGCATCGCGGCGCTGGACGCCCGGGTCTCGAACGCCGACCTGACCTTCCCGGCGGACGCAGAGGCGGTCGCGGACGCGCTGGCGGGGGCCGAGATCCCCTACAACGCCGCCGGGAGCACCGTCTCGATCGCCGAGGCGATCGAGCGCTCCGGTCGACAGCGCTTCGAGTCCAAACAGGAGCTGTTGAACGCGCTGCACCCCGTCTTCGAGGAGCTCCGGGAGTCGGCGTCCTCGAGCCTGCTGGTCCAGTTGCGCTCGCTCGTCCCCTTTTGAACCCGCCGCGCGCGGTCCCAGCCCTCACTCGCGATCGCGCCGGTCGCTGGTCGCGGTGAGCTCGCCGGACGACGCGTCGCCGGGCGCCGGCTCGTCTCGATCGCGGCCGTCGAACCGTGCGGGTGCGCGACCGTAGTGAAGCTGCTCGGCCAGTTCCTCGAGCTGGCGGGTCTGCTCGCGGTTGAGCGCGACGATCATGTCCGAGAGCACGCCGAAGATCACCAGCTGGACCCCGACGATGATAGTGAACGCGCTCACGACGGCGAACACCTCGTGAGACGTGCCGACCGTCACCCACTCGACGGCCACCCACGCGGCGATCAGCACGCCGAACAGCGTGCTGAGCACGCCGACGCTCCCGAAGTAAAACAGCGGGTTGTTCGTCTTTGCCATCTGGTACAGCGTGAGGACGATGACCGTCCCGTCGCGGAACGGGTGAAGGTTGGTCTCGGAGTCGTCGGGGCGGGCCTCGTAGCGGATCGGGACGACCTCGGTCCGGACGCCGTGTTTGACGCACTCGACGGCCATCTCCGTCTCGATACCGAAGCCGTGGGCGGTCACGTTCAGCCGCTGGAACGACTCGCGCGTGAACGCCCGGTACCCCGAGAGAATGTCCTGGAGGTCACGGCCGTGGATCCAGCGGAACGACCGGTTGATGAGCCGGTTGCCGACGCGGTTGAGCCGGCTCATCGCGCCCGCCTCCATGTCGGCGAAGCGGTCGCCGATGACGTGGTCGGCGCGGCCGGCGAACAGCGGTTCGAGCATCGCCTCGGCGTCGGCCGCGCGGTAGGTCGCGTCGCCGTCGACCATCAGTACGTACTCGGTCTCGACGTGTCGCATCGCCTCGCGGACGGCCTGCCCTTTGCCGGAGCCGGACTGGACGAGCACGCGCGCGCCGTGGTCCTCCGCGACGGCGCGGGTGTCGTCGACCGAGTCGCCGTCGACCACGAGGACGTTCTCGAAGCCCCGCTCGGCGAAGTCGTCGATCACCCCGCCGATGGTCTCGGCCTCCTCGAGCGTCGGAATCAGCACGCACACGTCCGAGCGGTCGGGCATCGTGGTCGTATGGACGCCACGCGCGCAAAAAGGTACGGTTCCGACCTCCCCGCGGTTCCGACCTCCCCGTTGCGCTCCCGGAGGCCGCCGTCAGTCCGCCACGTCGGATGGTTCGGGGTCCGGGTCGTTCGCGACCCGGCGCTCGCTCAGGTGCTCCCAGATCTCGGTGCAGCCACAGCCGTCCTCGATCTCGCCCAGGTGCTCGTCGGTCGTCCGCGCCGGATCGGTGTCCATGGTTACTCAGATCCTGAGTAACTGCTTGCGGGGGTCTGAATAAGAACCTTTCGGCGGATTTAGGGGGCGGGGGACCAATCCAGTCGCCATGGACGACGAGGCGACGGCGCTGCTGGCGGACCTCGGGTTGAGCGAGTACGAGGTGCGTGCGCTGACGGAGCTGCTGACGCTCGGGCGGACGACCGCGCCCAACCTCGCCGAGGCGACGGGCATCCCGAAGGCGCGCATCTACGGCGTGCTGGACGATCTGGCGGACCGTGGATTCGTCAAGATCATCCCGGGTCGGCCAAAGCAGTACCAGCCCAAGTCACCGGCGGCCATCCTCGAGCGCGCAGAGGAGAACCGCCGCCAGGAGTTCGAGCAGTTCCGCGCGGAGCTATCGGACCTCCGGGAGGACTTTCTGGCGGAGTTCCAGCCGCGCTTCGAGCGCGCCAGCGAGGACATTCGACCGACCGAGGAGCTGTTCCACGTCGTCGACGTCGGCGAACCCAGCGAGCGCGAGACCCGCTCGCTGTACCACGAGGCCGAGCGCGAGGTGGCCGTGGTCACCAACAGCTACGCCTACCTCGACAGCGTCGAGCCCGCGCTGGCCGACGCCGTCGACCGCGGCGTCGACGTCTCGATCCTGTTCTTACACCCCAACCGGCTTCCCCCCGAGAAAGCGACCGTGCAGGCCGAGGTCGTCGAGTACCTCGACGCCGAGTACCCGGCTGTGGCGCGACGGTTCAGCGAGGAGAAGCTGCCGATGCGCGGGACGTTCGTCGACCCGAGCATGGACTACGACGACGGGAAAGCGGTGTTACTGGTCGAGGAGCCCGACGTCCCGAACCACATGCGCCAGGCGGCGATCACGGACAACGGCTCGTTCGTCGCCGGCCTGAAGCGGTACTTCCAGCTCGTCTGGGAGTACGAGAGCGTCGGCGACTACCCAGGATAGCCGGCCCTCGTTTCCACGTCACGCGCTCGACGGCGTGCGCTCACTCGTTCCCCACTTGGCGATGCCGTAGAGATAGCCCGAGCCGACGGCCGCGGTGAACACGAACAGCATGACGAACTGCAGGAGGCCTTCGACCGAGGGCGCTCGGACGATCTCGCGCAAACGGACGGGGACGAACTCGGTCAGGAGCTGGCCGAGGAAGTCGTACTCCTCGCCGGTCGAGGCGGGAACGAACACCTCCATGCCCCGCTTGGAGTACCCCTGCCAGAACGCCCGGTCGATCAGCCACACGGGGTCGGTTCGGTACTCGAAGACCTTGTGGGCGACTTCTGCCTCGGGAACGTAGTAGACGCCGTGGCCGTACTCGCTTTGCAGACGGGCGCACAGCTCCGTCTCACCGCCCTGGAGGTTCTCGTCGCCCTGGCGACCGCCGATGTTGGCGTCGAACCCTCCGAGGTCGAGGAACACGTCGCGACGGAAGGAGATGTTCGACCCGAAGGTGTTGCGTACCTCGCCAGGGCCGTCGGCGAACCCGCGCTGGGTGACGCCGACGAGGAAGTAGAACTCCTCGGGGAGGAAGGAGGGACGACCGGCGACCCACTCGGGGACCATCGTCCCGCCGGCGGCCGGGACGTCGCGGTCCTCGTAGACGGCGACGAGCCGTTCGAGCCAGTCGGTGGCCGCCACGGCGTCGTCGTCGACGAACGCCACGACGTCGCCGGTGGCGAGTTCGGCGCCGCGGTTGCGGCTCTCCAGGAGGCCGACGTTCTCGTCGTTGCAGTGGATCACGACGTCCGATCGGCCGCCGTAGTCGGCCTCGAAGCGCTCGGCGAGGCGCTCGTTGCCGTCGCTGACGAACACCAGTTCGGTGTCGTCGTGCGTCTGGGCGAGGACGCTCTCGGTCGCGTCGGTGACTGCGTCGTACCTGTCAAGCGTATGCGCACAGAGGACGACCGAGACTCGCATGCATCGCGGTCCGACGCCCGCCGGGTTAGGCGTTTCCGTTCGTCAGCTCCCCTTCTTGGGCCAGGTCGCCAGTTCGCGAGTCCCGTTGCTGCCGGTCCAGCGGATGTAGACTGGTTGGTTCCTGGTGACAGGCGCGCCGAAGGCGCTGCGGCGGCTCAGCTGGACGGTGTCGCCCTCGCCGACCATCGTCGAGTCGTTCGTGTGGGCGACCTCGGCCCAGGTGGCGTTGCCGCGGCCGTTCGTCAGCCGGAGTTCGCCGGCGGGGATCTCCTCGCCGTGATCGAACGTGACGATCAGCGCCGAGCTCTGGCTGAAGTAACTGAACGTGAAGTTGGCCTCCGGCGGCCCGCCGTCGTCGCCCCCGCTGGTGCCGAGGAGGACGCCCGCACCCAGACCGGCGCCGAGGAGGACCGCCAGTACCACCAACGTCGCCGTGGCCGCGGTGTTGGTCACTGTCAGTCCGCGCTCGTCGACGCGAAAGGCGCGCTCGTTCCCTGACGTGCCTGCCATTGCTGTAGTTCCCCGCGATGTCGCCGTCGGCGACCAAGCCTAGCGATGTCTCTGGTGATCAGCGGACTGTCCTGAGGCTTGCGGCGAACTCACCGCTCGAAATCGCCGGCAGGCGACCGACGTGTCGCCGCGCGTGGTCGAGGCGGCAAGCACCCCGTAAGCAGCCGGTATCGACGGAATGGCCGGATTTGACAAAGCTTATCCGAGCGTTGGGTATTATCCCGCTCAATGAGTCAGCGACGGGGGCGAGTCGAAGAGTTCGACATCGGCGACGCGATCGAGAACCTGGAAGCGTGGTATCACGTGCCCGTTCTCCTGTTTCTCGTCGGGTTCATGTTCTGGGTGCGGGTCCGGAGCTGGTCGAACTTCGTTCGCAACGGCGAGGTCTTCTTCAACGGGAACGACCCGTGGTATCACTATCGGACCGTCCAGTACACGGTCGCTCACTATCCGCAGACGATGCCGTTCGACCCGTGGACGTACTTCCCCCACGGGACGAGTTCGGCGCAGTTCGGCACGCTGTACGACCAGCTGGTCGCGACCGTCGCGCTGATCGTCGGCCTCGGGCACCCCGACACCAAGACGGTGGCCCTGACACTGCTGATCGCGCCCGCGGTGATCGGCGCGCTCGTCGCAGTCCCGGTCTACCTGATGGGCAAGCGCGTCGGCGGGCGGTTCGGCGGGCTCGTCGGCGTGCTCGCGCTGGCGCTGTCGACGGGCGGGTTCCTCCAGCGCAGCCTCGTGGGCTTTTCGGACCACCAGGTCGCCGAGACGTTCTTCCACGCGCTGGCGTTCCTGGTCCTGATGGTCGCCGTCGGCGTCGCCCAGTCCGAGCGGCCGGTCTGGGAGCTCGTCGTGGGCCGCGAGTGGACGGCACTGCGCCGTCCGTTCGGGTGGTCGATCCTGGCGGGGGTCGCCACCGCGCTGTACATCTTCGTGTGGCCGCCGGGGATGGTGCTGATCGGCATCGTCGGCCTGTTCCTGCTCTTCCAGCTCTCGATCGACTACCTGCGGGGACGCAGCCCCGACCACGTCGCGTTCGTCGGCGTCGTGGCGATGGCGACGACCGGACTGTTGACCTTTCTGCCGCTCAACGAGTTTACCGTCGCCGGAACGACGAACTTCACGCTGACCCAGCCGCTGCTTGCGTTCACCGTCGCCGCGACGGCCGCGTTCATGGCCTGGTTGGCCCGCGTCTTCGACGCTCGCGACGTCGACCGGCGGGCCTACCCGGTCGCCGTCCTCGGCAGCATCGCCGTCGTCACCGGGCTCGCGGCGGTCGTCCTCCCGAACGTCTACGGGATCATCTCGCACAACGCGGTCAGGCTCCTCGGGCTGCATGCCGGCGCGGCCGCCCGGACGGTCGGCGAGGTCCAGGCCTTCCAGAACCCGCTGCAGACCTTCGTCGCCCACTTCGGCCTCGCGTTCGTCGCAGCCATGTTCGGTCTGGTGGCCATCCTCGCGTCGCTGGTCCGCGACGAGCGTCCCCAGGGCGAACTACTCTTGCTGTTCGTCTGGACCGTGATCCTGACGCTGGCGACGCTGACCCAGTCGCGCTTCGAGTACTATCTCGTCTTGCCCATCGCCGTCCTGACGGCCTACGACGTCCACCTGATCGCCGAGTTCATCCGCCCGGCCGACGGCGAGAGCGGCGTCGAGACCTTCCAGGCGCTGGTGATGGTCATGGTCGTCTTCCTGGTCGCCGCCCCGATGCTCATGGGGCTCGGCGGCGGGACCGTCCTCTCGTCGACGCAGGCAAACACCTCCAATCCTGGCAGCGCCAACGCCCCGAGTTCGTCGGTGATGGGCTGGCAGAACAGTCTCCAGTGGATGCGACAGAACACGCCCGAGGAGGGTAACTGGGGCGGGGCGAACAACGCCGACAAGCTCGACTTCCTCGGGACGTATCCGCGCCAGTCGGACTACGACTACCCCGCGGGCTCGTACGGCGTCATCTCGTGGTGGGACTACGGGCACTGGATCGAGACGCGGGCCCACCGCATTCCTGACGCCAACCCGTTCCAGCAGGGAGCGACCGAGGCGGCGAACTTCCTGCTCGCGCCGAACGAGACCCAGGCCGAGAACGTGGTACAGAACAACCTGAGCGAGAACGACTCGACCACGCGATACGTGATGGTCGACGCGCTGATGGTCAACCCGCGGTACAAGTTCGGCGCGCCGGTGGTGTTCTACGACAACGCGAACCTCTCGCGGGACCAGTTCTACCACCAGCTGTACGTCCGCGGCAAGGGCGGCTACCAGCCCCGCTTCCTCAAGACCCAACGGTACTACGAGAGCACGATGAACCGGCTGTGGTACTTCTACGGCAGCTCCAAGCAGCCGACCACCAGGGGCGGGGTGTACGTCATCAACTGGGACGTGCGCCAGCTGAACGGCAAGAACGGTCCGGTGACCGTCCGGGTCCAGCCGACGGACAACTCCACGAAGTTCATCAAGCGCTTCAACAACATGTCCGCAGCGCGCAAGTTCGTCGAACAGGACGGCTCCGCCCAGATCGGCGGCATCGGCGGGCTCCCGTCCGAGTACGTGCCCGCGCTGCACCACTACCGGCTGGTCCACATGGGCGCCGAGAGCGTCCGGACGACCAGCGGCGTCTCGCCGTGGGTCAAGACCTTCGAGCGCGTCCCCGGTGCGACGATCCAGGGGACGGGCCCCGCGAACGAGAACGTCACCGTCCGCGTGCCGATGAAAGCCTACACGCGCAACCAGACGTTCACCTACACGGCGCGCACGCAGACGGGCTCGGACGGGTCGTTCGACATCACGGTCCCGTACTCCACGCAGGGGTACGACAACTGGGGGCCGGACAGCGGCCACACCAACGTGAGCGTCCGCGCGACCGGTCCCTACCGGATCTCGACGGGCTTTCAGTCCAACGAGAGCGGCGCGATCTACACCTACAGCGCCTCGGCCAACGTCTCAGAGGCGAAGGTGATCGGCGAGGACGACTCGCCCGTCACGGTCTCGCTCAACCGCACCGTGATCGCCAACCCCGGCAACCGGACGAACGGAACGGATTCGACCGGCAACGCCACGTCGCCGACCCCCGGGTCCGGGAACTCGACGACGGGATCGAACACCAGCGGGAACTCGACGGGCACCGCGTCGAATACCGGATCGGCGAACGGGTCGAGCACCCAGCCGGCGATGGCCGCGCCCGAGCGGACCGCCGCGCGGCCGGTGACGCCCTAGGAGAGCCGTGCCCGCCACGCAGCTGCGCGCCTGGCTCGGCGTGTTCCTCAAGGGCGTCTGCATGGGCGCCGCCGACTCGGTGCCCGGCGTCTCCGGCGGCACGATCGCGTTCATCACCGGCATCTACGAGCGACTGATCGCCGCGATCACCGGGATCGACGTCGCCCTGATCGCGACGCTGCCGCGGCTGCACACCGCCGCGGGTCGGACGGCGTTCCGCGAGCGTCTGGTGCGCATGGACGCCGCCTTCCTCGTCGTACTCGGGACGGGCGTCGTCTCGGCCGTCGTGCTGGTCTCGCGAGTCGTCCAGGCCGCGCTCGCGGCGGCGCCGGCGCCGACGTACGCCTTCTTCTTCGGGCTGATCGCCGCCTCGGCGGTCGTCCTCTACGGCGAGGTGTCGCTGGGGACGCCGGGGCGGCTCGCGGCCGCGGCCGTCGGGTTCGCGCTGGCGTTCGTGGTCTCCGGCGTCACGCAGGCCACCGGCCTGGGCCACTCGGTCGCGTTCGTCTTCGCGGCCGGCGCCGTCGCGATCACGGCGATGATCCTGCCGGGCATCTCGGGGGCGTTCTTCCTGCTGTTGCTCGGGCAGTACGACTATCTGACCGCGACGCTGACGATCTTTACCGACGGGCTGGTCGCCCTCGCCGACGGCGCCTCGCTGGGGCGGCTGGTCGAGCCGGGGGTAACGATCGCCGCGTTCGCCGCCGGCGCGCTCGTCGGGCTGTTGACGATCGCACACGTGATCCGATGGGCGCTCACGGAACACCGGGCGGCCACGCTGGCGTTCCTGGTGAGCCTGATGGTCGGCGCGCTTCGGCTCCCGATCGCAGAAGTGCTGGCGAACACGACCGCCTGGACCACCGCGGCGGCGGTCGTCGTCGTGGCTGCCGCGCTCGCGGGCGCGGGCGTCGTCTTGCTGCTCGATCACTACACCGACGACCTCGAGTACGGGGCCTAGTCCCAGTGTTCGGTCGGTGGGCGCCGCGGCCCGCCGGCGTCGATCCACGCCGCGCCGAGCAGGGCGACCAGCACGACCACGCCGAACGCCTCGATCGGGAAGCCGCCGACCGCTTCGCGTGCGACCTCGACCATCGACGCCACGGTGATCCCGGGGAGCGCGACGATCGGTGCGACGCCCGCCACGGCGACGCCACACGCGAACAGCATGACGTCGCGGCCTGTTGCTGCCATGCGACCTACCTGCGCCTCGAACCGGATAAATCCACTCCGCCGATTACAGGATGTGAAAACGCCAAATGGCGCACGTGGTGGGGAATATTCCTGTGTGAAAACCACCGTCTGACGCACGCGTGACGGTATCGCGTCCGTTCGGTGTGGAGCCAGT
The DNA here is from genome assembly GCA_042217345.1 of Haloarculaceae archaeon. Taxonomy (GTDB): domain Archaea; phylum Halobacteriota; class Halobacteria; order Halobacteriales; family Haloarculaceae; genus Halorientalis. The sequence continues at coordinate 13,659 of JBDGSW010000048.1, forward strand.
GGCTCGGGCGGGGCGTCCGGAGAACGCACCTTTTTGCCCGCGGGGGTGTCAGTCGGTGGCGTGATCAGGTCATTCGACGGGATCGAGCCGACGATCGCCGAATCGGCGTACGTCGATCCCGAGGCGACGGTGATCGGCGACGTGACGCTCGAGGCAGAGGCCAGCGTCTGGCCCGGCGTGGTCCTGCGCGGCGATCACGGACCGATCGTCGTCCGGGAGGGCGCGAACGTCCAGGACAACGCGACGTTGCACGAGGGCGTCGAACTGGGCCCGTACGCCACCGTGGGCCACAACGCCATCGTCCACGCCGCAACCGTCGGCGAACGGGCGATGGTCGGGATGGGCGCGATCGTCCTCGACCGCAGCCACATCGGCGCCGAGAGCCTCGTCGGCGCCAACAGCACCGTCACCGAGGGGACCGAGGTCCCCGAGTCCGTGCTGGTCGCCGGGACCCCGGCCGAGGTCGTCAAGGAGATCGATGAGTCCCCGTGGATCTACGCCGGCGACCGCTACGTCCAGCTCTCGCGCGAGCACGCCGAGACTGACGAGGTACTCGCCGAGTCGCACGTTCCCGGTGAGGACTGACGACGCGGCGCGACGGCGACGCAGGAGCTGGCCGCGTCGGTCACTCGGCGTCCGCGTCGACCGACTCCTCGCGCCAGTCGGCGAACGCGTCGAGGACGTCGGTCTCCTCGAAGCGCTCGATGCACGGAACGTCGTGGGGGTGGCGTTCGCGGACGCGTTCGACGAGCGCCGGGTAGCGCTCGTCGGTCGTCTTCGCCAGCAGGAGTACCTCCTCGTCGTCGTGGACGGTCCCGTTCCAGCGGTAGACCGACTGGCACGGCACGCGATTGACGCAGGCGGCGAGGCGGTCCTCGACGAGCGTACGGGCGAGGTCGTCGGCCGCTTCCGGCGGCACGGTGACGTAGGCGGTCGGCACGGGCGTCGCTCGGGCCGGCGAAGAGAAACGTCCGGCGGTTCGAGTCAGATCTCGACAGCGCCGATCCACCGGTCGGGACCGGTGGCCGGGCACCACTCGCGGTGGTTGCGGTAGCAGTTGGCGTCCAGGCGCCACCCGCAGGTGCAGGCGTCGACGGCGGACGAGTCGGTCGCGCGACGGCCACAGAGCTTGCAGCGAGTCCCCATACCCCGAGGCCTCACCGAGGGCGTCAATAAACGGTGTTGGCGACGGGTCGAGAGGTCCGGCCGGCGACACCGGGCGGCAGCGTGGCCGTCGGTCGATCCGCGGTCGTCGGGTCAGCGCTCGAAGGGATTGTAGTTGCCGTTGATGTCCCACTCGTGGAGGCAGTGGGGGTTGCCGAACTGCTCGTCGCCGTCCTCGGAGACGATGCGCCAGGTCTCGGCCGCCTCGTCCCAGACGTCGTGGCGTCCGCAGCGCTCGCAGACGCGCTCGGTCGGGGGAATGATCTCGGCCATGTCACGCCATCGTCAGCCATCCGTATTGAAGCTCTCGACTGTCGCCCCGCGGACCCTACGTTGATGTGAGCGCGCGAGAGAGTCGGGTGCATGTTCCGACGCCGCGACCTCCTCGCGACGGTCGGCGCAGGGCTGGCGATCGGGTTCAGCGGCTGCTCGACGGGCGCGGACGGCGACGCCACCGACGGCTCACCAGCGCCCGATTCGACCGTCGGGGACCTCTCGGTGACGTCCCCGGCGTTCGGGGACGGCGAGCCAATCCCGCCGCGGTACACGCCCGACGGGGCGAACGTCTCCCCGCCGCTTTCGATCGCGGGCGTCCCGAGCGGGGCGTCCGCGCTCGCGGTGGTCGTCGACGACCCCGACGCGCCCGGCGGGCGGTTCGTCCACTGGCTGCTCTGGAACCTCCCCGCCGATCGAACGTCGATCCCGTCGGGGGTGCCGCGAAAGCGCGTCGTCCCGCCGCTGGGCGACGCGCGACAGGGAACCAACGGCTTCGGCCGCGTCGGTTACGACGGCCCGCGACCGCCGCGGGACGGCGGCCCACACACGTACCGCGTTACGGTCTCGGCGCTCGACCACGAACTGGCCGTGCCAGCCGGCGCCCGGCGCGAGCGCCTCTCGCAACCGCTGGCGGCCGCCACCGTCGCCGCCGGCCGGCTCACCGGGACCTACGAGCGCTGATCGCCGTCGGAAGTCGCTGGAGACTTGTCCGATGGGACCGGAGTCCGCCCATGGGTTTTCACACGTACGACGCCGATCGCGCCCCCGAACTGGAGGACCCCTGGCGGTTCGCGTACCTCTCGGTCGACGAACTGCTCGCGCTGTTCGAGCCCGAGTCGACCGACGAGATCGCCGACCTCGGCAGCGGAACGGGTTTTTACACCGACGAAGTGGCGCCCTACGTGGAGACCGTCCACGCCGTCGACGTCCAGGCGGAGATGCACGGCGCCTACGAGGAAAAAGGCGTCCCGGAGAACGTCGAGCTGGTCACCGCCGAGGTCGCAGACCTGCCGCTGGCCGACGACGCGCTCGACGCCGCAGTGTCGACGATGACCTTCCACGAGTTCGCCACGGAGGAGGCCCTGACCGGGCTAACTCGCGTCCTCGGGGACGGCGGGCGCCTGGCCGTCGGCGACTGGTCGGCGGCCGGCGAGGGCCGGGAGGGTCCGCCCCGCAGCGAGCGCTACGACGCGACGGACGCCACGAAGATGCTCGAGGCGGCCGGATTCACCGTCGAGCGCGCCGAGGACCGCCGCGAGACGTTCGTGGCGTCGGCGCGGCTGTAGCTCAAAAATCCGGGAGGTCCTCCGGCGGCTCGTAGTCGGCCTCCCAGTCGATGTAGTCGGCCTCGAGGACGTCACAGACCGTCTGGCCGAACTCGGTCAGCGCGGCGTTGATGCCCGAGACGGTGCCCCAGGAGTCGATCTCGGGGTGGATCTCGCGCTCGCGCCAGTCCTCGGGCAGGCCGGGAGCGTGATAGCCGACCCTGTCCGCGAAGTCGTCCCAGAAGAAGTCGAACTCCGCGAACAGGTCCAGGTCGGTTGCGATGGCGAACTCCTCGGCGTCGAGATCGGTGTGTTCGGCCCACTCGTCGAACGCCTGCGTCCAGGCGCCCTCCTCGAGGAAGGCCTGTAACTCCTCGCGCTTGTAGTCGTCGCCCTGCACGTCGACGTCGTCGTACTCGCTGGCCGCGACGTCGCCCCGCAGCCGCGGGGGTTCGGGCGGCTCCGCGTCGAGTCCCATGCCCGTCGGTAGGCACGGCCGGGGGAAAAGCCTTCACAGCCCGGAGCCACGCGGCGGACGGAACCACTCACGTCCCGACGACGCTCACGCGGCGCCGTCGTCAGTGCCGGCGTCGGTACCGCCGTTGTCGTCGCTCTCGACGGCCGCATCGCGCAGCTTTCGGCCACGCTCCGTCGAGACGGTCAACTCGGGCACCTTGACGGGTTCGAAGTCGTCGTCGATGGCGACGTAGACGAAGTGGCTCTCGGTCGTGAGTTCGGTCTCGCCGGTGCGCTGGTCCTCCCGGTAGGCCTGGATGCGCACGCGCATGCTGGTCTCGCCGGTGTCGTAGACGTAGCTCTTGATGAGGGCATTGTCGCCAAGCGGGATCGGCCGGCGGAAGTTGACCTGCTCCATCCGGGCGGTGATGGCGCTCTCGCCCGCGAAGCGCATCGCCGACATCGCGCCGATCTCGTCCATCCACTTCATGACGTTGCCGCCGTGGGTCGTCCCGAGGATGTTGGCGTGGTTGGGCTGGACCATCTCGCGGTTCTCCAGGTAGGTGTCCATCAGATCCGGCATGTGCCGGGGTTCCCGCGGGACTGAATTGAGTGTACTGACTCGCGACGGCCGGGCGAGGCGAGCGCCGCCGGGCCGACAGGCCCAAGACGGGGGGTTGTCTACTGGGGTGCAATGAGCGATCGGTCGGCACCGACGCCGACGGCGCCGGGAACGCCCTCGGGGGAGGGGAGTGTGACGGTCCTGGGTACCGCCCACGTCTCCCACGAGAGCGTCGAGACGGTCGAACGGACGATCGAGGAGCAGCGGCCCGACGTCGTCGCCGTCGAGCTCGACGAGGGGCGCTACCGCCAGCTCAAAGGCGAGACGCCCGAGGACTTCGAGCCCAGCGACCTGCTCGGCGGCAACACCGTCTTCCAGCTGCTGGCGTACTGGATGCTCTCGTACGTCCAGGCGCGCATGGGCGAGGAGTTCGACATCACGCCCGGCGCCGACATGATGGCCGCCGTCGACACGGCCGAGGAGTTCGGCCTGGGCGTCGCGCTGGTCGACCGGGACATCCAGACGACGATGCAGCGCTTCTGGGCGCGGCTCACCGGCCTGGAGAAGCTCAAACTCCTCGGCGGGCTCACGGCGGGCCTCACCGATCCGATCACGGCCGGGCTGACGGTCGGGCTGTTCGTCGGCCTGCTGGTCGCGATTCCGGCCGAGTTGCTCGTCGGTCCGATCCTCGTCGGCGGCGTCGGCGGCCTCGGCGGAATCGTCCTGGGCGTCCTCGACGCCGTCGCCGTCGCCCTGGGGCTGACGCTTTTGGTCGGGCTCGGGCTCGCCGCCGCGCTCTCGCGGGGCGCCGAGGACGAGGCCGACCTCGAGGAGTTCGACATCGAGCAACTGACCGAGGGCGACGTGGTGGCGGCCATGATGGAGGAGTTCCGCCGGTTCTCCCCGGGCGGCGCCGAGGCGCTGATCGACGAGCGCGACGCCTACCTCGCGCACAACCTGGTCGCGCTTCGCGAGGCCGGCTACGACGTGCTGGCGGTCGTCGGCGCGGGCCACCGCGCGGGGATCGAGGCGTACCTCGAGGACCCAGAGTCCCTCCCGCCGTTCGAGTCGCTGGTCGGGACCACGTCGGGCCGGCGGTTCTCCGCGTTCAAGCTGCTCGGCTACCTGTTCACGCTCGGCTTTCTGGTGCTGTTCGCGCTGCTCGCCATCGCCGTCGCGACGGGCGTCGAAGGTGCCTCGACGGGCTTTCTGTTCCGGCTGTTCGGCGCGTGGTTCCTGGTCAACGGGATCGTCGCCTTCGCGCTGGCGAAGCTGGCGGGCGCCCACTGGCCGAGCGCGGCCGTCGGCGGGGCGGTGGCCTGGCTGACGAGCCTGAACCCGCTGCTGGCACCCGGGTGGTTCGCCGGCTACGTCGAGCTTCGCTACCTCACCGTCAACGTCTCGGACATCAACACGCTCAACGAGATCCTCAACGACGAGGAGTCGCCGATCCGGGACCTGTTCGCCCGGATGTACGAGGTGCCGCTGTTCCGGCTCATCCTCGTCGTCGCGATGACCAACCTCGGGAGCATGATCGCGAGCGTCTTCTTCGGCGTCGTCTTGCTACCGTACTTCTTCGGGCAGATCGGCGGCGTCGACGACGTGGTCCGGCTGCTCAGGCTCGGGGCGCTCAACGGCGCCGAGGTCGTCTGGAGGCTCCTGACGTGAACGTCCGCTTTTCCACCCGCGAGCTCCTGGACTTCGGCGCCGCCTGGGTCGCGCTCTCGGTGGCCTTCACGCTGTTTCTGGCAGGCCCCGGGATCTTCACGAGCCCGGCGCTCTCCCGGGTGCTCACGCTGAGCGCGCTGACCGTCGGCGTCGGCTTCCTCCTGCACGAACTGGCCCACAAGCTCGTCGCGATGCGGTTCGGCAAGCTCGCGGAGTTTCGTGCCGACTACGGCATGCTGTTCGTCGCGATCATGGCCGGGTTGGCCGGCTTCCTGTTCGCCGCCCCGGGGGCCGTCTACCACCGCGGCCGCTCGACGAAACGCGAGAACGGCCTGATCGCCCTCGCCGGGCCGTTGATGAATCTGGGGCTGGCCGTCGTGTTCGCCCCGCTGGCGTTTTTCGCCGGCGGCGGCGTGCTCGGCGCCATCGGCAACCTCGGACTGACGATCAACCTCCTGCTCGCGGGCTTCAACATGCTCCCGTTCGGGCCGCTGGACGGTAACACGGTCAAAGACTGGAGCTGGGCGGTCTTCCTGGCGGTGTTCGTCCCGACGGTGGCGCTGGCCGTCTACGCCCTGCTCGGGTTCCGACTGGTCGGCGTCTGACCGCCCGCGGGACCGACGGGCTTTTGCGCGCGCCGCGCACCTGCCGAGACATGAGCGACGACGAGTCCCGAGAGGGGCTGACCTACGCCGAGGCGGGCGTCGACATCGACGCCAGCGAGGCCGCGACCGCCGCCCTCATCGGCGCGACCGAGGGGTTCGAGGGCGACTTCGCCGGCCTGCTGGACATCGGCGACCGCTACCTCGCGCTGGCGGCCGACGGCGTCGGCACAAAGCTGCTCGTCGCCGAGGCGCTCGAGAAGTACTCGACCATCGGCATCGACTGCATCGCGATGAACGTCAACGACCTCGTCGCCGCCGGCGTCCGCCCGGTCGCGTTCGTCGACTACCTCGCCGTCGAGGAGCCCGACGACGAGGTCAGCGAGCAGATCGGCGAGGGCCTCGCCACCGGCGCCGAGCGCGCAGACGTCGCCCTCGTCGGCGGCGAGACCGCCGTCATGCCCGAGGTCATCAAAGGATTGGACATTGCAGGCACCTGCGCCGGCCTCGCTGGCAAGGACGATCTGTTCCCCGGCGAGGCCGAGGTCGGCGACGTCCTGGTGGGGTTCCCGTCCAGCGGCATCCACTCGAACGGGCTCACGCTGGCCCGCCAGGCGGCCACGCGCGACCACGAGTACACTGATGCGTTCCCGCCGAACCCCGAGCGCTCGATCGGCGAGGAACTGCTCGAACCGACGCGCATCTACACCGATCTGCTCGATCCGCTGCAGGCCAACGATTGTCACGCGGCGGCCCACGTCACTGGCGGCGGCTGGACCAACCTGACGCGGATGGGCGAGCACCGCTACGAGATCACCGACCCCTTCGAGGCTCAGCCGGTGTTCGATTTCGTTCAGGACGCGGGGAACGTCGACGACGAGGAGATGCACCGGACGTTCAACATGGGCACGGGCTTCGTGGCTGCACTGGCGCCCGAGGATGCGGAGGTGGTGGTAGATGCGACCGACGACGGTCGCGTGATCGGCGAGGTGGCCGAGGGCGAGGAGTGCGTGGCGATTCGCGGGCTCGAACTAGACTGACTCGGACGCGCTCGACCATCGGGAGAGCGCGCTTTTTGATCCAGATTTTTCGAGGAGCGGTTCGCGAGCGTAGCGAGCGAACCCGACGAAGAAAAAGGTGGATGCGGGATGGGGTTCGTGGCTGCACTGGCGCCCGAGGACGCAGAAGCGGTCGTGGACGCGACCGACGACGGTCGCGTGATCGGCGAGGTCGGCGAGGGCGAGGGCGAGGAGTGTGTGGCGATCCGCGGGCTGGAGCTGGCCTGAGTCGGACGGTCACTCCGGGAGGTAGAAGTCCGATTTCGCCCGCCTGTGGGGCGAGCGGTCGCGCAGGGACCCGATCTTCGACGGCCGAGCGTGGCGGATGATTGCCACGTCGTAGCCCGCGTCGGCGGCAACGCTGCTTCCGACGCTGCTGATCGAGGTGACGAGGTGTCCGGCGTCGTCGCTCCCGACGAACACCATGGAGGCGTCGAGGTCGGCCGCGACGTCCCGGAGGCGGTTGGCGACGGTACCGGACGTGGCGTAGCGCTCGACGACCTCGTGCTGGAAGTCGGCCGCGGGCGCGAGGTCGGCGACGTGGGTGTGCACCGTGGAGACGACAGTCTGCATGGCGAACGGCTCGTCGTCGTCGAGCCACCCTCGTTCGCGGGCGTACTCGGCGTTGCCATTCGGAATCACCGTGACCGCCACCACGCGCTCCTCGAGGACGGCGCTGAATTCGACCGCGCGGACGAGCGCGGCTTCGGCCAACCGGGACCCGTCGAAGGGAACGACGAACGTCATAGTGAGCCCACGCGACCGGGGGCGATGTATCTACGGGCTGTTCTGTGTGCGTGAGAACGCGTTACCGACCGCCGTCGGCTGCGGGGGACTGTCAGGAGATGTTGGCGGCGACGTCGGCGTCGGTGATGATGCCGACCATCTCGCCGTCGTCGATGACGATGACGGCTTCGTGGTGGTCGAGGTGGGTGTCGACCTCGTCGACGGTCGCCTCGTCGGTGACGGTGGTGATGGACTCGCGCATCACGTCGGCGACGGGGAGTTCGCCGGGGTCCTCCTCCTCGGACTGGCGGACGTCGCTGTGGCTGACGATCCCCACCGGATAGTCGTCGCGGACGACCGGCAGCTGGGAGTAGCCCTCGCGGTTCATCACCTCGATGGCGGTCTTGACGCTGTCGTCGGGCGCGACGCCGTAGACCGGGCTGTGCATCAGGTCGGCTGCACGAAGGATGCCGCCTTCGGCCTCCTCCAGGGCGTTGACGATCCGGCGCAGCGTCGAGAGCCGCGGGTCGACGTCACCGCCCTCGATGCGAGCGATCAGCGGCTGGGAGACGTCGGCGCGCTCGGCGAGTTCGCTCTGGGTCAACCCCAGGTCCGTCCGGCGCTCACGCAGGTCCTCCGGCGTCGGCAGATCCATGCCTGCGGATTACTGCCGGTAATATAAAAAGGTTACTTCGCGGTCACGCGCCGGCGCTGGCGTCGGCTTCCTCCTCGAACTCGATGGTCTCGACGACCTTCAGGGGGACGTCCCGGAGGGCGCCGCCGACCTCGGACTTGGCGATGCGCTGGGCGTGTTCGGTGTTCTCGGCGTTGAACACCTTCATCTCCAGGACGAGTCCGACCAGGGCGGTGTCTGCGGCGATGAACGCCGAGTCGAACGGCTCGCCGCAGGCGGGACAGCCGGTCGCGCCGACGTCGACCTCGACGTAGTCCATGTCGCGGTCGTTCAGGCGTTTGCCGGCTTCGCTGACGGCGACGCCGATGGCGTCGTCGACCTCCTCGACGTCGCGAACCAACCAGGCTGCTTCCATCGCCACGAGGTAGTTCATACCCGCCCCTGCGCACCGCAGCCTCTCGTGCTTTGTGATTTCCGACCGCACCGAGGTGCGTGAACTCGAACATCGAGAACGGGTGGCCGAGCAACTCCCGGGAGAGGTCGCTCGCGACGAGGTTGGTGGAGGTGCCGACGAGGGTGAGGGTCCCGCCGAGCATCGCGGCGTACGACAGCGGGATCAGCAGCTTCGAGCGCGAGACGTAGCTCTCGTCGGCCAGCGACGAGATCATCGGGACGAAGACGGCCACGACTGGCGTGTTGTTGACGAACCCCGCCAGCGTGCCCGTGAGGCCGACGGTCACGCCCAGGACGTTGCCCGGGTCGCCCTGCGTGAACTGGCCGACGGCCCGCCCGAGGGCGTGGACGACGCCGGTCTCCTGGACGCCGGCGCTGAGGACGAACATCGAGAGCACCGTCACCGTCGCCGGGTTGGCCAGTCCGGAGATCGCCACGCGCGGGTCGATCTGCGTCCAGGGTTCGAGCACCGCGAGCGCGACGATCACCGCCAGCGCCGTCGTGTCCGGCGAGACGGCCTCGGTCACGAACAGCGCGACCGTGGCGGCGACGAGCGCGAAGACGACGAGCGTGCCGGTCGTGACCGGGGCAACCATGTCCGAACCCCTCACGGGGTCGACGTATAGCTGGTCCGATACGCGGGGGCGGGCCGGTTCGGACGATTTAACCCCCGGCCGCGGCTACGGGTCGGCGATGGAATTCGCCGCGTTCGCCGACCGGGCCGCCGCGATCGAGGCCGAACCGGCGGACCTGGAGATCGTCTCGCTGGTGGCGGCGCTGTTCGAGGAAGCCGGCGCGGATCTGCCGATCGTCGCCCGCTTCGTTCAGGGCCGGGTGTTTCCCGCCCACGAATCGACGACCCTCGACGTCGGTCCCTCGCTGTGCTACGACGCCATCGCCCGCGCCGCGGGGCAGAACGTCGCGGCCGACGACGTCGAGGACCGCCTGGCCGAGACGGGCGAGATCGGCGCGGTCGCGGCCAGCTACGACTTCGGCGGCCAGCGGGGGCTGGGCGCGTTCGCCGGCGACAGTGCCGACGCGCTGACGGTCGCCGAAGTTGACGCCGAACTCCGCGCGCTCGCAGCCGCCGCGGGCAGCGGCAGCCAGGATCGCAAGCTCGACCTCCTGTTCGGGCTGTTCAACCGGTGTGACCCCGAGGAGGCGCGCTACCTCGCCCGGATCGTCCTCTCGGAGATGCGAATCGGCGTGGGCGAGGGGGCGGTCAGAGACGCCGTCGCCGAGGCCTTCGACGTGCCCGTCGACGCCGTCGAGCGCGCCCTGCAGGTGTCGAACGACTACGGGCTGGTCGCCGAAGTCGCCCGCGAAGAGGGCGAGCGCGGCCTCGCCGACCTCCGCCTCGAAGTCGGTCGCCCGGTCCAGGCGATGCTCGCGCAGGCCGGGGCCGTCAGGGACGCCCTCGAGGAGTGGGACGAGACCGCGGTCGAGTGGAAGTACGACGGCGCCCGCGTTCAGGTGCACTACGACGGCGACGACGTGTCGCTGTACTCTCGGAACATGGAGGACGTCACCGACCCGCTCCCGGAGGTCGTCGAGTTCGTCGAGGCGAACCTCGCGGTGCCGGCGATCCTCGACGGCGAGGTGGTCGCCGTCGACGACGACGGCGAGCCCCTGCCCTTCCAGGAGATCCTCCGGCGCTTCCGCCGGAAACACGACGTTGCGAAGGCTCGTGAGGACGTCGCGGTCGACCTCGTCGCGTTCGACTGCCTGCACGTCGACGGCGAGGACCTGCTCTCGGCGCCCCTGCGCGAGCGCCACGACCGCCTCGAATCGATCCTGGACGACGCCGTCTCAGAGCTGTCGATCACGGACGACCCCGACGAGATCGCCGCGATCGAGGCCGAGGCGCTCGAGGCCGGCCACGAAGGGATCATGCTGAAAGACCCCGCGTCGGCGTACTCGCCGGGCCGGCGCGGGAAGCACTGGCTCAAACGGAAACCGGACGTCGAGACGCTGGACCTGGTCGTAACCGGCGCCGAGTGGGGCGAGGGGCGCCGCGCGGAGTTCCTCGGTACCTTCCTCTTGTCGGTCCGCGACGGCCAGGCCTACCAGACGATCGGCAAAGTCGCGACGGGCATCACCGACGAGGAGCTCGCGGAGTTGACTGAGTTGCTGGAGCCACACGTCCGCGCTCAGGACGGCCAGGACGTCGACCTGGAGCCGGCCGTCGTCTTCGAGGTCGGCTACGAGGAGATCCAGGCCTCGCCCACCTACTCGTCGGGCTACGCGCTGCGCTTCCCGCGGTTCCTCGGCGTTCGCGACGACAAGGACCCGGCCGACGCCGATTCGCTCGAGCGCGTCGAGCGGTTGGCCGAGGGGCAGTAAGTCCGACCGAGAGAGCAGCAGTTTTCCCGACGCTGATCCGAGTCCCTCCAATGCCCGTCCACTGCGGGGACATCGCCGTCGACTGGCTCGGCGGCCCGTCTGTCCGACTGGAAGCGCCCGACGGAACTACCGTCGCCGTCGATCCGGTGTCGACGGCTGACGCCATCGCCAGCGGCGAGGCGCCGGCTGACGCCGACCTCGTCTGCGTCACGCACGTCCACCACTACGACCCCGACGCGATCGAAGCGGTCGCAGATTCGGACGCGACGGTCGTCGTCTACGACGCCGTCCATCACAGCGAGACCGACCGCGACGTCACGCCCGTCCGCGACGTCGAGTTCGAAACTCGCCGCGTCGACGCCGAGACGGACGAGCTCGTCGGCGACGTAATTCTCCGAACCACGGCCGCCTACACCCTGCCCGACGGCCCGAACGTCGACGACTCCGGCGCGCCGATCCACCCTGAGGGCACCGGCTGCGGCCTTTTCGTTCACCTGGGCGACGTCGCCGCGTTCGTCCCCGGCCACACCGACGTGCTAGCGGGTCACGACGAGCTCTCGGTCGACCTGTTCCTGCCGCCGATCGGCGCCGCTGGCGCGATGGATCCCGCCGCGGCCGCGGGGCTGGCCGCTGCGCTCGAGCCCGACCTGGTCGTGCCGATCGACTACGAACCGGGCCGCGGGAGAGGGCACGAGTTCGCCGGCGACGTGGCTGGCCGTGGCGTGCCGGTCGTGCTGGACGCTCGGTGAGGGCAGGTCCGGAAAAAGCGCTCGCTTCGCTACAGCACGCCCATCGCGTCGAGGCGCTCGGGGAGGTAGGTGTCGGTCACGAAGTCCAGGCCGCGCGCGGCCAGGCTCTGCTGTTCGGCCTTCTTCTCGATGTCGAGCTGGAGCTCGATCTGTTCGCGCCAGTAGTCGGTCTGGAAGCGCGGGTCCTCCAGCTCGCTCTCGAGGGCGTTGACGTCCGAGTCGGACAGTGGGTCCGTCGGCAGGTCGTACTCGACGATGTCGGCGGGCTGGATGCCGATGTACTGGGCCTGTGGAGTCGCAAGGTACTCCGAGAGATGCGCGGACTTGATCGAGCCGTACGCGACCGAGCCGTAGATCCGGTAGGACCAGGGGTCGCCGTCGGTAAAGACCGTCACGGGGAGATCCAGCTCGTTGTGCAGGCGCTTGGTCAGCCGCCGGGTTGCGCGGGCGGGCTGGCCCTTGAGGTGGACGATCAGGGCGTTGTACTCCTCGTCGAAGCCGTTCTCGACGAGGCGGTCGCGCATGCCGCCGGTCTCGACGCAGAGGACGAAGTCGGCGTCGTTCTCCAGGAACTCGATGGTGTCGGGGTTGTTCGGGATCTGGTAGCCGCCCTCGCCGACGT
>JBDGSW010000180.1:0-25482 GCA_042217345.1 Haloarculaceae archaeon
CCGGTCATTGCCTCGAGAGGGCAATATGATTGGCCGGACTACACTATCGGAGCGTGCATTCACTGGTAGCCGCGAGTTGTGTTTAACAGTTCCGTTTTGGGGCCGCCGTGGGTCGAATTACCACCACACGGTGGCGGGGTCGGCGACCGACACACGGCAAGTCGTCCGTCGTCGACACCGACCCGACAACCAGTGGCGTCGATGGCTGACCGAAGCCGAGCACGCGGGACGCTGTCCGCGGCAAATGCGGACGTCACCGGCAAGTACCAGCGGACAACGGGACGAAAACGCTGGAGCGAGCGGCCCGAAAACCGCGAAAACGTTCACTGGTCACAGGGCCGAATAAAAGCGAGTGGTTGCGCGGTACGCGGCGCGTGCGTACGGTATCGCGCCCGCGACCTGTGGTGCCCTCACGGGGGGTGACGGTCGGCGGGGCGTGGGATGTCCGCCTCGCCGCCGTCACTGGGGGTGGTCGACTGGTCGGCCTCTACAGCGCAGCCGCAGAGTGAGGTCAATCACCAATGTACGACACAACGCTACTGGCAAAGAGCACGGCAGTATCGCTGGGCGTCGTCGCCGTCGTCGGCATGCTCTTTTTGAGCACCGGGACGGCCTTCGCCATGCCGGTCGCCGGCATCGGCGGGTTCACCATCACCGCCGACCGCATCGAGGGACAGGACATGGTCATGTACCCCGGCGTGAGCAACGGCGGCGACCGGGCGATGGCCGTCGTCGAGATGAAGTCCAACACCATCTACGGGATGCAACTGGTCAAAAAGGTCGATCTCTCGCAGTACTCCGGCGGGACGATGAACGGCACGGCGCGGCTCGTCATCGACTCGGGCGGGACCGTCCACGCCGACCAGCTCCTGATGAAGACGCCGAGCATCAACGCCGGCAACGCGACGTTCAGCGGGCTCGAGATCGGCGACACCGGCCCCGACTCGAACCCGTTCCAGATCTCCTCGCCGTCGGATCCCGAGGTCCAACCGCGGACCATCAACCTGACCGGCGGCCAGAACCCCGGCCTGGTCATGACCGACGCCAAGATCCACGCCACCTACCTGGCGACCAACCAGATCTCCATGCCTAACATGTCCGTGTCTGTCCAACTCGACACGAACGGCGACGGGCAGTACGAAATGAGCTGACGGCGCTCCAGACGGGCGCGACGGCCGCCCGTCACGCTCGATCGGCGGCCGACACCGGCACGCCGCGGGTGCTCACTCGTCGTCGAAGGGCGACCCGGCGGCGTCGGGTTCGTGGCCGGCGAGGCTGATGATGTTCTCCCGGCCGACGCGCAGCTTGCTGATCTGTTCGTCCTCCTCCATGTCCGACAGGAGCATGCTGACTTTCGACTTCGACCAGTCGGTCTCCTCGACGATCGTCGCCTGCTTCATGCGCCCGCCGTTGTCCTCCAGGAGGGAGATCACCCGGTCCTCGTCGGTGAGCAGTTCCTCGTCGGCGACGGGCGGCTCCTCGGAGTTCTCGGCCTCCCCGGTGGTCGCGGCGGCGGCACCCCCGGCAGCTTCTGCCGGTCCGTCACCAGGCGAGCCGACGGGCTCGAGGTCGGGGTCGGCGTCCCCGTCGGGCGACCACAGCCGGTCGAGGGCGCCGGTGTGCCAGGCGTAGCCGACGCCACCGAGGAGGAGGACGACGACGAGGGCACCGAGCAGCATCATTCCCGGGCCGACGCCGGCGCTCGTGGGACCGTCGGGCGTGCCGCCCGGCCCGGGCCCGCCGCCGGCCGCGCCGTCCGCGGTGGTGAAGACGACCCGCGGGCGGTTGTCGGGGAACTGGCGTTCGCCGTACCAGGTGATCGAGTCGCTCTCGCCGATGCCCGCGGGATTCGAGTAGTCGTCGGGCTGGGGCGAGACCGCCGAGGGGACGAACGAGACGTTCGGCCCGGTCTCGAAGACCAGCCACTGCTGGGGGCCGACGTAGAACACGCCGTCGAAGACGTCCGCGACCACGATCCGGTCGCCGTCGACCTGCCCGAAGTTCGACCACGTGAACGCCATGCGAACGACGCCGCGGTGGCCGACGCTCGCCGTCGTCAGCGTCGCCTCTCGGTGGAAGTTCGTGGCGGTCATGTTCCGGCCGGTCGCGTTCGCACCCGCGGCCGTCAGCGCCCGCGCCCGACCTTTGAAGTTGCGCCACAGGTCGGTCTCGTTGGACTCGAACTGGGTCGCGAACTCCCGGAACTGCCGTTGCTGGGTGTCGTTCAGTGACGGCGTGTAGTAGTTGAACGTCCAGCGCGCCGACCCGTTGGCGTAGACCTGGATGACGACAGTCGTGCGCGCGAACTGTTCCTGGGCCGACGCCGGCGCCGTTCGATCCGGCGCCGCGGCGACGCCACCCTGCGCCAGGGCAGTCCCGACCAGAAGGACGCAGACGAGAGCCAGCGAGAGCGGACGAGACATCTAGTGCACAAAGCACTCCGGCCCGGCATAAAAACACCGTGTCCGCACGGTACTCGACGCCGACGCCGCGTCGACCACAGGTAGTCTTATCCGGGTCGGCGTCGCACTTGGTGGCATGTTCGTCGTCGCGAACCGTTTTTCCGTCGCGGAGGGACAGGGCGAGGCGTTCGTCGAGCGCTTCGGCGAGAACCTGAGCCGCGTGCAGGACCAGCCGGGCTTTGTCCGCTTCGACCTGCTGACGCCGGCCGACGACACCGACGTCTACGTCGCCCAGACCTACTGGGAGTCCCGCGAGGACTTCGAGGTGTGGACCGATTCGGAGTCGTTCCGGGACGCACACGGCGACCGGCCCCCGGAGGGCATGTTCACCGAGCACCCGACCCTCGAGAAGTTCGAGACTGCGATCTCGCGAGAGTAGCCCTAGAGTGCGAGCGCGGGACCGTCAGGGCGCCAGCCGGTTCTTTCGGTTTTTCATGTTCTGCTCGTAGTACTCGAAGGTGATCGGGCACCACTCGGCGGCCAGATCCAGGATCGACTCGGTGAGTTCGCGGATCTCCCACTGGGCGTCGGCGGCCGCGCGCATGTCGGCGACGTGCATGAGCATCCGTGGATTCATCGACATGACGAGGTTGACCTTCGTGCCGATCGGCAGGACGAAGCGGGCGTCCTCCGGCGGCATGCCCAGGTCGAGCAACTCCTGGTAGGACTCGACGGCGTTGGCGACGGTATCGGCGAACAGCTGTTCGCGGCGCTCGGCAGTCTCCTCGTCGACGGCGCCGGTCTGCTGGTTGCGCCCCACCCAGTCGGGATCGGTCGCCGACGGCGGGAACACGACGAGTTCCCCGTCGTGGACGGCGTCGGGGTCGACCTCGTCGAAGGAGACGTAGCGCATGCTCCGAACGTCGAAGGAGACGTGGCGGTGGCGGGTGATCTGGGCCATACACGCGCGGCTGATGCCCTCGACGGCGAAGGTGGCCTGGGGGTGCTCGAACGGCCCGAAGTGGCCGTGGGAGAGCAGGTGACCGATCAGCGTCTCCATTCGCTCCTGGCGGTCGTCGCCGTCGACGGTCGCCATGATCTCCTCGAAGGAGCGGTCGCCGACGTACGCCTCCATGTAGTCGTTTCGCGCGGCGGTGCAGACGAGTTCCTCGGGGTCCTCGGTGGCCTCGAGCAAACGGACTTCCATACCCCACCCGGCGGAGCGAAACGCCATAAGCGTATTCGTGACTGGCCTCCGGCAGCCACTCTTTTTGCACCGGGAGCCCGAACCCCGCGCCATGGGCTATCAGGTTGCCTCGACGGACGACGTGGAATCGGTCGTCGACGCGGAGTACGGCGGCATGTGGTTCCTGAAGGACGCGCTCGGCGCCGAAGACGTCGGCGTGACGATCCTGGAACTGGAGCCGGGCGCGAAAGGCAAAGAGCACGACCACGGCGCCGACGGCCAGGAGGAGGTCTACGTGGTCGTCGACGGCGAGATCGACGTCGACTTCGGCGCGGAGACGGTGACGCTCGGCGAGAACGAGGCGGTGCGGATCGATTCGGGGGAGACGCGACAGCTACACAACCGCGGCGAGGAGCGCGCGCGGCTGGTGCTCGCGGGAGCGCCGCTGTGAGCGGCGATACCGGGCGATAGCGCGACGGGGGTAGTTACAGCGCCGCCCAGGCGGTGGGGGCGTCGGTCAGGCCGAGCACCCGGGCCTCGCGGGCGCCGTCGGCCTCGCGGATCTCGACGAGGCCGTCGAAGGCCTGCTTGATGACCTGCAGGGTCTGCTCGTCGTGGGCGCCGGTGTCGATGGTGAACACGCCGATGTAGCCCGCGGCGTCGAGCCGCGAGGACAGCACGTGACAGAACTTGAAGACCGTCTCGCGGTCGGTGTAGGTGAGCATGGTCGACAGCGAGACCAGCGCCACGCGGCCGGTCTCGGCGCCGTTGGCGTGCAGCGATTCGAGGCACTTCGTGATCCCGATCCCGATGCCGGTGAGGTCGCCGGGTGAGGAGACGTGGTGGACGTACAGCCCGGGCGGGGTGCTGGCGTCGCCGCCGCGGCCGTTCGAGCCGTCGGCGCGGCAGTCGACGACGCCGAGTTGGAGGTTCGAGACGCCCTCGACGCGCGTGCGGTAGTCCTCGACGACGTTCTGGGCGCTGTCGCTCGTCGAGACGATCAGGGCGCCCTGGCCCTGCCGGGAGCCGTCGGCGAGAATCTCCATCGCCAACGCCTCCTTCCCAGTCATGGCCGGCCCGGCGATCAGCACGCTCGTTCCGGGACGGACCTCCGACACAGCTTCGGTCTCGAGGACGGTCGATAGATCGTACATCGTTAGGGACCCTCTCCGCCGCCGATCTGCTGGATGGCCGTGATGAAGTCGGCGTCGTCCTCGACGCCGCCCATCGTCCGCGATAGCTCTTCTTGCAGGTCGGCAATACGTCGCTGCAGTCGCTCGTATTCGTCGCTTTCGGCGAGTTCTGCCCCGCTCTTGGCCGTCTCGAGCGTGGCCTGCTTCTCGACGAGCGCGTAGTACTGCTGGAGCAGCCCGTCGTAGGTCGTCCGTTCGAGGAGCTTCTCGATGGTGTCGCACAACTCCTCGCTTCGCACGGGCTTGTTGAGGTACGCGTCGAAGCCCATCTCCAGGATGTCGAAGTCCGGTTCGACCGCCGTCACCATCGCGACCCGGCACCCGTACCCCCGCTCCCGGATGCGCCCGAGCACCTCGTCGCCGGAGAGCCCGGGCATCATCCGGTCGAGAAGCACCACGTCGACGTCCTCGTCGAGGTGTGCGAGCCCCTCGTCGCCGTTTTCCGCGATCCGCACCTCGTAGTCCTCGGCGAGCCAGAGGTTGTACGTCTCCGCGACGTCGGGCTCGTCCTCGACGATGAGCACAACAGGTGCTGTCGAGTCAGTCATCTGCTCTCTTGTATTCGTTTACCATTCATCATACATAGCCCTGTGGGTCGACCGGCGACCCTGAGTCCAGTTCGACCGGGTCGGCGCCGCCGGCGTCGACTCGGCGCGCTCGCCGGCGGAAGCGACACGCAGAAACGCCCGGTCGGCGTACCGACAGGTATGATCGCCAACCTGGCGCAGGGTCAGCAGGGATTCACGAGCAACGTCTTCCTCGTCACCGGCGAACGCACGGTCCTCGTCGACGCCGGCAACGGCTTCGACGTCCCCGCTGCCGTCCGCGCGCACGTCGAGGATCTCGACGCCGTCGTGCTCACCCACACCCACCCCGACCACGTCGGCGCCCTCGCCGACGTCGTGGACGCCTTCGACGTCGACGTCTGGGGCTACGACCCCGACTTCGACGGCGTCGACCACGCGATCGCCGACGGTGACACCGTCCAGCTCGGCGACGACGAGTACGTCGCCCTGCACACCCCCGGCCACAAGGACGACCACCTCGTGCTGTACTCGGCCGACGCCGACGTGCTGTTCGCCGGCGATCTCGTGTTCGCCAACGGTGGCTTCGGCCGCACCGACCTCGAGGAGGGCGACCGCCCGGTACTGATCGACAGCATCGACCGCGTGCTCGAGTCGATCGACGACGACCTCGCCGAGCTCCACACCGGCCACGGTCCGAGCGTCACCACCAACCCCTACCACGACGTGGAACTCGCCGGGCAGGCCGCGCGCATGCGCTGACGGCGCCCCCGGCGCCTACTCGCCCGCGGCCGCCACCAGCGGCTCGTAGGCGTGGCCGTACGCCTCGGCGACGGCCGCCGGATCGGTCCGCTGCTCGCCGGTCAACGCCGGCAACGAGAGCCGGTCGACCGGATCGATCAGATCGACGACCGCGCCCGTGCGCGTCTCCAGCTGACCGTCCTCGGGGCTGCCGGGCGCGACCTCGCAGGCCTTCGCGAAGCGCTCGCCCCGGTACAGCCGCGCGCGACCGGGCTCGACGACGGCCACGGCGTCGGGCTCGAACTCCCGGAGCGGCCGGGCCACGTCCCCGTAGGACTCGACGACCACGCGCTCGCGTTCGGCGATTCGCCGGGCGATCCCGTCGAGTGCGACCAGGTGCAGCTGCTCCATCACCTCGTTCAGTTCCTCCAACGAGGCGACCCTGACGGCCTCCGAGAGCGGCAGGTGCTCGCGGACGACCGCGGGCGTCTCGACGGTCTCGTTGACGACGTAGGTCTCGCCGACGCGGTCGACGACGAACTCGCGGTCGGCCTGGCCGAGCAGCCCCGTCCCGGAGCCCGGTGAGGGGCGCCACAGGCGGTGGATCGGGTTCAGATCTTCCGGGTCGACGGCGCCGGGGCTGGCCGCCGCGAGCTTGCGGGCGTCACCCCCGAACAGCCGTCCCTGCGTGACCGCGTGGCGGACGTCGTCCTGGTGGAACCAGTGGTCGTTGCCGGCCCGCGGCTTGTAGCCGGGCGCGTCGAGATACTCCAGCAGGCCGATCGTGAACGTGGTCTTGCCGGCGTCGACGCGGTCGGCGCCGGCGACGAGCAGCTTCATTCGTCGGTGAGGTCCTCGGCGAGGCCGTACAGCCCCGGCTCGTCGTCGGCCGCCGGCTCGGCGAACACGAACGAGTCGGCGTGCAGCATCATCCACGGGATCGTCCAGTCCAGCAGGACGTCCTCTGTCTCGACGTCGAGTTGCTGGTCGGGGTCGAGCCCCTGGAACAGCCGGGCGATCTCGTAGACGGTGTACAGTTCGTCGGGGTCGAGGACCTCCTCGGGGTCGCGGAAGGCCAGCGGCCGCAGATCGTCGAACTCGGACTTCGGCACGGGCATTACCAGGGGGTTGACACCGCGCGGGCAAAATCCCCGCGACTCGCGGACGCGCCGCTCGCGGTCGCGCCCGCGGGCTCAGGCCAGCGCGTCGCGCACCTTCTCGATCGGGTGCGGCGGGCGCTCGGCGCCGTCGCGGTCGCCCAGTTGCGTCCGGCAGGAGGCACCGGGCGCGACGACCTGCTCGCCCGGGCTCTCCTCGACCTGTTCGAAGAGGATCTCGCCGATGGCCTTCGAGAGGTCGTAATGTTCGGCCTCGTAGCCGAACGAGCCGGCCATGCCGCAACACGACGAGTCGAGGTGGTCGACCTGGTAGCCGGCCGCGACGAGGACCCCGGCGGCGTGGTGGTCGCGGTTGAGCGCCTTCTGGTTGCAGTGGCCGTGGTAGGTGAGGTACTCCCCGGACGCGTCGAACGCGAGGCGCTCGGTGACGCGGTGGGTGTCGAGGTACTCGCAGACGCCGTAGGCGCTGGCGCCGACGGCCGCGACGTCGTCCCCCTCGAGCAGGTCCCCGTACTCGTCCTGGAACATCACCGCGTCGGAGGACTCGACGAACAGCACCGACCAGCCGCTGTCGACGTATCGCGCGAGGGCGTCGACGTTTTTCTCCGCGCGCTCGCGCGCGTCGTCGAGCATCCCCATCGAGAACGCCGCCCGCCCGCTGGGCGCGACCTTCCGGGGGTCGATCACCTGGACGTGGACGTCAGCCGCCTCGAGTACGTCGATCGCAGCCTTCCCCGGCTCGGGGTAGCTGTAGTTGGTATAGGTGTCCGGGAACAGCAGGACCGTGTCTTCGGCCTCGGCGGGCTCGACCTGCGGGCCGCGCTCGCGGTACCACTCGGCCAGCGTCTCCCGGGTGAACGTCGGCAGCGAGCGCTCGGGGGCGATGCCCAGCAGCTTCTCGCCGATCAGGTCGGCGCCCGGGAGCCGCTGGGCGAGGTTCGACAGCGGCGCGAGCCGACTACCGAGCTCGCTCGCGCGATCGACGTTGGCGAACAGCCGATCCCGGAGCGTGCTTCCCTCCTGCTCGTGGTACTCGTGTTTGACCTCGGCCTTGAGCTTCGCGAGGTCGACGCCAGTGGGACAGTCGGACTTGCAGCCCTTGCAGCCGACGCAGAGATCGAGCACCTCCGACTGGAAGCGCTCGGAGTAGATCTCCTCGGCCGGGAGTTCGCCGCTGATGGCCGCCCGGAGCATGTTCGCGCGGCCGCGGGTGGCCTGGATCTCCTCGCGGGAGGCCCGGAAGGTCGGGCACATCACGTCCGAGCCGGTCTGGCGACAGGTCCCGCAGCCGTTGCACAGCTCGACAAGGTGCGAGAAGCCGCCTTCGTCGTCGAAGTCCAGTTCGGTCTGGGGCTCGAGCGACTGGTACTCCGGACCGTAGCGGAGGTGCTCGCGCATGTCGGCGCCGACGCCGCGATCACTGTCGGGGCCGACGTCGTCCGGGCCGTCGCGGTACACCACGTTGCCCGGGTGCACGTACCACTCCGGATCGACGGCGGTCTTGATCTCCTTGAACGCGGCCCAGAGGTCCGGGCCGTACATCTTGGGGTTGAACTCGGTGCGGGCCATGCCGTCGCCGTGCTCGCCGGAGAACGCGCCGTGGTGTTCCAGCACCAGGTCGGTCACGTCGTCGGCGATCGAGTGCATCGTCTGGATGTCCTCGTCGGTCTTCAGGTTGAGGATCGGCCGGATGTGCAGCGTGCCGCTGCCGGCGTGGGCGAAGTACGCCGCCGACGTGTCGTGGTCCGCGAGGACGTCCTCGAACTGCTGGACGTACTCGGCCAGTTCCGCGGGCGGCACGGTGGCGTCCTCGATGAACGGGTAGGGCTTGGGGTCGCCCTCGAGGCTCATCAGCAGCGGGATCGCGGCCTTCCGCAGCGACCAGAGGTCGGCCTGCTCGTCGGCCTCGAAGGCCTCGATGACGTCGAAGGCGTCGCCGTCCGCGAGGAAGTGCTCGTTCGTCTCCGCGACCGCCGCCGCGAAGTCCTCGCAGAGTTCGGAGTCGAACTCCAGCATGAGCGCGGCGGCGGTCCCGTCGGGGATCGGCTCGGCGTACTCCGCGTAGCCGTCCGACGCCAGCGCCAGCCGGAACACCTCGTCGTCCATCAGCTCGACCGCGCTGACGTCGTACGCCAGCGCCTCGGGCACCGCCTGCATCGCGTCCACGAGGTCCGAGAAGCAGTACAGGACCAGCGCGGTCTCCTCGGGGACGGTCACGAGGCCGACGGTGGCCTCGACGACGACCCCGAGCGTGCCCTCGGCGCCGACGTACAGCTTCGCGAGGTTGATCACCTCGTCGCCGTCCTCGTTCTCGTAGATCACCCGGTCGAGGTTGTACCCGCTCACCCGCCGCTTCAGTTCGGGGTACCGGGCCTCGATCTCGGCTTCGTTGTCCGCGACGAGCCCGCGGACGGTCTCGTAAATCTCGGCCTCGCGGTCGTCCTTGTCGACGATCTCCGCGTACTCCTCGGAGTCGAGGACGACCTCGCGGGCGTGCAGGAGGGTCCCGTCGGGGAGGACCGCTTTCACTTCCTCCGTGTAGGCGTCGGTGATGCCGTAGCGCACCGAGTGGGCGCCCGTCGAGTTGTTGCCGATCGAGCCGCCGACGGTCGCGCGGCCCGACGACGCGGGGTCGGGCGCGAACTTCAGGCCGTGCTCGGCCAGGTGGTCGTCGAGGTCGTCCTGGACGACGCCGGGTTGGACGGTTGCCCGCATCGCGTCGGGGTCGACGTCGAGAATCCCGTCCAGGTGTCGGGACATGTCCAGCACCACGCAGCCGGGGCCGACGGCCTGGCCCGCCAGCGACGAGCCGGCGCCGCGCGGCATGATCGGCGTGTCGTGCTCGACGGCCGTCTGGACCGCCGCCCGCACGTCCTCGACGTCGGTGGGGTAGACGACGCCGGCCGGTCGCGCCTGGTAGATGCTGCCGTCGGTGGCGTACAGGACCTGTGCGTACTCGTCGAAGCGGACGTCGCCGTCGACGGCCGCCCGGAGGTCGGCCGCGAGGTCGACGTACTCGTCGACGGTCGCGCCCGGGTCGCGGGCGTGGACTCCGGGGTCGCCCGGCCTGACAGTCCGTCCCTGCTCCTCAGATGCCATCCCCCGATGGGAGCGCTCGCGTGACCAAAAAGGCCTCGCCGGATTCGGGGGAGCGGCCGGGACGAAGCGTGCTGTTAGCGGCCGTTCGCCCCGGTGATACAGCCCCCACGTATTTATCGGTATGTCACTGAGAGATGACGAATGCCGGGCGAGTTCCTCGGGTACGTCGCGCTATTCGGGGTCGAGACAGTCGTTGGCGCGTCGGTCCTCGCAGTCACCTGGCGCCAGCGCGACCGGCCGGGCGGGCTGTACGCCGTTCTGTTCATGGCGGCCGTGACGATCTGGACTGCCTCGGACCTGTTCAACGCCCTCGCCGGGCCGCTGTGGCTGAAACACGCCTTCGGGCTCCTCACCTACGTCGGCGTCGAATTCGTCGTCCCCGGGTGGCTGCTGTACGTCTTAGTCTTCACGGGCAACGAGCAGTGGATCTCGCGCCGGACGCTGGCCGTCCTGTTCGGATTCCCGGCCCTGTACTGCCTCGCCGTCCTGACCGATCCCATCCACGGCCTCATGTTCGAGGCCACCTACGTCCACCAGCCATCGCACACGCTCATGTCCTACCCCTCGCCCGCGTTCTTCCCGAGTTTCCTGTTCTCGACGACGCTCGGGATCGCGAGCACCTACCTGCTGGTCAAGGAGTTCGTCGTCACCCACCGGTACTACCGCCGCCAGGTCGGCGCCCTGCTTCTGGCGGAGTTCGCCGCCTGGATCACCGTCGGGCTGTTCATGGCGAAGGTCGTCCGCTTCGACATCACGCCGCTTGGCTACCTCGTCGGGGGCGTGGCGATGTGGTGGGCGATCACGCGCGCCGGCCTGATGGACATCGTGCCGGTGGCGCGCGACATGGTCGTCGAGTCCGTCGATGCCGGGATCGTCGTCGTCGACGACCGCGGCCAGGTCGTCGACTGCAACCCGCAGGCGCTGGCGTTGCTCGGCGTCGAGTCCGGCGTCGTCGGTTCGGACCTCCGGGAGGGGGTCGCCGACGACGACATCGCGGACGCGCTGGAGACGCTGCTCGGCACCGACCGCGAGGCGAGCCACACCGTCGAGGCCGACGACCGCATCCTCGACGTGGACGTCACGCCGCTGACCGACCGCCGCGACGAGTTCGTCGGCCAGGTGCTCATGTTCACCGACGTGACCGAGAAACACCGCCGCCTGCGGGAACTGCGCCGCCAGAACGACCAGCTCGAGGAGTTCGCCAGCCTCGTCTCCCACGACCTGCGCAACCCGCTGAACGTCGCCGCCGGCCGCGCCGAGATCCTCGAGCACAGCGACGACCCGGAACACCTGACCGAGCTCCAGTCGGCGCTGGGCCGCATGGACGACATCATCGACGACGTCCTGACGCTGGCACGCGAGGGGCGCAGCATCGACGAGACCGCACCCGTCGACCTGGACGACCTCGCGCGGTCGGCGTGGTCACACGTCGACACGGGGGAGGCGACCCTCGTCGCCGAGTCCGACGTGACGATCGACGCCGACCGCGACCGGCTCCTGCGCGTCCTGGAGAACCTCTTCCGCAACGCGCTCGATCACGGGCCCGCCGACGCCACCGTCCGCGTCGGCGCGCTCGACGGGGGCTTTTTCGTCGCCGACGACGGCCCCGGCATCCCGCCCGAGAATCGCGAGCAGGTGTTCGAGAGCGGCTACACCAGCCACCCCGAGGGGACGGGCTTCGGGCTGGCGATCGTCCGCAGCATCGTCGAGGCCCACGGCTGGGAGGTCTCGGTGACCGACAGCGAGTCCGGTGGGGCGCGCTTCGAGGTCAGGGGCGTGCGCGTGCCGGGCGCCGGGCCGGCGCTGGCGACGGCCGACGGCGGTCCGGCCGCTGGCGGGGAGTGAGCGCGAAAGAAAGTGCGGGTTTCGGGCGCGGCGCCTACTCGTGCTTGCCGACGGTGTTCTCGTACTGCTGGGCGACGTGGTCCCAGTTGACGACGTCGAAGAACGCGTCGACGAAGTCCCCGCGGGCCGGGCCGTAGTCGTAGTAGTAGGAGTGCTCCCAGACGTCCAGCGCGAGGATGGGGTGGCTGCCCCACAGCGCGCCCTGGTCGTGCTTGTCGACGACGAGGTTGCGAAGCTGCTTGGCGACGGGGTCGTACACCAGCAGCGCCCAGCCGCCGGCGGCGGACGCGGCGGCCTCGAACTCGCCCTTCCAGGCCTCGTAGGAACCGAAGTCCTCCTCGATGCGGTCGCGCAGCTCGCCCTCGGGTTCGCCGCCCCCATTGGGGCTCATGTTCTCCCAGAACAGGGTGTGCAGGTAGTGCCCACAGCCGTTGTGGGTCACGTTGCGGATCGCGGCGGCCGAACTCCCGAACTCGCCGTTGTCGCGGTTCTCGGCGAGGGTCTGCTCGGCGCTGTCGAGCCCGTTGACGTACCCCTGGTGGTGGGTGTCGTGGTGCCACTCCAGGACCTGTTCGGAAATCGACGGCTCCAGCGCGTCGTAGTCGTACGGCAGTGGCGGCAGTTCGGGGTTGGATCTCTCGGGCATGGTAAACCTCCAGTGAGTCTGTCGAGCGGCCGCCTGTTAAAGGTTTAGAAGCCGTATGCCACGGTGGAACAAACGGCCGCGAAACCCCGGCTCACTCGGCGTCGCCCTGCGCTGCCTCGAAGGCCGCGAGCGCCCGCTCGCGAGCCGTCTCGTGGTCGACGATCGGATCCGGGTACTCGGGCGCCACCTCGGCCCGGCGCGCGGGCGACAGCGACGGCCAGGCGTGGATCGTCGCTGAGTCGACCCCCCGGAGTTCGGGGACGTGCGCGGTAATGTATTCGGCGTCGGGGTCGTAGCGCTCGCCCTGCGTGGTCGGGTTGAAGATCCGGAAGTACGGCTGGGCGTCGGTCCCCGTCGAGGCCGCCCACTGCCACCCGCCGACGTCGTTTGCGGTGTCGTGATCGACCAGTTGCTCGCGGAACCAGGCGTAGCCCTCGCGCCAGTCCAGCAGGAGGTCCTTCGTCAGGAACGAGGCGACGATCATGCGCACGCGGTTGTGCATCCACGCCTCGGCGGTCAGCTGGCGCATCCCCGCGTCGACGATGGGATAGCCCGTCTCGCCGGCCTGCCAGGCCGCCAGCGCGCCCCGGTCCTCGCGCCACTGGATCGGCCGCTCGTACGACCGGTAGTTTTCGGTCACCGTCTCGGGATTCGTCGCCAGCACCTGGACGTAGAACTCCCGCCAGGCCAGCTGCTCGCGGACGGCCCGGACGGACGAGCGCTTCACCTCGGCCTCGGGGTCGGCGTCGTCGACCGCGGCCAGCGCGCGCTCGGTCTCGGCGTAGACCCGCCTGATCCCGACGGTGCCCCACTTGAGGTGTGGAGAGAGACGTGAGGTGGCGTCGGCCGCCGGATCGTCCCGGCGCTGTTCGTAGCGATAGATCGGCCCGTCGCAGAACGCGTCCAGACGCTCGCGCGCCGCGGCTGGGCTCGCGTCCGGGAGCGTCGCTTCCGGTGGGTCGACGCCCAGATCCGCGAGCGCGGGGATCGGCTCGGCGTCGTCGACGGCGACCAGGTCGCCCGCAGCCGGTGCGCTCACCGGCGCGGGTTTGGGGCGGCCGAGCCACTTCGTACCGTAGTAGGAGAACACCGCGTAAGGGCTGCCGTCGGTCGTCGTGATCTCGCCGGGTTCGTGCAGCACGGCATCCTGGACGGGTTCGGCCGCGACGCCCGCGGCCGCGAGCGCGTCGGCGACCGCCGCGTCGCGCTCGCGCGCCAGCCCCGAGTAGTCCCGGCCCCAGGTCACGCCCTCGGCGTCGCGGGCCGCTGCGAGTTCCGGGAGGACGGTCCGGGGGTCGCCCCGCGCGACCACCAGGTCGCCGCCGCGCTCGCGGTACCACGCCCGGAGTGCCCCGAGGGCGTCGAGGAGGAACGCCACCCGGGGCGGGCCCGCGTGGGCCAGAACCGAGGGGTCGAGGACGAATACGGGGCGGACGCGGCCCTCGCCGTCCTCGTCACCGTCTGCGGCCGCGTCGACGGCCGTCACCAGGCCCCGGTTGTCCGTCGCGCGGAGGTCGCGCCGATGCCAGTGCAGGTACACACGCGCACCTGGACGTCAAGGATCCTGAAACTCGTGCCGACGCTGTGAGGTGTCGCACGGGCGAGCGGTCCCCGGTCCGTGCGGGGGGTCGGGTCCACACCGCTTAACCCGGTGCCGTCCGCAGCCACGGGCATGCAAGAGCAGTTCGACCTGACCGGTCGCGTCGCGGTCGTGACCGGCGGGAGCCGCGGGATCGGTCGCGCGATCGCCGAACAGCTGGCGGCCGCGGGTGCCGCCGTCGTCCCCGCCTCGCGGACGGCCGAGGACGTCGAGACCGTCGCCGACGGGATCGAGGCCGACGGCGGGCGAGCGCACGCCGCGACGGTCGACGTCGCCGACGCCGACAGCGTCGCCGACCTGATCGCAGAAGCGGTCGACGCCTTCGGCGGCGTGGACGTCGTGGTCAACAACGCCGGGATCAACCCGCAGGGCGCGCTCGGCCGGCCGGAGGTCGTCGACCTCGAGGGGTTCGACCAGACCGTCGACGTCAACCTGCGCGGGGCGTTCACCACCGCGAAGGTCGCCGCCGAGCAGTTGCAGGACAGCGACGGCGGCGCGGTCGTCAACGTCGCCAGCGTCGGCGGCCGCGTCGGGCTGCCGCGCCAGCACCCCTACGTCGCGAGCAAGCACGGCCTCGTGGGGATCACCAAGAGCATGGCGCTGGACTGGGCGCCCGCGGTCCGCGTCAACGCGGTCGCGCCCGGCTACGTCGCGACCGACCTCCTCGAGGACGCGATGGCCGACGAGTCGCTCCGCCAGTCGCTGCTGGACCGCACCCCACTCGACCGGTTCGCCGAACCGGCGGAGGTCGCCGGCCCCGTGGTCTTCCTCGCCAGCGACGCCGCCAGCTACGTCACCGGCTCGGTCCTCTCGGTCGACGGCGGCTGGACCGCGCGCTGAGCGTTCGCGCACGCCTTCTTACACTGTTAGATAATCCGCCGCCTTCGGGCGCCATTGGTAGGGGACGGCCAAACCTATTTGAACGTCTCGACCGTCGGTGGCGGTGTATGTCAGACGACGCCGTGACTCTCACCGTCGAGGACGAGATCGCGACCGTGACGCTGAACCAGCCCGACACGCGCAACGCGCTGACGGGCCCCGTCGCCGCCGGAATCGTCGACGTCCTCGCGGACGTTGAGGAGACCGACGCCCGCTGCGTCGTGATCGAGGGCGCGGGCGGGGCGTTCTCTGCCGGAGGCGACATCAACGCCATGCTCGAGGGGTTACAGGGAGAAGTCACCGCGCGCGAGCGCGTAGAGAGCATCATGGACACCTCCGCGGCCCTGGAGGCCGTCCACGAGCACGAGCTGCCGGTGATCGCGAAGATCGACGGCGTCGCCTTCGGCGCGGGCGCGAACCTCGCGATCGCCTGCGACGTCCAGCTTGCCACCGAATCCGCGAAGATCAGCTTCGGCTTCCGGCAGGTCGGCCTCGCGGTCGACACCGGGACCTCCTACTTCCTCCCGCGCGCCGTCGGCGAGAACACCGCCAAGCACCTCGTGCTCTCCGGGGAGATGGTCGACGCCGAGCGCGCCCGCGAGATGGGCATGTTCACGAAGGTCTACCCCGACGACGAGTTCGACGATCGCGCCGCCGCGTACGTCGAGAACATCGCGACCGGCCCCACAGTGGCGCTGTCGACCTCCAAGCGCCTGCTGCGGCAGGGCTTCGAGAGCGACCTCGACCAGGCGATCGCCAACGAGGCCGCCGGCCAGTCGGCCGTCTTCGAGACCCACGACCACGAGGAGGGCGCGAGCGCGTTCATGGAGCAGCGCGACCCCGAGTTCGAGGGTCGTTGACACGTCTGCACGGTTTCATCTCGTCCGTTCCTCTGGCTTTAAAAACCTACCGGGACCGTAAGTGTTGTCGGATCGGCAAACGCCATGAACATTTATTACCCTCGTATTCTATGTGGGGACAGACACCATGGTTAACGATGGTAACGGAGCGGTCGGTGGACACGAACATGGAAGCCGAACTCACGGAGACGGAAACAATGGAAATGGATCTCGCGTCCGTCGGCGGCGGTTCCTGCAGGCGACGGGAGCAGGGGCGGCCGCGCTCGGCGTCGCCGGCTGTCTGAACCAGAGCGACGGCGGCGGCCAGACCGAGGGGATCCCGGACACGATCGAGCTCGGCGTCCTGACGCGTGCGAAGGCGAAAGACCCCATCGGCGTCTCGATCATGAACGGCGCCAAACTCGCCGTCAAGGAGCTCAACGACAACGGTGGCATCGACGGGTCGAACGTCAACCTCACCGTCGAGAGCACCGAAGAGGACCCGGGGACCGGCCGAACCAAGTACAAGAAACTGACCGACAGCGTCGGCGTCCACGCTACGATGGGCGTGTTCACCAGCGAGGTCCTGCTGGGGATCATGGACAGCATCGCGCAGGCGAAGACCGTCCACATGACCTCCGGGGCCGCGACGCCGGAAGCGAGCAACATGGTCCACGACCAGTACGACAAGTACAAGTACCACTTCCGGACCGGCCCGATCAACGGGCACCACCTCGGGGTCAACATGGTGGACTTCCTCGACGCGAAGTCCTCGGATCTGGGCTGGGACTCGGTGGCCGTCCTCGTCGAGAACTACAAGTGGACCGAGCCGGTCCAGGCCGTGCTCGAAGACACGCTCAGTAGCGCCGGGGTCGACGTGACGATGACCAAGCGCTACGCCTCGGACACGGACAACTTCAGCCCGATCTACAACAGCGTCGAGAACTCCGGCGCCGACGCGGCCTACGTCGCGATGGCCCACACTGGCACGGCCGCACTCAAGCAGTGGGCGAGCAACCAGCGCAACTTCGAGTTCGGCGGGATCCACGTCCCGGCCCAGCTCCCGTCGTACTACGACCTGCTGGGCGGGCTCCCGCGGTACACCGTCGTGCAGAACAGCGCGACGCCGACGACCGCCATCACGGACAAGACCAAGCCGTTCGCCAGCAACTACAAGCAGGCCTACGGCTCGTACCCCGTCTACACCGGCTACATCACCTACGACGCCGTCAAGCAGTGGGCGAGCGTCGTCAAGGACAAGGGGACGGTCAACGCCGACGAGATCGTCTCCGGGCTCGAAGAGAGCGCTTACACGGGCACGGCGGGGACCATCTCGTACTACGGGAAGGACAAGGAATACGCCCACGACGTCATCTACGACCAGGATAAGGTCAACCCGGTGTGGCACCAGTGGCAGAAAGACGGCGAGTCCGGGAAGCAGGCCGTCGTCTACCCCGACGACCTCGCCGAGGCGACCTACAAGAAGCCGTCCTGGATCTAGGGTCGCCCGTTTCCCCTCATTCAACTAATGTCACAACTACTAACGATAGTCATACAGTCGGCGATGATCAGTGCCCTGTATGCACTCGTCGCGATCGGGTTCACCCTGATCTTCGGCGTCGGTGGCGTCCTGAACCTCGCACACGGGGCGTCGATCACCATCGGCGCCTTCGCCGCGTACTATGCGGGCCGCGTCTTCGATCTCGGGCTGCCGGTCACCGTGCTCGCGGCGATCGCAGTCCCGGCCATCTTCACTGGCGCGCTGTATCTGGGCATGATCAAGCGCCTCGAGGACGAACCGATCATGGTGATGATCACCACGCTCGTGCTGGGCGTGCTCATCGAGCAGCTGATCCGCCTGACGGCCGGCGGTAGCTCGGTCGCACTGCCGACGATCGTCAGCGGCCACTTCACCATCGCCGGCAACAAGTTCCAGAACACGCTGGGGCTGATGTTCGTCGTCTCGTGGGTGATCATCCTCGCGCTGTTCGCGTTCGTCAACTACACCAAGACCGGCAAGGCCATCCTCGCGACGAGCATGAGCCACAAGGGCGCCTCGCTGGTCGGCATCAACAGCAGCCGCGTCAACCTCATGACGTGGGTCATCGCCGGCGCGTTCACCGGGATCGCCGGGCTGTTCCTCGGATCGTTTCTCACCGCGAGTTTCAACATGGGCCAGGACCCGCTCGTGCTGTCCTTCTCCATCGTCGTGCTCGGCGGGATCGGCTCGATCCGCGGCAGCATCGTCGGGGCCTACCTCATCGGGTTCCTCGACGTCGCGACCGTGAACCTGCTGAGTTCGGACCTGCAGGGGCTCGCCCCGCTGGTCGTGCTGGTACTCGTGTTGATGATCAAGCCGGAGGGCCTGTTCGGCCGGGAGTTCGTGGAGGGCTAACATGAGCGAAGACACTGCAGGGAAGACCGAGCGGATTCGCAGTCGACTCAACCCGCGGCGCCTGAGCTGGCGCTACCGGATCGGGATCCTGGCGCTGCTGTTTTTGGCGGCGCTCCCACTGTTGCTGTCGTTCTCGGTCGGCAAGGCGATCTTGCTCCCGATCCTCCCCGGAACCTCGTGGCAGCTAGCGCTGTACTCGCTGACCAGCGCGTTCTTCTTCGCGATGTTCGCGATGAGCTGGGACACCGTCTCGGGCTACACCGGCGAGATCAGCTTCGGTCACGGGCTCTTCTTCGCCGTGGGCGCGTACACGTCAGCGCTGCTCAACCTCGGGCACGGCGTGTCGCCGCTGCTTTCCATCCCGGCCGGCATCGTCGTGGCGGCGCTCGTCGGCGCCATCATCGGGATCCCGGCGCTCCGACTCGAGGGGCCGTACCTGTCGCTGGTGACGCTGGTCGCGCCGCTGATCCTGATCCGCGTGTTCGTCTACTTCAGCGACATCTTCAAGGGGCGCCAGGGACTGCCGAGCCCGGCGAACCTGGTCGGGTACAGCGACGTCGCGAACTACTTCCTCGCGCTGGCGCTGTTCGTCGTCGTCCTCGCCTTCCTGTTGATCGTCACCCGCTCGAACACGGGGTCGATCCTGACGGCGATTCGCGAGGACGAGGACGCCGTCGCGGCCGCGGGGCTGAGCCCGGCGAAGTTCAAGATCTTCGCGTTCGTGCTGAGCGCCGCTATCGGCGGCCTCGCGGGCGCGGTCTTCGTTCACACGCCCAACGGGCAGCCCTCGCCGTCGGAGCTGCTGGCGGTCATCGTCAACGTCGAGGTCATCATCGCGGCGGTCCTGGGCGGCATGGGCACCATCACCGGCGCCGCTGTCGGCGGGTTCTTCGTCTACCTCGTCCCGCAGTACCTCGGGCAGATCGACTACACCGTCCCGTTCACCGGCCTGGCAGTCAGCGACATGGGCTTTTTCCTGTTCGCCCTGTTCACGCTGATCCTGCTGAACGTCTTCCCGGGCGGGCTGGTCCGCTGGGGGATCGGCCTCGGCCGGCGCGCGATCGGCGACGGCGACGACGTCACCGCGGCGGACGGCGGTCGCACGCCGCTCGAACAGACGCGCGACCGCTATCGGCAGTTCTTCGAAGAGCGGTTCGGAGGTGACGACGAATGAGCGAGGCCACGACCAGCGCAGACGCCGGCGCCAGCGCCCGATCGTACAGCCCGGACGACGGCGTCCTCGTCGTCGAGAACCTCCGCAAGGAGTTCGGCGGCCTGACGGCGGTCGACGACCTCTCCTTCGCCGTCGAGCGCCAGGAGATCCTGGGGTTCATCGGTCCGAACGGCGCCGGCAAGTCCACGACCTTCAACTGCGTCACCGGGACCTACCCGCCGACGGCGGGCACGGTCTGGTACGAGGGCGAGGACGTCACCGGGAAGGCGCCGTACGAGATGGTCAAGCGCGGGCTCGCCCGGACGTTCCAGGAGTTCCGCCCGCTGGAGGACCGGACCGTCCTCCGCAACGTCGCGCTGTCGCTGATGGACGACCAGCTGTTCACACTCGAGGGCCTGTTCGGGGAGACCCACGCGAAGGCCATCGAGATCTGCGAGCGTGTCGGCCTGGGCGACCGGCTCTACCAGACGCCAGACGAACTGCCCCACGCCGGGATGCTCCGGCTGGAGCTCGGCCGCGCGCTGGCGACCGATCCCGACCTCATGCTCGTCGACGAGCCGTTCGCGGGCCTGTCGGGTCCGGAGGTCGAGAACATCTCCGAGCTGTTGCTGGACCTGCGCGACGAGGGCATGACCTTCGTCGTCGTCGACCACAACATGCGCGGGCTGCTCTCGCTGATCGACCGGGCGATCGTCATCAACTTCGGCTCGTTGCTGGCCGAAGGCTCGCCCGAGGAGATCAAGAACAACCCGGACGTCCAGGAGGCGTACCTGGGAGGTGAGCTCTGATGAGCTCGGACACCGACGTCGGCGCGGCGGCGACGGCGGCCGAGGACGGCGTCCTCGACGTCGACGACCTGCACGTCAGCTACGGGAAGGTCCAGGCGCTCGACGGCGTCGACCTCGCGATCGGCCAGGGCGAACTCGTCTCGGTCATCGGCCCGAACGGCGCCGGCAAGTCGACGCTGGCCAACACCATCTCCGGGTTCCTCCCGTACCACGGCAGCGTCGAGTTCCGCGGTCGGGAGGTCCGGGACGCCCAGCCCGAGGACCTCGTCGCCGACGGGCTGATCCAGTGCACCGAGAAGCGCGATCTCTTCGGGTTCATGTCCGTCGAGGACAACCTCGAGCTGGGGACGTACGTCCGCGGGGACTTCCAGGAGCGCCTCGAGTTCGTCTACGACCTGTTCCCGACGCTGGAAGAGCGCAAAGAACAGGACGCAAACACCATGAGCGGGGGCGAACAGCAGATGCTCGCCATCGGCCGCGCGCTGATGAGCGACCCGGACCTGCTCGTGCTCGACGAGCCGACGCTCGGGCTCGCGCCGGTCATCCTCAAAGACATCAGCGACGGCATCGACCGCATCCGCGAGGCGGGCGTGACGATCATGCTCTGCGAGCAGAACGTCACCTTCGCGATGCGACACGCCGACCGCATCCTGCTGTTGGAAAACGGCGAGTTCGTCCGCGAGGGCACCCCCGAGGAGCTCAGGACCGACGACTACATCCGCGAGTCCTACCTCGGCGGCTGAGGCGCTCACGGCCGCATCGCCCGTAAACTCCCGTTCGAATTTTTCGTTCAGCGTTAACAGATCAACGAATCGGGTACAACGCTGGAACCCAACAGGACAACTATTTTAACCAGTTGAATCGTTGTCCCGGGTATGACGAACCTCGTCACCGACGTCGCAGAGACAGCCGCCGCGTCCCCGGACATCGTCGCGGTTTCCTACGACGGCCAGGACGTGACCTACGAGGCGTTCTGGCGGCAGGTCGGCCAGTTCGCGCAGGCGCTTTCCGACGCCGGCGTCGAGCCGGGCGACCGGGTCGCGCTGTACCTGCCGAACCTGCCGCAGTACGTGACGGGCTTCTTCGGGACGCTGCGGGCGGGCGGGATCGTCGTGCCGATGAACCCCCAGTACAAGTCGCGTGAGATCAGCCACCTGCTCGACGACAGCGGCGCGAAGGCCGTCGTCGCGCTGGCCGACCTCGTCCCGCAGGTCCGGGAGGTCCAGGACGACACGAGCGTCGAGACGGTCGTCAGCGTCGGTGGCGACGCCGAGAGTGCGGTCGCCTTCGAGGACTTCCTGGCCGACGAGGAACTGCCGATCGTCGAGCGCGACGACGACGACGTCGCCGTCCAGCCGTACACCTCCGGGACGACGGGCAAGCCCAAGGGCGTCCTGCTGACGCACGGCAACATCACCTTCACCGCCCGCGCCTCGGTCGAGATCATGCCCGACGGCGTCGAGGACACGGACACGTTCCTCGGCGTCCTCCCGCTGTTCCACATCTACGGCATGACCGTCACGATGATCGCGACGCTGTTTTTCGGCGGCACGTACCGCCCGGTCCCCGAGTGGGACGCCCAGGAGGCCGCCCGCATCATCGAGGAGGAGGACATCACCGTCATGCACGGCGTCCCCGCGATGTACAACGACATCGTCAACCAGCCGAACGCCGACGAGTTCGACCTCTCGTCGATCCGCTTTACCAACTCCGGGGGCGCCTCGATCCCGATCGAGGTGATCGACCGCTTCGAGGAGCTGTTCGACGTCCAGCTCAACGAGGGTTACGGGCTGACCGAGACCTCGCCCGTCACCCACGCCAACCGCCCGGACGCACGCCGGAAGGGCAGCATCGGCAAGACCCTGCCGGGCGTCGAGTCCAAGATAGTCGACGGCAGCTTCGAGACGGTCCCGACGGTCGAGTCCGGCCCCGTCGACGAGGAGGAGGCAGACCTCGACGAGATCACCGGGGAGCTGGTCATCCACGGTCCGAACGTGATGAAGGGCTACTACGAACTGCCCGGTGCGAACGAGGGCGCGTTCACCGAGGACGCCGAGGGCAAGCGCTGGTTCCACACCGGCGACGTCGGCTACTGGGACGAGGACGGCTACTTCTACGTCGTCGACCGCGAGAAGCACATGATCGTCACCGGCGGGTACAACGTCTACCCGCGCGAGGTCGAGGAGTTGCTGTTCGAGCACCCCGACGTCGCCGACGCCGCCGTCGTGGGCATCCCGGACGAGCGCCGCGGCGAGACCGTCAAGGCGTTCGTCGTGCCGACGCCCGACGCCGAGGCCACCCCCGAGGACATCAAGCAGTACTGCCTGGAGAACCTCGCCGAGTACAAGCACCCGCGCGAGGTCGAGTTCGTCGACGAGCTCCCGCGGACGACCACCGGCAAGGTCCAGAAGTTCGAGCTGCGCGGCGAGGACGCCGCGTAGTCTCAGAGCCCGAGCAGCGATTTCGCCCGTTGCGCGAGTGACCCGTCCGCTTCGCCGTCGGTCCGCTGTTCGTCGCCCGTGGCGAATACTGACCTGTCCGAGTCCGTGGCGGTCCCGCGGTCGTCGGTAGTGGGCTTCTCGACCGTCCCACCGTCGCTCGCGGTCGCTTCGTCGGGGACCGACCGGCCGTTCGCTTCGTCGGCCACCGACTGTTCGATCGCGTCGTCGGACACGCCCTGGCCGGCCGTTGCGGTCGACGGGTGCCCGTCGCGTTCCTCGGCCCCAGGTTTCCTGGCCCCGTTCGCGTCGGCAGCAGGGTCGTCGCCGAACTCCCAGCCGTCGGGATCGGCCTCGCCACCGGCGGCCGCGCCAGTGTCACCGGTGGGCTGCTCTTCTACAGGTCGCCCCTCGACGGCCTGCCCCTCGGCGGCTCGTCGCCCGTCGATGGCGTCGAGGTGAGGGAGTTCGAGCGAGCGCTCCCCGTCGGTCGCGGCCTGGACCGCACGTTTGTCCAGGGTCGTTCCGATGCGCTGGTACGCGGTCGCGGCCTCGCTGTCGGACGCGTGGACCACGACCGGTTCGCCGACGTCCTGGGAAGCGGGGACGGCAGCGTCCTCGGGGACGTGCCCGAGGAGCTCGACGCCGAGGAACTCGGCGAGTTCGGCGGGCGGTGGCGCCTGCCCAGTGCCGGATTTCGTAAAGACGACGCCGGCGACGTCCGTCCCCACCCGCTCGGCGAGCCGGTTGGTCTTCTCGACGTCCCTGACGGCCGCGACGCGTGGCGTCGAGACGAGGATCGCCTCGTCGGCCAGCCCGAGCGGCACGACGGTCTCGCGGCTCAGGCCGGCGCCGGTGTCGAGGACGATGCGGTCGTACTCGCCGAGGAGTGGTTCGAGGAGGGCCGGCAGGGCCTCGACGTCCGCCGCAGTGTACCCCGCGAGGTCGACCCCGCTCGGAACGACGTCGAGACCGCCGGAGACGCTCCGGATCGTTTCCGTCACCGCCGCCCGGCCCGCGAGCACGTCGTGGACGGTCGGGGCGTCGTCCAGTCCGGTGTCCAGGGCCAGGAAATCGACCAGGTTCGCCATCGCGAGGTCGAGTTCGACGACGACGGTCCTCGCTCCCCGGGCGGCGAGCGACGTTCCCAGGTTGATGCTCGTCGTCGTCTTGCCGACGCCGCCCTTCGCGCCGGCGACGGCGTAGATCCGAGTCCCCGCCATATAGTCAACGAGAATATACGTTCGCGCAGTGATAACCGTTTTCGTCGATGACAGAATCAGATAATTGCGGGCGGAATTAATACGGAACCGGGCGAAAGATGGCCGACTGCGCCGGAATCACGACCGCGCTCGATTCGTCACGGACGAGTCCGGCGGGACGCGTGCGACAGCGCGACCGGTGCACTCTGACCGCCGGCCACACGGGTGCTGACGAGTTACGAGAATTCGGGCCGGACCGCTAACGGCGTTTCACGGCTCCGGAAACTATTTTTCCAGTAGTAATGAACACCCGTGCATGTCGTTTCGAGTGACCGACGAACAGCGGGCCGTTCGAGAGGCGGTCCGCGAGTTCGGCGAGAACGAGATCGAGCCGGTCGCGCGCGAGCACGACGAACGCAAGGAGTATCCCGAGGACATCCGCAGACAGGCCGCGGAGTACGACTTCGTCGCCCCGCACGTCCCCGAGGAGTACGGCGGCGCGGGGATGGACCTCCAGACGAAGCTGATCGTCGTCGAGGAACTGTGGCGCGCCGACCCGGGCATCGGTAGCGCCATCGGCTCGGCCGGCTTCGGCACCGAGATGATACTGCACTACGGCGACGAGTGGATGAAAGACGAGTGGCTGCCGAGGATCACCGGCGGCGAAGTGGCCTCCTGTTCGTGCATCTCCGAGCCGGCCCACGGTTCGAACGTCGCCGGCATCGAGACGGAGGCCGAGAAGCGCGAGGCGCGGGGCGCCTCGGAACGGAGCGGCCCAGCCGCGGAGCAAGACGGCGACGAGTGGGTCATCAACGGGCAAAAGATGTGGATCACCAACGGGACGGTGGCCGACGTCGGCGTCGTCATGGCAAAGACCGACCCCGACGCCGGCCACCGCGGGATCACCGCGTTCCTCGTGCCCACCGACACCGACGGGTTCGAGCCCACCAAGATCGACAACAAACTGGGGATCCGCGCCTCGGACCTGGCGGAGATCGTCATCGACGACGTGCGCGTGCCCGAGGACAACGTCATCGGCGAGGTGAACGAGGGCTTCTACCAGCTGATGAACTTCTTCGCGCAGGGGCGCTGCAAGGTGGCCGCCCAGGCCATCGGCGCCGCCCAGGGAGCGCTGGACGCCGCCATCGAGTACGCGGGCGAGCGCGAGCAGTTCGGCCAGCCGATCGGCGAGTTCCAGGCCGTCCAGCACAAGCTCGCCGAGATGGCCACCGACGTCGAGGCCGCCCGCTCGCTGGCCTACAGAGCCGCGAGTCACGTCGAGGACGGTGACGACGATCTCGGTGCTAAATTCGCGTCGATGGCGAAGCTGTTCGCCTCCGAGCACGCCGTGGACGTGACCGACGAGGCGATCCAGGTCCACGGCGGCGCCGGCTACGTCACCGACCACCCCGT
>JBDGSW010000177.1:0-25316 GCA_042217345.1 Haloarculaceae archaeon
GATGACCGCCCGCGCCCAGGAGATCGACTGGGAGACCCTCCAGCGCATCCAGAGCCGGATCACCGGCGAGAACGACACCGTCGCGCGGGTGCTGTACGACGTGACCCACAAACCGCCCGCGACCATCGAGTACGAGTGAGCGCGAGACAAGACACAAGCCCCCGGGGCCCCTCGGGCGAGACATGACTCGTGCTGTCATCGCCGGCCCGGACGAAGCGGGCCTCGGCGACGCGCTGGACGCCGAAGGGGTGTCGGTCTCGCGCGCGGCGGGCACCGCCAACCGCCCCGCCATGGAGGAAGCCGGCATCGTCGACGCCGACCTGCTGGTGCTGACGGACACTGCCCTGGCGACGTCGATCCCGGTCGCGAAGGACCTCAACGCCGACCTCAGGGTGATCGTTTACGCCGGCGACGCCCTGCCGGAGTTCGCGAAGGGACAGGCCGACATCCTGCTGGACCCGGCGCTGTTCGCGCCGGACGCGGTCGCCGAAGAACTCGCCGACGGGCGCTGACCGCGGGGCTGCTGCCCACGGGGCCGCTCACAGCGAGTCCGCCAGCTCGCGCAGCCGACGGCCCCCGCCGCGCACGAACGGCACCCCGTGGCCCATGCCCGCGATCTCGAAGTCGGGGGCCCGCGCCGCCAGGTCGCGGACGCTCTCGATCACGGTATCGGCGTCGTAGCTCATCACCGGCGGCGACGGCTCGAACGCCCCGTCGCTTTCGGTGACCAGGTCACCCAGAAAGCCGGCCGAGAGCGACTCGCTGACGTAAGCGGTGTGGCCAGGTGTATGGCCGGGCGTGTGGTAGGCGGTGAAGCTGCCGATCTCGTCGCCGTCCGCGACGGGTTCGACCGGGCAGTCGGGCCGCTTGAGCAGCGGCGAGACGACGGTCTGGAGGGCGCCCTTGTGGTTGTGCCAGTTCGGCCGGCGCTCGCCGGTGACCAGGGGGGCGTCGGCCGCCCCGACGTAGATCGTCGCGTCCAGCCCCGCGATGCGCCCGAGGCCGCCGGCGTGGTCGACGTCGAAGTGCGTCAGGAGCACGCGGTCCAGATCCGAGAGGGCGTAGCCGGCTCCGTCGAGCCCGACGACGAGGCGCCGACCGTCCCAGGGGTTGCCGGCGTCGACCATCGTCAGCGTCCCCGCGTCGTCGACCAGGTAGGCGTTCACCCCGCGCAGATCGTACCACCACACGTCCTCGCCGAGGGCAGAGACCATACCCACGCTCCGACCGCGAGGCGGTAAAATCCACGGCTGTCGGCAGTGCTGGCCACGACCGACGGGACGGGCGGACTGCGAGCCCGACGGCCGCGGTGCCGGCCGTCGCGGCGCCGTCGCGACTCTCCCGATCGGTGACCGTTTCGAACGATCGCGCTGCCGAGACGATCGCGGCCGAAACCGGGCCGTGACGGTCGGGGGCGAGTGAACTCGCTCGAACGCGCGTAAACGGTCGCGGTCCTGTCGGCGCGCCGACGGCCGACCGAACCCTGAAGCCGGTGCCGGCCGACGGGGCGACCGTGACGCTCGACAGCCTGCCGGCGCTCGATCCCGGCGACGGGGAGGTACAGACCGCGGAGGTGGCGGTGACCGACGACGTGCTCGTCAAGGCGTTCGGCCTCGGGCCAGGGGCCGCCGTCGAACCGCACGAACACGCAGACGCGACCAACGTCTTCCACGTACTCGCGGGCGCGGTCACGGTCCAGCGCGGTGACGAGGCGGCGACTGTTGAAGCGCCCGGCGTCGTGCTCAACGAGCGGGGCCAGGTCCACGGCGCCCGCAACGACGGCGACGAACCCGCGATTCTGACCGCGAGCCTCTGTCCGCTGCCCCAGTAAATAGGGACGCGTGCGGGTTGCGTGCGGGAGCAGGCCACCTGCACGCGTGACGGTATGATCGGCCGCTCGCGATCGGTATAGGTCCCGTAACGAGCCGCGAGCACCCGACCGGTAATCGAAGTCGACGGATGCGAGGCGACAGTCTGTCTATAACAATGGGTCGGTCGCCTGAACGGTCGACCCGTATCACATGGTTAGCGAACCAGCGCGGAAGCAGTACGTCGTCGAGAGTCAGTCGTCGACGCGACGAAGCAGTCGGCAAGTGGATCGGTGTGGGGCGCGACGCGCGACCGATCGGGGGGCCACGCGTGACTGACCGCCGCGCCTTCGGCTCGGTCCTGGCGCTCGCGATGATCGCTACCGTCCTGTTGGCGCCGGTCGCCGGCGCCAGCGGCTCCGGGGGAACGAGCGGCGCCGACGCCAGCGGAACCGCCAAGACGTTCGTCGTCCACCAGGGCGGGCAGTGTTACGAGGTGACCGGCCTGGGCGACGGCTCCCAGACCGTCGAATCGTTCTACGACTACGGGGAGAACGACGCCAACGTCTCCGGCGGCGACAAGGAGTACAGTTCGCTGGGGACGACGGACCTCCAGCGCAACCAGGTCAGCCAGGTGTTCGTCTACAACGGCTCGCAGGGCTACAGCCTGGTCTTCCTCCACGACAAGTACGGCGACGGGCCCAACGGGAGCACGATCACCTTCGGTATCAGCGGCATCCCGCAGTCGTCGACCGGCGGCTGGGTCGTCAACGACGACTGGTACGACAACGGCCACCAGGACGACAACTGGAACGGCCGTGACGGCCACCGCAACCTGACCGGCTCGTCCACCACCATCGACTGGGTGTGGGCGCGCAAC
The DNA here is from genome assembly GCA_042217345.1 of Haloarculaceae archaeon. GTDB lineage: Archaea > Halobacteriota > Halobacteria > Halobacteriales > Haloarculaceae > Halorientalis. Next base: position 2,689 of record JBDGSW010000177.1, read on the forward strand.
CGGACCGACGGCGGCGCCATCCGCGGCCTCGCGCAGCCGGGCGTGAACATCTCGGTCGACCCCGGCTTCAACGAGAACGCCCGCCGCTGGGGGACGTGGCCCCGCTCGGGTGCGCCCCGGTACCGCATGGACAGCTGGATCCTCCGGAACGGGGACGGCTCGACCACCCAGCTGGACATGAACAAGTCGATCTCGATCAGCGCCGGCTCCTGCGGGAGCTCGTCGGGCGGCGACAACGGCGGCTCTTCGGGCGGCGACAACGGCGGGTCGTCCGGGGGCGACACCGGCGGGACGACGGACTCGCCGCCGGCGGCGGCGCTGTCGGCCTCGACACAGTACCCGTCGGTCAACGATCGGGTGAACTTCGACGCCAGCAACTCGACCGACGACGACGGCTACGTCGCGAGCTACCAGTGGGACTTCGACGGCGACGGCAGCGTCGACGTCAACACCACCGGGCCGACGATGAGTTACACGTACGAACATACCGGCGACTACACGGCGACCGTGACGGCCGTTGACGACGCGAACGAGACCGACACGGCGTCGGTCACGATCCACGTCGGCCAGCAGCCGCCGAACGACGGCGATCAGAGCGGGTCGAACGACGGAAGCGGGGACGCCGGCGGCTCGGGGTCCCAGGACACCACCCCGCCCAGCGCGGGGATTCGGGCGCCCGACCAGGTCACCGTCGGCGAGCAGTTCACCGCCTTCGCGACGAACGTGTCGGACCCCAGCGGCATCGACCACGTCTGCTGGTACGTCGACGGCGAGACGGGCCCGCTGGGCGCCCACGCGCCGGTCACCTTCGAGACGACCGGCCCGCACACCCTCAAGCTGATGGTCAGGGACAACGCCGGCAACACGCAGTACGTGACCAAGCAGGTCACCGCCGTCGCCGACAAGAGCGACGACTCGTCGACCGGTGATTCCGGCGGCGACTCCGGCGGCGACTCCGGCGCCGACGACACGTCCGGCGACTACGGCCACGTCGGCCTCCCGCCGGGACTGGTGTCGGGATACCTCGGCGACGACTCGAGCGACGCGGCCGACGACCAGCCCGCGACCGACGGGGGCAACCACACCGTCTCGGTCGTGTCCGTCCGCGCCGCCAACGAGACGGTGGCACCCGGTGAGCCCGAGACGCTCACCGTGGACCTGGCCACCGTCTCGGACGCCGACGGGTCGACGCTGGACCTGACGGTCGTCCGGATCGGTAACGGAACCAACGCGACCAACGAGACGGTCGTCGACCGCACCGTGAACGTCTCCCGGGCGACCGACGGGACGCTCTCGCTGTCGACTGCCGTCTCCGAGCCGGGGGCCTACGCGGCCCACGTCGGCGGCCAGACCGTCCGGTTCTCGGTCCAGTCGAACGAGGCCGCCGGCGACGGCGCCACCGGCGACGACGGCGGCGATGCCGGGACCGGAACGACGACGCCCGGCGGTAGCGCCGACGACAAGATCGCGACCACCACGACCGACTCCTCCGGGTCGGTCGGCGACGGCTTCGGCGCGGCGGTCGCGCTCGCCGGCCTCCTCGCGGCGGTCGCGCTGCTGGGCCGTCGCGACTGAGGACCACGCCGGCGTCCGATTCGATTTTTCTCGCGCGCTCGATCGGGAGCGACGCGTCGGCTCTCACTCGCGCTGGGCCAGGCCGACGAGGTGGGGTGCCTCTGGCAGGACCACCTCGGCGGCGCCCAGGCGGGCGGCGTCCTCGCTGCCCGGGAACGCGAAGACGAGCGAGTGGTCGACGACGCCGGCGGTCGCCCGGGTCGCGACGGCTCGCGTACCGATCTGCTCGTGGGAGCGCCGGCGGAAGTACTCGCCCACGCCCGGCAGTTCCTTCTCGAACAGGGGTCTGATCGCCTCGATGGTGACGTCGTCGGGCGTGATGCCCGTGCCGCCGGTCGTCACGACGACGTCGACGGCCGGGCGGTCGACCAGGTCGTCGACGACCGACTGGATGTCGTCGTAGTCGTCGGCGACCACCTGACGCGTCACGACCTCGTGGCCCGCTTCGCGCACGAGCGACGCCACCGCGTCGCCCGCGGGGTCGTCCTCGCGCGTCCGCGTCGACGAGACCGTCACGACGCCGACGCCGACCTCCTCGCGGTCGTGGGCGCGGTGATCGTGGTCTGCGTGGTCGGCGTGCCTGCCGTGGTCGTCGTGCCCGCCCGCCTCCTCGCGGTCGCTTCCCGCGTCGGCGTCGCCGCCGGCGTCGTCGGTCGCGTCGTCCGCGTCGTCGCCGTCGTCGCCGCCGAGCGAAGGGCGCGTGTCCCGTGACTGGAAATCCACCATGTCGACCCGTTCCGCCGCCGCCCTCAAAACCCTCCCGACGCCCGGTCGCAGGGGGCATCGGGGGCGTAACGCCTATGTGTCAGCGTACTGTAACCGCGAGGGATGACGGGGGACGGCCCGCGCCGGTCGGGGAGCCGGCGACAGACAGGGGGGACAGCACGTGGGACTGTTCGGCAGCGGTGAGGCGGCCGGGTCGCCGTCCTGCGAGGCGGTGGCGATCGACGAGCGGCTCGAATCGGTCTACCGGTCCCAGGAACGCGTCGCCGCACTCGCCGTGCGACCCCACCGGCGCAACGACGGCGTCGAGGCGATGGCCGACGTCCTGGGGGCGGTCCACGACGTCGAGACCGAGACCGGGACGTTCGGGCTGACGACCGAGAACGTCAGCCCGCCGTTCGCCTACGAGGTGCGCTACGCGCCGCCGTCGCCCGGCGAGGAACGGGTGCTGTCGCTGTCGTACGCGACGACGGACCGGAGCCAGTCCGGCCTGCTCGAACGCCAGCTGCGCAACCGCTATCCAGCGTCGTCGATCACCGAGCGCGAGCGGCCGTTCCTGCCGGTCGAGGCGGGTCGGCACGTCGCGGGGGCGACGCTGGCGCTGGACCGCTACGCGCTGTACCCGATCAAACACGTCGACCACCCCGAGTTCGCCGCCAATCCGATGGGATCGATCCTCGACGAGCTGGCGGGCGGGACCGCGAACCCGGCCGCCGGCGCCGACGTCGGCCTCCAGTTCCTGTTTCGGCCGGCCCGTGACGGGTGGACCAGCGGCGTCAGGGGCGGCTGGGGCGCACCCGACCCGGACACCGGCCCGACGCTGCTGGGCGGGGGATCGCCGCCGTCGGTCGGCGAACTCGCCCACGACCTGACCCAGCCATCCTACGAGCGCCGCTGGAAGCTGTTCACGCCGGAGACGGTGGAGGTGCCGCCCTCGGACGGGGCGCGGGCGGCCGCCGCCGAGCTGCGCGACCTCGAGGGCCAGAAGGGCTGGCGCGTGCTCGTGCGGCTGTTCGCCGTCGGCGACGACCCCGCGGTCGTCAGCGAGCGCGTCGAGACCGTCGCCGGACTCTTCCGGTCGTTTCACGACCCGCGGACCGACCAGTCGCTGTCGGCCGCGCCGCTTCGCGTCGGCGACCTCCGGGCGGAGCTGCGGCGGGCCAACGCCCGCGAGTGGCGCGAGACGGGGATCGTCGCGGCCCAGCGCGAGCTGGCGACGCTCGTGGGACTGCCCCGCGAGGCGGCCGTCTCGACGGCCGCGCTGCCGTGGGTCCGCGCGACGCCCGGGAAGGGCATCCAGCCCGGGACGCCGCGGTTCGACTTCGCCGCTCATGGCGTCGCCGACGCCGACGACGCGGCCAAACAGCGCGCCATGCTCGCCCACGGCGAACCCGACGCGCCGTACTGGTACGGCTGGGGAACGCGCAACGGCACCGAAGCGGGCGTGCGCGCCGACGTCCTCGCGACCCACCAGTTCGTCGGCGGCGCGACCGGCCAGGGCAAGACCACGCTGCTCCAGCACTTCTTCCGGCAGGTGATGGTCCGGGGCGCCGGCGGGCTGTTCTACGACCCGAAGGGGATGGACAGCGAGGAGCTGCTGTCGCTGGTGCCGCCCGACCGCGAGGACGACCTGGTGTTCGTCGAGGTGGGCGGCGATCCCGACCGGCGCGCCGGGTTCAACGTGCTGGAACCGCCGACCGACGCCCCGCCCGAGGCGGCGACGTTCGGCGACGCCGTCGAGCGCACGACCGAGGACGTCGCCGCGCTGCTGGGCGGCGCCGACCCCGCCAGCGACGTCTGGGGCGTGCGCGTCGACCGGCTGACCCGCGACCTCGCTCGCGCGATGGCCCGCGACGGCTACGAGTGCACGCTGGTCGATCTCTATCTGGTCTTGCTGCCCGAGCGCGACCGCCGGGCGTTCGCCGACCTCGTTAGCGAGGACCGACTGGACTGGCTCGACGAGTACGCGGCCGCAGCCGTCGACGAGGAGACGCGCGCGGCCGCCCGGGAGACTCGCGCCCGGCTGCGCGCCGTCGTCGAGAACGAGACGGTCCGGGAGGTGATCGCCCGCCCGGACGGCGTCTCGATCCGCGGGGTCGTCGCCGACGGGAAGCTGGTGATCGTCCGCGACCGCAGCGCGCAGGCCGACGCCGGGCGGACGGTCGCGACCGCCCTGCTCCGGCGGCTGTGGGTCGCCGTCCGCGAGCAGACGCTCGCCGACGACCAGCCCGACCCGCCGCAGTTCTCGGCGGTGATCGACGAGTTCGACGACGTCGCCGCCGCCGAGGCCGAGGTGGCGAGCATCCTCTCGAAGGCCCGCTCGTTCGGCCTGAGCCTGACCGTCGCCTGCCAGGATCTGTCGGGCCAGCTCGAGGGCGACGTCCTCGACGCCATCGAGGGGCAGTGCCAGACGTTCCTGACGTTCAATCCCGGGCGCACGGGCGACGCCGAACTGATCGCCAACCACCACAGCGCCGACGTCTCCGCCTCGGACCTGCTGGACCTCTCGAAGTACCGCATCTACCTGCGGACCCAGGACGACGACGGCGAGTTGACCCACTCCTACAAGGTCCAGACGTTCCCGCCGCTTTCGGAGATGGACGCCGCGGCCCGGGCCGAGGCCGACGTGGCCGCGCTGCGCGAGCGCTCGCTCGGCCGGTACGGGACCGGGGACTGATCCGGTCGCGGGCAACGCGCGTCGGACCCACACCGTCACCGTTTTGCGGGTACCGGCCGACCCAGCGCGTATGCAAGCAGTGCAGTTCTCCGAGCACGGCGACACCGACGTCATCGAGTACGGCGAGTTCCCGGACCCCGAGCCGGCCGCCGACGAGGTCGTCTTCGACGTGAAGGCCGCCGCGCTCAATCACCTGGACGTCTGGACGCGGCGCGGCCTGCCCGGCATCGACCTGGACATGCCCCACATCCCCGGCAGCGACGCGGCGGGCGTCGTCACCGCCGTCGGCGAGGACGTCGACCGCTTCGAGCCCGGCGACCGCGTCGCGCTGTCGGCCGGCATCAACTGCGGCGAGTGCGAGTTCTGTCGCGCGGGCGAGCCGACGATGTGCGTGCGCTTTCACATCATCGGCGAGCACGTCCGCGGCGTCCACGCCGAGCAGGCGGCGGTCCCGGCGGACAACCTCGTGCCCGTCCCCGAGGGCGTCCCGTGGACGGTCGCCGGGTCGGCCTCGCTCGTCTTCCAGACCGCCTGGCGCATGCTGATCACCCGCGCCGAGCTCGACCCCGGCGAGACGGTGCTCGTGCTGGGCGCGTCCGGCGGCGTCGGCCACGCCGCCCTCCAGATCGCCAAGTACGCCGGCGCGGAGGTCTACGCGACCGCGAGCAGCGAGGAGAAACTCGAGTACGCGCGCGAACTCGGCGCGGACGCGGCCATCGACTACGAGGCCGAGGACTTCGCCGACCGCGTGCGCGATCTCACCGGCAACCGCGGCGTCGACGTCGTCGTCGACCACATCGGCGCGGCAACCTGGCAGCAGTCGCTGGCCAGCCTCGCGAAGGGCGGCAAGATCGTCACCTGCGGGGCGACCACCGGCCCCAACCCCGAGACGGACGTCAACCGCATCTTCTGGAACCAGCTGGAGGTGATCGGCTCGACGATGGGCTCGCCGGGCGAGGTCGACGACGTCCTCAAGCTGGTCTGGGAGGGCGAGTTCGAGCCGCGGATCCGCGACGTGCTGCCGATGAGCGAGACGCCCCGCGCCCACGAGATGCTCCAGGACCGCGAGGGATTCGGGAAGGTCGTGGTCGTCCCCGACAGCGAGTACGAAGAGATCGCGGGCGCGGAGTGAGCGCCGAGCCGTGAGCGACGACGGGACCTACGTCCACGACCCGGACGCCATCGACGAATCGGACGGCCCGTCCGCTGCCGAGCGCGAGCCGGCGGTCGACGCCGCCGGCCGGCCGGACCCCGACCCCGACGCGGCGTTCGACTGGGGCGGCTGGGTGCTGGTCGCCGTGATCGTGGTCTCGTTTCTGGTCGTCCCCGGGGCGCTGTACCTCGCGCCGCCAGCCCGCCAGGCCGCCGCCGGCCTCGGGCTGGGCTATCAGAACACCTACCTCGCGCTGCCGATGGTCCCCGCACTCCTGCTGGGCGCCGTGGCCGTCTGGTCGGCGGTCCGTTCCCGCGCCCGATAACCGGGCCGTAACCGCCCGACTGGACGGGGATCTCTGGCAGTCATCGGCCCGCCGATATCACGAATGATAGCTCGAGGGAACACTTAATCCGTCGACGGACCAACCACTCGCCATCACACAGATGGCGCTGCATTACACGCCGTGGGCGGGCCCGGTTTTTCTGATGTCGGTGGTGGGCCTGGCCGTCTCGGCGTTCGCGCTCCAGCACCGCGAGACGCCGGGTTCGGGGCCGCTGTCGGCGCTGATGTTCGCCGCCAGCCTCTGGTCGTTCTCCGAGGGGATGAACCTGAGCCTGACCGCCGTCGAGTGGAAGCTCGCCTGGGTGGCGCTGAAGCTGGTCATCGCGGCGGTCGTGGCCGTCACCTGGCTGTTGTTCGCCCTGGAGTTCACCGGCAACGACCGCTGGGTGACGCCGAAGGTGGTCGCCGTGTTGCTGCTGGAACCGGCGGCGATCGGCGTCGCCGTCCTGACCAACCCCGGGCTGTTCGTGTCCGCCGCCGGGACGCGGGCGGCCGGCTCGGTGGTCGTCCTGGTCCCGCAGTTCGGCCCGCTGTTCTACCCGCACGCGATCTACACGTACCTGGTCATCGCGACCGGCATCGGGATGATCCTGAAGGTCGCGATCGTGGCCGACGGCGTCTACCGCTCGCAGGCGCTGGCGCTGCTGGTCGCTGCGATCGTGCCCGTGCTCGGCAGTCTGGCGTACGTGTTCCACGTGGTCTACGTCGACCTCGCGGGGATCGGGCTGCTGTTCGCCGGCTTCGTCGTCACCGGGACGATCCTGCGGCGCCAGCTGTTCCAGCTCGTCCCGATGACCCGCGAGATCGCCCGCGAGGAGATCGTCGCGAACATGGACGACAAGGTGATCGTCCTCGACGACGAGGACCGCATCGCCGACCTCAACCCCGCCGCTGCCGGACTGCTCGACCGCCCGAAGTCGGCCGCCATCGGCGTACCCGTCGGCGAGCTCCTCCCGAAGGTCGCCGAGTACCTCGCCGACGCAGACGGCGACCGCCTGCAGGCCGAGTTGCCGCTGGTCGATCAGGGGCGCGTCCACTACTACGACGTTCGCGTCTCCCCGGTCGAGCGCGCCCGGGGCATCGTCGCCGGCCGGCTGGTCAGCCTCCGGGAGGTGACGACCCAGCGCCAGCGCGAGCAGCGCCTCGACGTGATGAACCGCCTGTTCCGGCACAACCTCCGCAACGAGATCAACGTCATCAAGGGCAACGCCGAGCTGGTCGCCGACGAGCTCGCGGACCCGACGCTGGGCGAGCGCGTCGAGCGGATCGTCGACGTCGCCGAGACCATCTCGACGCGCAGCGACAAGGTGGGCTGGATCGCGCGCACGCTGGACCGCGCCGAACTCGGCACCGTCGACGTGACGGCGGCGGTCGCTGACGTAGTCACCGACGCCCGCGAGAACTATCCCGACGCCGAGATCCGCGCCGATCTGACGTCCGGCGTCCGCGCGGAGGCGGCCCCGCCGCTGTCGATCGCCGTCGAGGAGCTCGTCGACAACGCGGTCCAGCACCACGACGGCGAGGCCCCCACCGTCGAGATCAGCGTCGAGCGGGCCGCCGAGACCGTGACGATCCGCGTCGCCGACGACGGCCCCGGCATCGCCGACCACGAGATCGACGCCCTCGACCAGGGGACCGAGACCGCGCTGCGCCACGGCAGCGGCCTCGGGCTCTGGCTGGTCAACTGGACCGTCGAGCAGTTCGGCGGGCGCCTCTCCTTCGAGACGACCGCGGAGGGCTGCACCGCCGAGATCCGCCTGCCCCGCGCCGGCGACCCGCTGCCCGCCGAGCCGGCCGAGTCGACCTCGACCGCCTGAGACGACACCGGCGCAGCGGGCCGCCTCCAGGGGACGTAACCCGCAAGGAGGCTTTTTGCGCGATTCGTGGTAGCACGGCCCCGACTCATGACTACCACCGACGAACTCGCGGCGTTCACCCGGGAGGTATCCTTCGACGAGCTGAGCGACGACGCCGTCGAGGAGCTGAAAAAGCGGGTGCTCGACTCGATCGGCATCGGCATCGACGCGCTGGGCGAGGAGCCGGTCGAGGTCGTCTACGACACCGTCACCGAAGTCAGCCCCCAGGGCGACTGCACGCTCTGGGACCGCGACCGCAGGGCGGCGCCCGACCAGGCGGCCATGCACAACACGGCGCTGACCCGCTACCTCGATTACATGGACTCGTTTCTCGCCCCGGGGGAGACGCCCCACCCGAGCGACAACATCGCCAGCGTGATCGCCTGCGCCGAGGCCACGAAGGCCTCGGGCCGCGAGCTCATCGAGGGCGTCGGCGTCGCCTACGAGGTCCAGGGTGAACTGGCCTGGAACGCCCCGGTCCGCGACCGCGGGTGGGACCACGTCACCCACACCGTGATCTCGGCGACCTGCGGCGCGGGCAAAGTGCTGGACCTCACCCAGCGCGAGCTCAGGAACGCCATCGGTATCGCCGGGACCGCCCACAACGCCCTGCGAGTGACCCGCACCGGCGGGATCAACGAGTGGAAGGGCATCGCCAGCGCCAACGCCGCGCGCAACGCCGTCTATTCCTGCCTGCTCGCCCGCCAGGGCATGGAGGGCCCGACGAACCTCTTCGAGGGCCAGAAGGGCTGGCAGCAGATCGTCTCCGGCCCCTTCGAGGTGGACCTCGACCCCGGCTGCACGCACGTCTTCGACACGATGACCAAGCGCTACGTCGCCGAGACGTACGCCCAGTCGGCCGTCGAGGGCCTCGTCGAGCTCGCCGCGGAACACGACGTCGACCCCGCGGACGTCGAGTCGATCGCGCTCGAGACCTTCCACGGCGCGAAGCTCATCATCGGCGGCGGCGAGGGCAGCCGATACGAGGTCGAGACGAAGGCACAGGCAGACCACTCGCTGCCGTACATGCTCGCGGCGGCGCTGATCGACCGCGAGATGACCAACGCCCAGTACGAGACCGACCGCATCCGGCGCGAGGACGTCCAGTCGCTACTGCGCGCCGTGACGGTCGAGGAGGACGACCGGCTCACCGAGCGCTTCGAGAACGGCGAGATGCCCGCGGTCATCGACGTCACGCTGCAGGACGGCACGGTCTATCACGTCGCCAAGGACGCCTTCCAGGGCCACCCCACCCAGCCCATGTCGTGGGACCAGATCGTCGAGAAGTGCGAGCGCACCACCGACGAGCGCTTCGACGACGACCGGCAGGCCGAGGTCGCCGACGTGGTGCGAAACCTCGAGGACCACGACGTCACCGACCTCACCGGCCCGCTGGGCTGACGTCCCGAGGCGCCCCCGCCCCGGGACAACGCCTTTGACGGTCCCGCGAGTCTCCCGAGCCGTGACGGACACTCCGTTCGATCCTGCGGGGACGGTGGACCGCCGACGGGTCGGCCTGTTCGTGCTGGTCGCCTACGGGCTGGCGTGGGCGACCGCCCTCTTCCTGTACGCGACGGGCGGGCTCGCGAACAGCCGCGAGATCGCCCCGGGCGTGACGCTGTCGGCCGTGCTGCTGCCGACGCTGTACATGTTCGCGCCGCTGGTCGCCAACCTGGTCGCCCGCGCGCTCACCGACGAGGGGTTCGACGACCTGCTGGTGCGACCGCGCGTCCGCCGGCACCTCCGGTGGTACGCGACCGCGTGGCTCGCGCCCGCCGCGTTGACCCTGGTGGGCGCCGCGCTGTACTTCTTGGCTTTCCCGGGGCACTTCGACGCCACCATGGCGGCGACGTCGGCCGCGGTCGCCGCGCAGACGGGCCAGGCCGTCGACCCGCAGCTGCTGGCGGCCGGCCAGCTCGTCGCCGCGCTGACGATCGGACCGGTGATCAACGCGCTGTTCGCCGTCGGGGAGGAGCTGGGCTGGCGGGCGTACCTGCTGCCGCGGCTGTACGGCCTGGGCGCGCGGCGCGCTGTCGTCGCGGTCGGGCTCGTCTGGGGCGTCTGGCACTGGCCGGTCATCCTGATGGGCTACGAGTACGGCTTCGGCTACCCCGGCGCGCCGTGGACGGGCCTGCTCGCCTTCCTGGCGTTCACCGTCTCGGCGGGGACCTTCCTCGCGTGGGTGACCGTTCGGACCGATAGCGTCTGGCCCGCGGCGGTCGGCCACGGCGCGATCAACGCCGTCGCCGGCATCGGCCTGCTGTTCGTCCGCGGGTCGCCGAACCCGCTGCTTGGCCCCGCGCCGGTGGGGCTCGTCGCCGTCGTCCCGTGGGTCGTCGTCGCGCTCGCGCTGCTGTGGCGCCGCCGGCCGCTGCTGGCCGACCCGGCCCCCGCCGAGTCCCCGGCCGACCGGTCGACCGGGGCCGCCGTCGAGGACCGCTGATCTACCCCTCGCCCTCGGACTGGTAGGGCTCGCCGACGGCGTTGCGGGGGAGCAGCGCCATGATCTCGCTTCTCAGTTCGTCGGCCGAGTCGAACCCGTCGGCGTCGGACTCGGCGATCACCTGTCCCAGGTTCTCGGTGCCGTCGGCCAGCAGCAGGGTCACGTCGCTGCAGGCCTCGGCGGCCGTCACGCGGTCGCTCGGGTACGTCAGTTCGTCGAGCAGCCCGTCGAGTTCGTTCAGTTTCACGTCGCGGTCCATGCCATCGCTACGCCGTCCGGCTACGAGAGCGTTCGCCAACTGGTACCGAGGGACACAGATCGCCCGACGAAAATATCTCATGTTACCTGTTCGGAAAATACTAAGTCGCTCTGTCTCCAAAGCGGACGTATCGTGGCACTGCCAGTTGGTTCGGGGGATCGAGTGTCACGCTCCGGGGGAGCCGATCGGTCGGTCACCGACGCGGGTCGGTCGCGGGCGCCGGGGGGCGTCCGGATTCCGGAGCGACGCCGACCAGGGGATCAGTAGGGGACTCGCCGTCTCGGTCGTCGCCCGTTCCGACAGCCGAGGCCACGGAAGAGCAACAGCCATGGGGGGCAACACCGATGTCTGACGATCCGAGGCGCATCGACCAGCTAACAGCCGTCGCGGTCGCCCTGCTCGCGGTGACCGCGGTGATCGTCGGGGGCGCCGGCACGGCGTTCGCGGCGGGGAGCGACGCGGGCGCGAGCACGCAGGCCGAGTCGGCCATCTTCCCGGGACTGGGCGGCTGGACCGGCTTCGACTGGCCCGGCTGGGGCGGCTGGGGCGACTGGAGCTTACCGGACTGGGGGAACGATCCGGGCGGCGACCAGCCCGATCCGGCGAACCTGCAGGCCGCGATCGACAGCACGAACGCCCCCGTCACGGCCGGCGAGACGCTCACAGTCACCGCGACGCTGGACAACACCGGCGGCCAGCAGGCCGACCAGACCGTCCAGTTCTCCGTCGGTGGGGTCCAGCAGTCCCGCGACGTCTCGGTCGCGGCCGGGGCGTCGACCACGGTCACCTTCCAGTGGGCGACCAGTGCCGGCGACGCCGGGACGTACGACGCCACCGTGACGACCGACAACGACACCGCCTCGACGCAGGTGACGGTCGATCAGCAGCAGTCCACGCCGGATCCGGCGAACTTCGCCGTCTCGATCGCGAGCGCGGACGCGTCGGTGACGGCCGGCGACGTCGCGCAAGTGACTTCGAACGTCCACAACACGGGCGGCCAGCAGGCCACACAGACCGTCACGCTGGCGGTCGGCGGTACGACCGTCGACAGCCAGCAGGTGACGCTGGGTGCCGACGGGACCACGACGGTCGACTTCCAGTGGTCGGCGCCGACCCAGACCGACGGTACCGCGACCGACTACACGGCGACGGTCGCGAGCGACGACGGCAGCGTGTCCACGACGATCACCGTCCAGCCGCAGTCCTCACCGGCGGGCTTCGACGTCTCGATCACCGGGACGTCCTCGCCGGTGACGGCCGGCGGGACGCTGGATGTGACCGCCGACGTCACGAACACGGGCGGGCAGCAGGGCACCGCGACCGTGTCGCTGTCGGCCGGGGGCGCCCAGCGCGACTCGCAGTCGGTGCCGCTGGCCGGCGGGGCGTCACAGACGGTAACGCTCTCCTGGCAGACGGCCGCCGGCGACGCGGGCGATTACACCGCGACCGTCAGCGCGGGCGGCGCCAGCGACACGGCTTCGGTCACGGTGACCGAACAGGCCGCGCCGGCGAACTTCGGCGTCTCGATCACCGGGACGACCGCGCCGGTCACCGCCGGCGACGCGCTCGACGTTACCGCGCAGGTGACCAACGCCGGCGACCAGCAGGGCACGCAGACGGTCTCGCTGGCCGTCGAAGGCGCGAATGCCGACTCGCAGTCGGTGACGCTGGCCGGCGGCGCCTCGCAGTCGGTGACGCTGTCGTGGCAGACGGGGTCCGGCGACGCCGGGAGCCACTCGCTGACCGTCGCGAGCGTGAACGACAGCGCCCAGACCACCGTCACGGTGAACGAGCCGGCTGCGCCGGCGAACTTCGCCGTCTCGATCGACGGGACGAACGGACCGGTCACCGAGGGCGACACGCTGTCCGTCGACGCCACCGTGACGAACACCGGTGATCAGTCCGACACGCAGACGGTGACGCTCTCGGTCGGCGGGAGCCAGCGCGACTCGACGCAGCTCTCCCTGACGGGCGGAGGCTCGCAGTCGGTCACGCTGTCGTGGTCGACGAGCGCCGGCGATGCCGGCGACTACACGGCGACTGTCGCCACCGAGAACGACAGCGCGTCGACCTCGGTGTCGGTCGACACGCCGGCGACGTTCGCCGTCTCCATCGCCGGGACGTCCTCGCCGGTCACCGAGGGCGACGCGCTGTCCGTGGACGCCACGGTGACCAACACCGGCGGCTCGCAGGGCACGCAGACGGTCACGCTGTCGGCCGGGGGCGCCCAGCGCGACTCGCAGTCGGTGACGCTGGCCGGCGGCGCCTCGCAATCGGTGACGCTGTCGTGGCAGACCAGCACCGGCGACGCGGGCGATTACACCGCGACCGTCAGCGCGGGCGGCGCCAGCGACACGGCGTCGGTCACCGTCCAGGCGGCCACGATCACGCCCACCGCCGCGAACGGTACGGTCGAGGACGGGTACATGCAGATCGGAACCGGGTCGTCGGCCAATAAGTTCAACTTCACCGAGTGCCCGAACGGCCAACCGGCGACGCCCGGCGAGGAGTGCGGGCGGGTCGTCGCGTCCGTCGACAGCCAGGCCGGGACCTACAGCGTCGCGCCCGGGGATCTGGACTTCAACCTCTCGATCTACGCGGCGGCGCTGGACAAGAACGTCACGGTCGTCGTCACCGCGCCCAACGGGCTCTCGGGAGACATGGACCTGCAGACCGGGCACATGACGCTCGACGGCGACCTGCAGATCACGGTCCCCAGTCTTGGCGACACCTGCGGCACGAGCGCGAACATCACCGCGACGACCGGGACGGACGGGGGGCTCACCGGGACGCCGCTGACCGTCGACGGGAACACGGCCGAGGGGACGGTCGTCGACAACACCTTCCGCGTCGACAGCGTCTCCGGCTGTGGTTGGGCGCTCAACTCGGCCGGGGACAGCCAGTTCGGCCTCCCGAGCCCGTCGGGCCAGAACGAGCTGGTGATGCAGCTCTACCTGAAGCTCAAGGACTGAGGGCCACGCGAACCACTCCGTTTTTTCGCCGCCGATGCTTATTGGGTAGTGGCCACGCGCTCGCGGTCTGAATCCGTGCGTCCGGGCGTCTAAGTGCCGAGTCGTGGATGGAGGGCCATGGCCGAGCGCGACCGCACCTTCCAGTTCCTGCACGTTAACGACCGGCCGTCCAAACCGCGCGACCGCGGCATCACCGAGATCCGCGGGCCCTATTACGACCCGATGGGCCCGCGCGAACTACGGGACATCCTGGAGACGATGGGCCAGTACGTCGACATCTACAAGTTCTCCGGCGGGTCGTTCGCGCTGATGCCCGAGGACGCCGTCCGGGAGCTCATCGACACCTGCCACGAGCACGACGTCATGGTCTCGACGGGCGGGTTCATCGAGAACGTCCTCGTCAAGGACAACGACCTGGTCGAGGACTACATCACAGAGGCGGCCGACCTGGGGTTCGACATCGTCGAGATCTCCAGCGGGTTCATCGCCGTCGACCCGAACGACCTCGTGGCGCTGACGGAGCTGGTCACCGAGCACGGGCTGAAGGCGAAACCGGAGATCAACGTCCAGTTCGGCGCGGGCGGGGCGACCAGCCCGGAGAAGCTGGAGGACGAACACGAGATCGACCCGCGCAGCGCAATCGAGGAGGGCAAGCGCCACCTCGACGCCGGCGCCTACCGGATCATGGTCGAGAGCGAGGGCATCACCGAGAGCGTCCACGAGTGGCGCACGGACGTCGCCTACGAGATCGCCCAGGGCCTCGGCGTCGAGCACTGCGTCTTCGAGGCGGCCGATCCCGAGGTGTTCGAGTGGTACATCATGAACTTCGGCCCGAACGTCAACCTGTTCGTCGACAACTCCCAGATCGTCGAGCTGGAGTGCATGCGCTCGGGCCTGTGGGGCAAACAGACCACCTGGGGGCGCATCACGGGGTATGCCGGCGGAGAGTGACCCCGGGGCGGTCGGGGCCGGCGCTGCCCCGCGGCTACCAGTCGATGACCTGGCGATCGCGCCAGAACCGGCCGGTGGGGCCACCGGGCTTGAACCGCGCGAGCCAGACGGGCGTCTCGGCGCCCTCCTCGGGGGTGCGGTCGGCGGCCGGCCCGCCCATGTCCGTGCGCGTCCACCCGGGGGTGGCGGCGTTG
This sequence comes from Haloarculaceae archaeon, assembly GCA_042217345.1. Taxonomy (GTDB): domain Archaea; phylum Halobacteriota; class Halobacteria; order Halobacteriales; family Haloarculaceae; genus Halorientalis. The sequence goes on from JBDGSW010000177.1 coordinate 17,837, forward strand.
ACGAGCAGCCCCTGGTCGCCGTACTCGCCGTCGAGGTACTTCGTCAGGGCGTTCAGGCCGGCCTTCGAGACGCGGTAGGCCGGCATCCCCCGGCCCATCTCGCCGTTCAGCGTCGCGAGCCCGGAGGAGACGTTGACGACCCGGCTGCCGTCCCGCAGCAACAGGAGGGGGAGTGCGTACTTGGTGAGCAACATGGGGCCGCGCAGATTCGTCGCGAGCGTGCGGTCGACGACGCCGGTGGGCATCTCCGTCAGGGCGGCGCTACCGTCCATGACGCCCGCGTTGTTGACCAGCACGTCCAGGCGCCCCTTCTCGTCGTCGATGCGGTCGACCGCGTCGACGATTGCGTCCTCGGAGGTGAGGTCGAGTTCGAGCGGCCGCTGGTCGGCGGCCGTGATCGACGCGGGGTCGCGCACGCCGGCGTAGACGGTCGCGCCGAGGCCGGCCAGCTGGCTCGCGATCGTCTCGCCGATGCCGCGGGAGGCGCCGGTCACCAGGGCGACCTGGCCGCCGAGCGAGCGGTACGTCTCGACGTCCATGCCCGAGCCACCGCTCCGAGCGCCAAAAGTCCGACCCGCCAGTTACCAGGAACGAAAACCGGGCGACGGTCGCGCCGCCGACTCAGTCGTCGACGTCGCGGCGCATCGCGATCTCGAACCACGGACAGAGCCGTAGTTGGCGGTACCACTTGGGGTGTTCGTGCAGGCGCTGGTAGGGAACCCACATGAGGCCCGCGACCTCCTCCTCGTCGGGGTCGAGCGCGGTGTCGGTCAGCGTCGCCTGCAGGACCGCACAGACCTCCCACTCGAGGCCCTCGTTCTCGTAGTAGCGCTTGTACTCGAAGCGGTCGGTCACGCGCAGGTCCTCGTACTGGTCGGGCGTGACGCCCAGTTCATCCTCGAGGCGCTGTCGGGTGGCGGCCTCCTGGCTCTGGCCCTCGACGGGGTGGGAGGCGACGGTGCCGTCCCAGTAGGTATCCCACAGGCGCTTGTCCGGGCTGCGCTGGGCGAGCAAGATGTTGTCGTCCTCGTCGAACAGGAGTGCGGTGAACGCCCGGTGGCGGACGCCGTCGCCGGTGTGAGCCTCCAGGCGGTTGACCGTCCCCTGGGGCTCGTCGTCGGCGTCGACGGCGACGACCTCCTGGCGGGCGTTCTCGTGTTCGAGGTCGGTGCCCGTGCCGGCCCCGGACCGCTCGTCTGAACTCATGGGGGATCCATCGAAATGCGGGTAAAAAAGGCTGCCGAGGTTCGCTGCGAGGGCGTGCCCCCACCGGCCAGGTGAAATCGCCGGACAGCGCGACGAAAGATAGCGAACGGGGTTGCGCCCCCGCGGGTCTACCGGTATGTAGTCCGTCGTCGTACGATCCCCATGGACGAACCGGGAGATCGGATCGAACCGTTCCCGCCACGGCGCCGCGGGACGGTCGACTACATGCAGGTGGCGGGACGGCGAAGCGACGTCCACGGGCTCGTCGAGGTGGACGTGACCGAGGCGCGGCGACGGATCCGCGCTGTCGCCGACGAGACGGGGACGACGCTGTCGTTCACGGCGTTCGTCGCGTCCTGTCTCGGGCAGGCCATCGACGAGCACCCGGGGGTCAACGCGTACCGTGACTGGCGCGGCCGGGTGCACGTGTTCGAGGACGTCGACGTGAACGTCCTCGTCGAGACCGCAGTCGCGGGCGAGCGAATCGGCGTGCCCCACGTCGTCCGGGCGGCGAATCGGCGCACGCTGCAGTCGATCCACGACGAGATCCGCGCCGCCCAGGCGTCCCCGGACCCGACGGGCCTCTCGCGGCTGACGGAGCTGGCGTTTCGCCTGCCGGGAGTGGTCCGCCGGCTTGCGTGGCGGCTCCCGCAGTGGTTTCCGGGGCGGTGGAAGGCCCTCGCGGGGACCGTCGCCGTCAGCGCCGTGGGGATGTACGGAACCGGCGGTGGGTGGGCGATCGCCCCGACGAACTACACGCTGCAGCTGACCGTCGGGGGCATCGCCACGAAACCGCGATACGTGGACGGCGAACTCGAGCCGCGCGACGTCCTCTCACTCACGGCCACGTTCGATCACGACGTGGTCGACGGCGCGGCCGCAGCCCGCTTCGTCCAGCGCCTCGGCGAGCTGCTGGAAGACGCCGCGGGACTGCCCTACGAGTCCGAATCAATTCCGTGATCGCGGGCGGCCGCTCACCCGAGGCGCTCGTCGAGAATGAGGCGGGTCTTGGTGCTGACGACCTCGTCGAGTTCCCGCGCGCGCGTGATGAGATCGTTGACGCGCTCGGTGTCGGCGGCGTCGACGACCAGGACGATGTCTTCCTCGCCGGAGACCTGCCAGACGGAGTCGACCTCCGCCCACTCGACGATGCGGTCCGAGACCGCCGCGGTGTCGACGTTGACGTCGACGCTGATCTCGATCATCGCTTTGACGTTCCCCGTCGACGTAGCGACGGTAAAGCGCTCGATGACGCCGTCCTCGACCAGGCGCTCGACGCGGTTGCGGACGGTCCCCTCGGAGGTGCCCACCCGGTCGGCGATCTCCGTGTAGGGAATCCGGGCGTCCCGCCGGAGGATGCTGAGGATCTGGCGGTCGAGGTCGTCCATTGAGGTGGGAACCTACCCGCCGCCCCCACTTGAGGATTGCGAAATTCGTAACTGCGCTTCGAAAGCAACACTTATGGCCGGCGGGGCGATACGCATCTCGTAATGACGGACGCCTACGTGGCAATCGAGGGCGGGCGCGTGGTGGAAGCGCGCGCTCGCGCCCCGGGCGAGACCCGCGGTGAACTGGTGTTTACGACGGCCTATACCGGCTACGAGGAGAGCCTGACCGACCCCTCCTACGAGGAGCAGGTGCTGACGTTCTCATACCCGCTGATCGGCAACTACGGCGTCCGCGAGGAGCGCTTCGAGTCCGACCGGGTCCACCCCCGCGGGGTCGTCGCGCGCGAGCTCACCGACGACGTCGCCGAGTGGCTCGAAGCGGAGGGCGTCCCCGCCGTCGACCACCTCGACACGCGCGACCTCGTCGTCGATATTCGCGACGAGGGCGCCATGAAGTGCGGCGTCGCCGCCGGCCCGGACGCCACCGAGGAGGACGCGCTCGCCCAGCTCGAGCAGTGCAAGCACATGTCCGAGCACACCGACATCGGCGCGCAGGTCAGCGTCGGCGAGCCCCACACGTACAACGCGAACGGCTCGGGCGCCGAGGTCGCGCTGATCGACTGCGGCGCGAAGGGCTCGATCGTCGACTCGCTGGTCGATCGGGACGCCGTCGTCCACGTCCTGCCGTACGACGCCACCGAGGCCGACGTCGCCGAGATCGACCCCGACCTCCTCTTTATCTCGAACGGCCCGGGCGACCCCGAGAACTTCGAGGCGACCGCCGAGCTGGTCGACAGCTACGTCGGCGAGACGCCGCTGGCGGGCATCTGCCTCGGCCAGCAGGTCATCGCCAACGCGCTGGGCGGCTCGACCGAGAAGATGGAGTTCGGCCACCGCGGCGTCAACCAGCCCGTCCGTGACCTCCGGACCGACCAGGTCGTGATGACCACGCAGAATCACGGCTACACCGTCGCCGAGCCCGGCGACCTGGAGGTCACGCAGGTCAACGTCAACGACGACACCCCGGAGGGCCTGGAGAACGACGACCTCGAGATCATCACCCGCCAGTACCACCCCGAGGCCCACCCCGGCCCGCACGACTCGCTGGGCTTTTTCCACGACGTGCTGGCGATGACCGGGAACTGAGCGGCCGCGGATCCCCTTCTCGTCTCAGACGGGCGTGCGCCCGCCCTCGCGGACTGCGCCGAGTTCCGTCTCCATGAGGTCGTACTCCTCGACGAACTCGGCGCGGGCGTCCTGGAGGCGTTCGCGGACGTCCTCGGCCTCTGCAGCAACGTCCTCCAGGTGGCGGTGGACGGTCTCGACGCGATCGGCGACGGCGTCGGCGCCGCGGACGTTCAGGAACTCCGAGCGGGAGGCGTCGAACAGCAGGTAGGCGTAGTCCTCGGCGTCGAGCACGCGCTCGCGCTCCGGCGAGCGCTGGGGGTTCGTCAGGACGAAGCGGGCGAACAGGGCGGCGTGGTCGGCGACGAACGCCTCGGGGTCGACCTGCGGGTCGACGTCGTCGGCGCACTCGCGGTCGGCGTAGCGGTCGGGGACGACTGCCTCGAGCGTCGCGGGCGGGTCCGAGAGGGTGAACTCGGTGGCGACGTGGCGTTCGAGGTCGCGGGCGAGGTGGTCCCACTCCCGGCGGTACGCGCGGCTGGCCGAGAGGAACTCGCTGACGTCGTCGACGAGGTCGGGGTGGGTGCGCGCGATGTCGGCGACCACGTCTTCGGCGACGTCGACGTCGTCGACCTCGGGGTAGATCGGCATGCCCAGCGGCGGGTCCTCGCGGGCCCACTGCGCGCGGTTGCGGTCGAGCCAGGCCAACACCCGGTCGATGCCCGTGGCGACGATGCGCTTGACGTACGGGCGCCGCTGGAGGCGCTGGTTCTCCGCTGCGACGGCCTCCATCGAGGAGGCGTACCAGCCGACCAGCGCCGCGAGCACGACCGTCGCGAGCGCGCCGGCGATCGTCGCGAGCAGCCGCGCCGAGGCGAGCTGGTCGGTGAACGTCGTCACCACGGCCGCGACGACGAGCCCGATGATGACGATCGCCAGTGCCTGTACGACCCACGAAACCAACTGTCGCGTGCTGTTGTCCCCGTCGAGCATTGCTGTCCCCCCGCGTCGGGCGTCGTGACGCCTCTTGCGGACCGACCTACTTAGTGACTCTCATCAACTCGCCGAATCGATGCGATCGATTTCCGAGTACTTGCAACCTGACTGCGACTCACTCGTTAGCGGGGGCGAAGGTGACGCCCGTAATCTCGAAGCGCGCGCCGGGGCGCGAGCGACGGTCGCGCGCCGTCCTCTCGCTGGCTTCGCTCGGGGAGTCACTGCCGGACTCGTCGGGGGTTGCGTCGGTGACGGCGATCTCCCAGTCGTGGGCGGCGACGATGCTCTGGACGATCGACAGCCCCAGCCCGGTGCCGTCGTCGCCGGTGGTGTAGCCGTGATCGAACACGTTCTCGCGCTCGGCGGCGGGGATGCCCGGGCCGTCGTCGGCGACGAAAAAGCCCTCGTCCAGGCGGCCGACGGTGACGGTCACGCCTGCGCCCGCGTGCTCCGCGGCATTGCGAAAGAGGTTCTCCAGTGCCCGCCGCAGGCGCGCGCGGTCGGCGATCACGGTCGCGTCGCCGACCGCGTCGGCGAGCTGTCCGTCGACGTCGACGGTGGCCCAGGCGTCGGCGACGACCCTCGACAGGGCGACCGGCTCGGTGTCCCGGACGACCTGGCCCTGTCGGGCGAGCGTCAGCAGGTCCTCGATCAGGTCGTCCATCCGCGACAGCGACGACCGCGCGCGCTCCAAGTGCTCGTCGCGCCCGGTCTCCATCCCGAGTTCGAGCTGGCCGCTGGCGACGTGCAGCGGGTTGCGCAGGTCGTGGGAGACGACCGACGCGAACTCGGCGAGGCGCTCGTTCTGCTGGCGGAGCTGGCGCTCCTGGCGCTTGCGTTCCGTGACGTCCATGGCGTTGACGACGATTCCCTCGACGGCCGGTTCGTCGAGGTGGTTGCGCGAGCGCGCCTCGATCCAGCGCCACTCGCCGTCGCCCGCCCGGAAGCGAAACTCCACCGGCTGGCCGTCGCCGTCGCCGTCGAGCATCGCGTCGAAGCGCTCGCGGATCCGCTCGCGATCGGTCGGGTGGATGAACTCGACCGCGTTCTCCCCGACGAGCGCGTCGGGCTCGTGGCCCAGCACCGCCTCGTGGGACGGGCTGGCGTAGGTGATCGTCCCGTCGACCTGCAGGACCGTGGTCGTCGTCGGCGAGTGCTCGACCAGCGCGCGATAGCGCTGCTCGACCTGTTTGCGGTCGCTGATGTCGCGGGCGTTGACGACGAACCCCTGGAGGTCGGGCTGGTCGATGCGGTCGCTGCCGCGTGACTCCAGCCACCGCCAGGAGCCGTCGGCGGCCCGGAAGCGGTACTCGGCGACCGGGAGCTGGTCCGGGTTCTCGACCGCGTCGAAGAACGTCTCGAGCATCCGCTCGCGGTCCTCGGGGTGGACGTACTCGAAGACCCGCTCGCCGACGAGTTCGTCGGGCTCGTACCCGAGCAGCCGCTCGGCCGCCGGGCTGACGTACCGGACGACGCCGAACTCGTCGATGACCGTGATGATGTCGATCGACCCGGCGAGCAGCCGCCGGAACCGCTCCTCGCGCTCGCGGCGGCGCCGCTCGGCGTCGCGGTCGGTAACGACCCGCTCGAGGCACTCGGTCAGCCGGGCGACAGCGTCCTCGCCGTCGCGCCGGAGGTAGTCCGTGACGCCGCGGGAGACGGCCTCGGCGGCCACCGCCTCGTCGCCCGCGTCGGTGTACAGCAGGACCGGCAGCGCCGCCGCGCGCTCGCGGACGCGGTCGAACAGCGCCAGCCCGTCGGTGTCGGGCAGCGCGTAGTCGGCGACGACGCAGTCGACCGCCTCCTCGGCGAGCGTCGAGAGGGCGGCCGCGCCGGACTCGACGCTGCGGACGGTCCACTCGCGCTCGGCGTCGGCCAGGGCGGCCTCGACGCGGGGCAGGTAGTCGGGCGCGTCGTCGACGAACAACACCGCGGCGGATCCACCCGTCTCCCCCGCGGAACAGTCAGTCATGCTAACTAGTCTCCAACGACCAGGACCGACTTGGTGCTTTCGACGGTTCCGGCGGTCGAAACCCGCGCCCCCGATTGGATCGCGTGACTCAGGCGTCGCGCAGGTCCGCCAGCGCCCGCGACCTGATCGCCTGGGCCGCCACCTCGTCGGCCCGGCGGACGACTTCGGCCTCGATCGTGGCTGGCTCGACTGCGGTCCGGTCGGTGTGGGCGAGCACGACGTGGGCGACGTCCACCGGGAGGCCGGCGGCGTCGACGACCGCCACCCCGTAGTGGGGGTGGCCCAGCAGGCCGCCGATGGCGGTGCGTTCGCCCCCGTCGAACTCGTAGAGCTTGCTCACGTCGTGGACGAGCGCCCCAGCGAGGACGACGTCGCGGTCGATCGCGAGGTCGGGCCGACGCGCCGTCAACCGGTCGACCATCGCGGTCGCGCAGGCGACGACGTCCCGGACGTGCGGGACCAGGTACTCGTCGTCGAGGCCGAGCTCGCGCTGGACGGGCGGGAGCCAGGGCACCCCACCCAGGTCCTCGATCCCGGTGTCGGCCATCGCGCTCGCCCAGGCGTCGACGACGCCCACTCGCAGGTCGGGGTCCTCGAGGTCGTCGAGTTCGGGGAAGGTTTCGCGGACGTGCTCGCGGTCCATGCTCGGCGTCCGTGGCGGACGACCAAAAAGACGGGTCGGTCAGGGCCGGGTCGTCAGTACTTGCCCCACTGACGGGTGTCCTTGGGGCGGGCGCCGACGTCCTGGACGTTCAGCGGCTGGTCGGCCGACTCGATGGCCTCCAGGGCCGCC
>JBDGSW010000097.1:0-25273 GCA_042217345.1 Haloarculaceae archaeon
ACCCTCAAGGAGCGAACGGCGTCAGCCGTGAGCGAGTAGGGTGGGGTAGTTCACACGTGGGTTGCTCACACCGGCGTCACTTGGGGGTGACGCGCTCGCGGCTGGCGGGCTCGGGCTCGGGCGTCTCGACGCCGGCGATCCGGGTGGCGAAGTAGATGCCGTAGATGCCCGCGAGGCCGACCAGGAGGTAGACCGCGAACTCGAGGGCGGGGACCGAGCCCAGCAGCAGGTGGACGAGGCTCCAGTTGGCCGCGGCGTCGACGAAGTGCCCGACGCCGACCAGGCCCCAGTTCACCGCGCCGACGACGATGAGCGCGAGGGCGGTCCAGTCCACGTAGTTCATCTTGAAGTGTTTCATTGCTGTTCTCCACCCCCATATACGGCGGCTGAGGAGATAAAGCAGTAGTGACGAGTGCTCGCTCGATGCGTGCCGATCGTCGGTCGATGCGGTCCGTTCGTCGACTGGTGGCGCCCGTTCGTCACCGGCTGTCGTCCGACCGCGCCCGAACGGCGGCTGCAACGACTGATGCGTGCGCAGTGCCGGTCGCCGAGGGAGATCCCGTGATCAGGTCGATTCGAAGGACAAATATTTATGGGTATCTGTTCCCAAGAGGGGTAATATGGGAAACGAAACTGCCGAATCTGCTGACGAAATATCCATATCGGTTCACATCACGGGTCAGTACGACGACGTCGTGGCCAAACTCGACGGTGATTCCCCACGCTCGAGCGACATCGAGGCGCTCGTCGGCGACGTCGAGGCGCTTCTGTCGACGATCCGTCGGACGGGCGGCGGGACACGGAGCGCTCTCGCCGAGGCGCTCCCGGCGGAAACGCGGCTCGCGGGCGACGCCGAGGCGGTCGTCGACGCCTTGCAACTGCTCGAGCGGTTCGACCTCGTCAGCCTGGACGGGAACACGTGGGAACCGGGGGCAGCGCTGGGGAGCGGGGGGTCACCGGACCCTTCGCGGCGCGTGCAGTGACGACCGGGTGGGGCTGTCGACGCCACCCCGGCGCCGGGGACAGTACAGCTAAGTCGGCACCTGCTGACTGCTCGAACGAGCGTGGTGTCCCTCAGTTCGCTGTTCGGCGAGAGCGCCGGGATCGTCGACGATTCGGACTTCAGGCTGCTCCTGCTGGCGTCGGCGTTCCCCGTGCTCGGGACGGCGCTGGTCTCGCCGGTGTTGGACTCGCTGATCGGGCCCTTCGGGACGACTCCCGGGGAGATCGGGCTGATGGTCTCGGCGTTCACGGCGCCGGCGATCGTCACGATCCCCGTCGCCGGGGCGCTGGCCGACCGCTACGGGCGACGGCGCGTCCTCGCCGCCGCGATCGCCCTCTTCGGGGTCGCCGGCACGGCCATCGCCCTCACGACCGACTACCGGCTGGTCCTCGCGTGTCGCCTCCTCCAGGGGGTGGGCTTCGCCGGGACGAACCCGGTCATCATCACCTGCATCGCCGACCTCTACAGCGGCGATCGGGAGGCGACGGGCCAGGGACTGCGCTTCATGGTCTCGGGCCTCAGCGGCGCGGCGTTCCCGCTGCTGGCCGGCGCCCTGGTCCTGATCTCCTGGCGCTACCCGTTCTTGCTGTACGCGCTGGCGCTTCCAGTCGCCGTCGCGGTCCTGCGCTGGTTCGACGGCGGAGAGTCCGCGGCGACGACCCGCGAGCGTCGATCCAGTGACGGACAGGTCTCGTACGGGCGAGCGCTCGCGCGGTTGCTCGGGCGGCGACGCGTGCTGGCCCTGCTCGCGGCCCGTGCGCTGATGGCCGCGGCGTTCATCGGCTTTCTGACCTACAACTCGCTGATCGTCTCGCGGCTGCTGGGCGGGGCGTCGGTTGCGGCCGGTGTGCTCGCGGCGCTGGCGTACCTCTCGTTCGCGATCGCCGCGAGTCAGGCCGGCCGCATCACCGCGCTGTTCGACCGGCGACTGTACCCGCTGATCGGCGCGAACGTCGCGCTCAGCGGTGGCTTCGCGATCGCGCTGTTCGCACCGAGCGTCCCGATTGCGGCGGTCGGCGTGGCCGCGTTCGGCGTGGGGTTCGGCGTCCTCGGGTCGCTGTACCGCAGCGCGATCGCCGGGCTCGCGGAGCCGGCGCTGCGAGCGGGGCTGGTGAGCGTCTCGGAGGCGGGCGGGCGCCTGGCGAGCACACTGACGCCGCTGGTCATGGGCGGGCTCATCGCCGCGCTGGCGCCGACGCTGGGCTTCGGCCCGGCGCTGCGGACCGCGGGCCTCGCGGTCGCCGCGGTCAGCGGGCTGGGGAGCGTCGGCTGCGTCGTCATCGCGGGCGTCTCACGGCCCGTGGCGAGCGAGCGGTCCCGGTCGGTCGAGTCGCGCTAACAGGTCGATTTATTGGCCGCGCCCGAGATGGTACAGGGGACGATGACAGAGCAACGCGAACAGATCTACGAGCGGGCGGGGATGGACGACCAGTTCGGCTACGGGGACCGGCCGGTCGTCGTCGCCGTCGACTTCCAGGTGGGTATGACCGACCCGGAGAACCCACTCGGATCCGAACTCGACGCGATGGTCGAAGCGAACAACCGGCTCGTCGCGGCTGCCCACGAGGCCGACGTGCCGGTCGTCTGGACGCGGGTGGTCTACACCCACCCCGAGGCCGCCGACGGCGGCATCTGGCCCCAGAAGATCGAGCCGCTGAAGGCGCTGCAGGCGGGCTCGCGCTGGGTCGAACTCGACGAGCGCTGCGACGTCGGTCCCGACGACTACGTCCTCGAGAAGAAACAGGCCAGCGCCTTCCACGAGACGGAACTGCACTCCATGCTCACCGCGTGGGGCGTCGACACCGTGATCGCGACGGGCTGTACGACCAGCGGGTGCGTCCGCGCCAGCGTCATCGACGCCTGCGCCAACGGCTTCCGCGTCGTCGTTCCGGAGGCGTGCGTCGGCGACCGCTCCGACGAACAGCACGACGCGAACCTCTACGACATGGCCGCCAAGTACGCCGACGTCCGTCCGCTCGAGGAAGTCACCGCCTATCTGACCGAGCGAGCAGCACCCGTCGACGCGGCCGCGTCCGGAGACGACTGACGCCCATGGCCGACAACACATCCAGACTGCGCGACCTGCTCGATCGCGACGAGATCCTGCTGTGTCCCGGCGTCCACGACCCGCTGTCGGCGGCCGTCGCCGACGCCATCGGGTTCGACGCGCTGTACATGACCGGCTACGGCACGGCGCTGTCGAAGACGGGCTACCCCGACGCGGGGCTGGTGACGATGCCGGAGATGATCGAGAACGCCAACAACGTCCAGGAGCGTATCGACGTGCCGCTGATCGCCGACTGCGACAACGGCTACGGCGGCGTCGCGAACGTGATCCGGTCGGTCCGCGAGTACGTCAAGACGGGCGTCGCCGCGATCCACATCGAGGACCAGGGCTTCCCCAAGCGCTGCGGCCACACTGCCGGCCGCGAACTCGTGCCGGTCGAGGAGGCCGCCGGGAAGATCGCCGCCGCCTGCGACGTCCGCGACGAGCGCGCCGAGGACTTCGTCATCATCGCCCGCACGGACGCCCGCGGGGCGGTCGACGGCTCGCTCGAGGAGGCGCTCGAGCGCATGGAGGCCTACCTCGACGCCGGCGCCGACGTGGCGTTCGTCGAGGGCCCGACCGACGAGGCCGAAGTCGAGCGCGTCGCCGAGCGGATCGACGCGCCGCTGTTGTACAACTTCGTCGGCGACCTGGGGACCTCGCCGTACGTCGAGATCGACACCCTCGAGCGACTGGGCTACGACCTGGTCATCTTCCCCGTCCTCTCGACGCTCGCGACGATCACCGGCGTCTACGAACACCTCGAGCGCTTCGCCGACGACCCCCTGGCGGGCGTTCGCGCGCTCGACGACGCGTTCGACGAGGTGCCGGTCGGCAGCCTCCACGACTTCTCGGGCTTTCCGGACGTCGTCGAGTGGGAGCGCGAGTACCTGCCGGCCGCCGAACAGGAGAAGTACGCGCGGAGTCTCGGCGACGACGTCAGCGGCGACGCCGAGTGACGCCGCGCGACGGAGCAGTCACCGACCAGCGGGCCGCGCTCAGTCGTCGGCGGCCGTCGGCTGGCGGCTCGCGTCGGCGAACGCGGACGCGAGCTCGGCGACGGAGCGCGATTCGAGCGACTCGACGACGGCTCGCGTCTCCGCGGCGGCCTCCCCACCGAGGATCGGGACCGTCAGTTCGTCGTACTTCTCGACGAGCTCCTCCCAGGACAGCGCGTTCTCGGGCTCGCCGCGCGCGTAATCGACCTGCCGGGCGTACGTGCCGTCGGCGGTCTCGACGGTCACCTTCGCCGGCCAGCGGTCGGGGTAGACCTCTTCGATCCAGTCGGCCTCACTGACGGTCGTCAGGTCGATGATGCGCTTGACGTCGTCGTTCACGCCGCCTTCGATGGCGTCGAAGAAGGTCTCGACGCCGTCGTCGCGGTAGACCAGCGCGAGCGCGGCGCCGAACGGCATGCTGAACTGACAGTCGACGAACGACTGGGGGTACCTGTTCGTCGGGTCGCCGATCAGGTCGATGCCCGCGCTGGCGATGTTGACGGTGACCCCCTCGACGTCCTCGTGGGCGATGTCCGCCTCGTCGATGAGCTCGAAGAGCGCGTCCAGCGGCGCGTGCATGTAGCGACAGCACGGGTAGGGTTTGACGCCGACGTTGAGCAGTTCGTAGTCCGTCCCGAGGCCGGCGGTGGCCTTCTCGGGGTCGGGATCGTCCGAGTACGCCTGCAGGAACCCGCGGACGCCCTCGATCGGCTCGGCGGCCGCCCGGAAGTCCTCCTGGGCGTACGCGGTGGCCAGCAGCGCGTTGTGGCCGGCGAACCCGGGGTGGGCGCGCTTGTTCCAGCCGCCGTTCTCGAGGAACTGCAGCGAGCCCGCGGCCTGGCTGCCGTTGATGCCGAACGCCGAGGCGAACTCGTCCTCGTCGAAGCCGTAGACGACGCCGGCCGCGGCGGTCGCGCCGAACAGCCCGCAGGTGGCGGTCATGTGGAAGCCACGGTCGTAGTGGGACGCCGGGTTGACGGCCATCCCGAGACGGCAGGTGAGCTCGTAGCCGGCGACGACCGCCGTCAGCAACTCCTCGCCAGAGGCGTCGACCTCCTCGCCGGCCGCCAGCGCAGCCGGGATCACCGGCGCGCCCGGGTGCAGCGAGGCGCCGCGGTGGGTGTCGTCGTAGTCCAGCGAGTGCGCCAGCGCGCCGTTGACCAGGGTGGCGTACTCCGGGGACATCCGCTCGCCGGTCGCCAGCACGGTCGCCCCGTCGCCGTCCTGGTTCCGGGTGCGCGTCCCGTCGAGGAACGCGTCCGAGGAGTCCGCGCGGATGCTGCCGACGGAGACGCCGACGGTGTCCAACAGCAGGTGTTTCGTCCGCTCGACGACCTCGTCCGGGAGGTCCTCGAACGCGAGCGCTGCGCAGTACGAGGCGTACTGGTCGGTGATGCTCATGCGAATCCTGTATTACTCCTCCGAGCGGTTACTTAGGTGTTTTCACGGTCGCGTCCGCGCCGTCGGCTCAGAGGTGTGGGACGACCTCGTCGCCGAACAGCTGAATCGATCCGTGGACGGCTTCGGGGTCGAGCCCCGGGAACTGCGTCCGGATGACGATGTTGTCCAGCTCCATCGCCTCCTGGTAGCGCTCGATGTCTTCGAGGATCTCCGCGGGCGTGCCGACGAGGAACCGCTGGTGTCTGAGCTTCTCCCACGGGGAGTCGAAGTCGTCGCCGCCGATGACGTCGTCCTGGCCCCAGTTGCTGTAGCTCTCGTACTTGCCCATCAGCGGCTCGCGGACGAGTTCCTCGGCCTTCTCGGTCGTCTCGGCGACGAACGCCTCGCGGATGAGCCCGACTTCGCCGGGGCCCTCGTCGGTCTTCGCGCGCTCGTCGCGGTAGTCCGCGATCTGGCGTTCGGCCAGCTCGAAGGGCACGTGCGCCCCGAGGAACCCGTCGGTCATGCGCGCGGCGCGGCGGACGCTCGACTCGTTGCTCGCGCCCGCCCAGATGGGCGGCCGCGGCGACTGCACCGGCTGCGGGCGGATCGACGCATCCTCAAGGGTGAAGTGCTTGCCGTCGTAGCTGACGGATTCTTCGGTCCAGAGGCGCTTGATGATCTCGACGCCCTCGATGAAGCGGCCGACGGCGTCCTCGCGGTCGACGCCGAAGACGTCGTACTCCTGCTGGCGGTACCCGAGGCCGACGCCCATCGTGAACTGCCCGCCAGAGAGGACGTCGAGGGTCGCGCCCAACTCGGCGATCCGCGCCGGATTGTGATAGGGGAGCAAGATCAGCGTCGACGCCAGTCGCATGTCGCCGACGTGCTGAGCGACGTGCGCCAGACAGGACTCGTTCAGCAGGTACTGGTGGCTGTCGGTGAAGTGGTGCTCGCCGATGCTGACGAGGTCGAACCCCGCCTCGTTCGCCAGCTGCGTCTGCGTCACGAGTTCGTCGCCGACGTCGCCCAGATCGCGGTCCACGTCGAACTGCGTGACTGCTAACAGGCCGATGTCCATACCAGCTAGGCAAACACCGGTCTAGGTAATGTAGGTTTGGGACCGGGTACCACTCGAATCGTGAGACGGGGTCGCTGTGGCGATCACGAGCGGGCGCGCTCGACGAGTCGGGCGCCGGCCAGCGCCGTCGCGTCGTCGAAGTCTGCGGCGACGACCTGCACGCCGACGGGGACCCCGTCGACCGTCCCCGCGGGGACGCTGACCACCGGATTGCCCGTGAGGCTGAACGGCGCCGTGTTGCCGGTCACGTCGCTCAGTCCGTCGGTGGCGGTCACGGCGCCGCGCTCCGGCGGGAGGATCCGCAGCGTCGGCACGAGCAACACGTCGTAGCGGGCCAGCAGTGCCGCGAGGCGTCGCTCGAACGCGAGCGCCTCCGCGCGCCCCTGGACGTACGACCGGCCGTCGGTCACGTCGTCGAGGTAGGCGGCCGGGAGCACGCGCATCGCGATGTGGTCGGTCAGGTTCTCGCGATACAGCGAGAGGATCTGGCGCCACTCAGGGGAGTACTTCGTGCCCTGGCCGCGGACGACGCCCGACTGGCGCAAGAGCCAGGCGAACTCCGCGGCGATGGTCAGCGGGTACGCCTCGTCGATGGCACCCAGCTCCAGGTCGACCTCCTCGACGACGGCGGTCTCGGAGCGGTCCGCCAGGGCGGCCACCAGCCCGTCGACGACCTCGCGGACCGGCTCCGAGGCGGCCTCGAGGAACGACGACGGAACGCCCACCGAGACGTCGCTGACGTCGTCGAGCCCGTCGGCGAGCGGCCCGGTGTCGACCGGGACCGACGTCGGGTCCCGCGGGTCCGGGCCGGCGATGACCTCGAGCGCCCGCGCGGCCGTCTCGACGTCCCTGGCCAGCGGGCCGATGGTGTCCGTCGACGGCGCCAGATCGACGAACCCGTGACGCGGCACCAGCGAGTGCGTCGGCTTGACGCCCACGACGCCACAACACGCCGCGGGGATGCGGACGCTGCCGCCCGTGTCACTGCCCAACGCGACGTCGACCAGCTCGCCGGCGACGGCCGCCGCGCTACCGCTGGAGGAACCCCCCGGCACGCGGTCGGGCGCCGTCGGATTGCTCACGTCGCGGCGGCCGCTGAACTCCCCGGTCGGGCCGAACGCGAACGCGTCGGTGTTGGCCTTCCCGCGCAGTCGCGCGCCGGCGGACAGCAGCCGGGAGACGACCGCCGCGTCCGTCTCGGGGACGACCGAGAAGGTCTCGGCCCCGCAGGTCAACCGGAGGTCGGCCACGGCGATGACGTCTTTGACCGCGACGTCCAGGCCCGCCAGCGGGCCGCTGTCGCTCTCGACCCGGGGCTCGTCGAAGACGTCCAGGAGCGCGCCGTGCTCGTCGTCGGCCAGCGCCCCAGCGGACTGCCGCTGGAGGGCAGCGGCGACAGACTCGTCGGGCTCGTCGACGGTCCCGGCCAACTCGCCCGCGGTCGACAGCGCCGCGTCGACGTGGTCGTCGTCGAGGTCGAAACCCAGCCGTGCCGCGAGCTCGCGCAGGGACTCCCGTCCCTCGTCAGGCAACTCCATGGCAGGTGGTTCAAAGCGGACCGGCAAAAATCCCACCGCTTACGGCGGCTGTCGGGGAAACCATTAAGCGGGCGGCCACCATCTCGGGACAGTGTACCATGAGTGACGGTAGCCTGCTTGCAGCAGCCGACAGTGCGGAGCCGGCGTTCGCGTTCACGACCGCCAGCCGCGACCAGACCTCCGGCCGGTACGACCTGGACTCGGTGACGGTCCAGGGCGTCACCGAGGACGGCAAACCAGTGACCAAGGCGCGCCTCCCGCTCGACGAGGACGGCCGCGCCGTCATCTCCCGGGATAGCTTCGGTGACGACGCCGAACGCGCACGGCTCGTCGCCGCCATCCTCGAGGCGGAAGGCTGGGAGTACGTCGAGCAGTAACGCCACCCAGTCCACCCGGATCACCTCTCCTGCTGTCCGCTGCCAGCTCCGAGCCGCTGCGCCCGATGGGTCCGGGGAACCGCCGCTCGGTGTGGTCGCGAGAACCGCCGCTCGACGTCGAAGGGCCACGTTGGGGGCTGCAATCGGCGAGAGGCGAGAGGCGAGGCGGCTGGCGGAGTGCCCAGCGGGAGGGGCGACGTCGGGGCCGATCAGTCGGCGTCGGCGCGCAGCTCTCGGGTAGTCGCCTCGTCGAGGTCGCCGTCGTCGGTGATGACGACGCCGTAGTCGCGGCGCGCGATCTCGCGGGTGATCATGTCGTCGCGCCAGTCGTTGTACACGGTCTCGGCCGGGCGGTCGTAGGGATCGCCGTACCCGCCGCTCATGGGCGAGATGGTGATGTGGCGGTCGCCGGCCTCGTAGGGGTGGCTGTCGTAGCCGGTGTAGAGCTGCTCGACGTCGACGTCGTCGGGCACGTCGATCTCGTCGGGGCGCTTGCTGCGCCGCGAGTACCAGGACGTATCGGTGCCGTCGTCGTCGTCGTGGTGCAGGTGCCACAGCGAGCCGCCGGTACCGTCCTTTCCGCCGAAGGCGCCCCACGGGGTGTGGTTGCCGCCGTCGCCCTCGACCGTCTGGACGACCGGCGCGAGCATCGTCGTCTCGCGGACGACGCCGTGGCCGCCGCGGAACTCGCCCGCGCCGTGGCCCGGGCCCTGGCGCATCTCGTAGCGCTCGACGCGCAGCGGGTGCGAGAGCTCGATGTCCTCGGTCGGGCGGTTGCGCGTGTTGTGGATCAGCGCGCCCACGCAGTCGATGCCGTCCTTGTCCGGCCGGCCGCCGTACGAGCAGTCGTTGACCTCGAGGTAGACCCAGTACTCGCCGGGGTGCTCGGGGTCCTCGCCGCTGTAGCTCGTGAAGAACACCGAGGCGGCGTTGCCGGCCATGATGCGCTCGGGGATGGCGTGGCGCAGCGCCTTCACGATGAGGTCGCCGAGCATGTCGACCTGCTGGATGCGCGCGAACGAGGCCGCGGGCTGGACCGGCTCGAAGATCGATCCCTCGCGGGTCTCGACGTTGATCGGCCGGAACGTCCCGGAGTTCTGCGGGATGTACTCGTCGTGGATGTAGGTGTCCATCAGGATCGCCCGGACCGTGAAGAACACCGCCACCTTGCAGGCGCCCCAGTTGGGCACGTTGAACGCCGTCGGCACCTGGTCGTGCGAATCGGTGAGATCGACCGTGATCTCGTCGCCCTCGATGCGCAGCTTGAGGTCGATCTTCAGGCGCTCGTCCTCCCAGCGTTCCTGGCGTTGCTCCTCGCTGAGGTCGGGGTCGAGCCAGCTGCGGTTGCGCTTGTCGTCGTCGAGGTAGGCCGTCTCGTGCCACTCGCCGTCGGGCAGGTCGCGGAGCTTGCTGCGCAGCAGCTCGTCGGCGTAGTCCATGAGGTCCTGGCCGGCCTGCAACACCGTGGCCAGGCCCCACTCGTCGACGAGGTCGTGGAAGCGGCGCTCGCCGATCTTCGCCGCGGAGATCATCGCCTGCAGGTCGCCCTCGTTCATGCGGGGCGTCCGGCTGTTCTCGAGGAAGTGGTCCCAGATTTCCGTGACGCGCTCGCCCTCGCTGATCACCTTGCGGGCCTTGAACAGCTGGCCCTCGCCGTAGACGTCGTAGAGGTCGACGGTGATGCCGGGGACGGCCGTCCCGATGTCCAGGACGTGGGCCGTGTCGGCCGACCACGCGACGTGCTCGCCGTCGACGAAGATCGGCACGAGGACGCCGACGTCGGGCGAGTGACTGGCTCCGTAGTAGGGGTGGTTGTGCCAGAAGACGTCGCCCTCGTTGATGACCTCCTCGGGGTCGTCCCCGCGTTCCTCGAGGCACTCGTAGAAGCCCAGGATGTACCCCGGAAGGGAGCCGACGTGCATCGGCGTGTAGTCGCTCTCGGCGATCTCGTCGCCGTTTTTCAGGAACAGCCCGGCGCCGATGTCCTCGCTCTCGCGGATAATCGAGGAGTACGACGAGCGGACCATCTTGTGGCCCATCTCGTCGGCAATCGTGTCGAACTCGCCGCCGATCACCTGGAGGGTGACGGGGTCGAGCGTCCGTTCTTTCAGCAGCTTCCGCTGGGCTCCGCCGGTCGATTCGTCGCTCGTGTCGCTGTCGTGTTGGCTCATCTGGTTACTCCTGGTGGGTCATGAGGATCGCGCGGGTGGGCAGTACTGTCGCCGTCCAGTCGGGCTTGATCACCAGCGTGCTGTCGGTCGAGTCGACGATCGCGGGCCCCTCGACGACGGTGTCGGCGCCGAGTTTCGCGCGGTCGTACCGGGTGACGTCGTAGGTCTGGGCGTCACGCGAGTCGCCGAAGTACACCGTCGACGTCCCGCGCTCGGCGTCGGCCAGGTCGCCGCCCGCGCCGATGGTCATCGGCTCGTAGGGGTGGCTCTCGGCGCGCGCCGATACGCGGAGGTTCAGCAGCTCGATGGGGTCGTCCTCGAAGAAGTGACCGTATTCGGTCTCGTGGCGCTGTTCGAAGCGCTCGCGGTGGCGCCCGCGCCAGTCGCCCTCGACGCCGTCGAACGGCACGTTCAGCTCGAAGCCCTGCCCCTCGTAGAGCATGTCGATGGACTCCTCGAGCTGGATGCGGTCCTCGTCGATGCCGTCGGCGAGCAACTGGTCGCGCCCGCGCTTGCGCAGCGCTTCGAAGCGCTCCGTGACGTCATCCTCGTCGACGTCCTCGAGACGCTGGCTGATCGTCACCTGGTTGTCGTACTGGATGTCGCCGGTGAGCAGCCCCCGCGCGGAGGCGATGCCCGGCGCCGGCGGCACCAGCACCTTCGTCATGTCGAGTTCCTCGGCGATGTCGGCGGCGTGTAGCGGCCCCGCGCCGCCGAACGCGACGAGCGTGTAATCACGCGCGTCGTACCCGCGGCGGATGGTCTGCTCGCGCGTCGCCTGGGACATGTTGCTGTTGGCGACTTCGAGCGTCGACAGCGCCGCGCGCTCGACCGTCGAGAACCGGCCACCGGGGCTGTCCTCGTCGACGAGCTGTTCCTCGATGGCCGCCCGGGCGAGGTCGACGTCGATGTCGATCTCGCCGCCCAGGAAGTACTCGGGGTCGATCCGCCCGAGGACGAGCTGTGCGTCGGTGATGGTCGGGTTCTCCCCGCCCTGACCGAGGCAGGCCGGTCCGGGCTCGGAGCCCGCGCTCTTGGGGCCCACGTTGAACCCACCCGCGCTGTCGAACCAGGCGATCGACCCACCGCCGCTGCCGATCGTCTCGATGTCGAGCATGTTCGTGACCGTCGGGTAGTTGCCGACCTCGGCGTCACGGGAGTCGCGCTCGAGCAGGCGTTCCGGAACGACCGAGATGTCGGCGCTCGTCCCGCCCATGTCGAGCGTGATGAGCTTGGACTCGTCGGCGTATTCGCCCGAGAGCTGGCCCGAGAGCACGCCGCCCGCGGGCCCGGACAAAAGCGTCGTGATGGGCTTGCGGGTCACCTGACGGACGCTCGCCAGCCCGCCGCTGGATTGCATGATCTGCAGGTCGACGTCCATGCCCTGCTCGGCCAGGCGCTCTTCGAGACGGGTGAGGTACTGGTTCATCACCGGCGCCAGGCGGGCGTTGATCGCCGTCGAGGAGAACCGCTCGTACTCGCGGAACTGGTTGACCACCTCGTTGGAGGTGCTGACGGTCAGCTCCGGGAACTCCTCCTGGATGAGTTCCTTCGTGCGGTCCTCGTGGGCCGTGTTCAGATAGGAGTGGAGATAACAGACCGCGACCGATTCGACGCCGTCGTCGACGAGTTCCTGGGCCGCCTCGAGCACCTCGTCCTCGTCGAGCGGGCGGATGACCTCGCCCGGCGGGTAGATCCGCTCGGTGATCGTCTTACGGTGGCGCCGCGGGACGATCGGGTTCGTCTGCTGAGTCTGTTCGAACAGAATCGAGAAGGTGTGTTCCTTGCGGTGGCGGCCGATGTGGATGACGTCGCGAAAGCCTCGCGTCGTCAGCATCCCGGTCTCGGCGCCCTCGTTCTCGATGAGTGCGTTGGTCGCGACGGTGGTGCCGTGCAGCACCGTGTCCACGTCTTCGGGCGCGACGCCCGCCAGCTCACACACCTCCGCCACGCCCTGCGCGCTCGAAATCGACGGGTCCTCCGTCGTCGGTAGTTTGTAAATCTCTTCGTCGTCACCGCGTACGAGTTGAATGTCGGTGTTCGTCCCGCCGACGTCGACACCGACCTGTATGATATCGTTAGCCATGTGGCTTCTCCGGTCTGGCACCCAGGGTCCTCAATTTTTGGTGGATTATTAAGCCTTACCCGTACGGTACGTGGTCTGATACGTCTCGGGTGCCAATACCACACGCGAACGTGGCGGCGACGGACCGGGCGTCGCTACCCGACCCCGGCGTCGACTGCCGACGGCGTCCGTGGGTTCGCCCCCTGGCGCCCGAGGCAGTGCCGTCGGCCGTCCCTGGCGGTGCTGGTCGCGTTCGCCCGCGCTCACGAGCGGTCGGCGACCAGCGACTCGGCACCGCACTCCGGACAGTAGGGGACTTCGACCGTCCCGTCCCCGCGCTCGCGCTCGCGGACCAGCCAGAACGCCCCCTGGAAGTTCGGCAGGCGATAGCCGCACTCGGTGCACCGGTAGACGTACTCGGGCCGGTCCGCCGGCAATCGTGGCATGCTCTCACGTGGTCGTGCGCGGTACAAAAAGGTACTGTGGCGACGGGGGCGGCGGCCACAGCGGGCCGGTCCCGGCCGCCAGGGCCGAGCGACTCAGGACTCCGGCGGGACGAACGCCTCCTCGAAGCGGTCGGCGGCCGAGGCGACGATCGCTTTGATGCGCGTCTTCCGCGGGTTCAGATCGCTGTAGTGGCACAGTCGCCGCGTCGTGTTCTCACAGCCGTGGCACTCGTAGGTATCTCGCGCCAGCGCTCCCTCCGGACACCACGTCGTCGCGACGACGGGCGGCCCGCTCGACCGGAACGCTTCGAGCACCGGAATGACGGCCGGCGTCAGGTGACCCGGCCCGAGGGTCACGAGGCAGACGGCCGTGCTGTCGGCTGCGGCCTCAAGCGTCGTCGTCGGAATGTCGGCCGCCAGCGGGACGATCGGCACGTCGTTGGTCAGCGCGTCGCGATCTGGGTCGAACGTGGGCTCTGGATCGAGCGGCCGGCGGCGCCACCGGACGGTCCCCTCGGCCATCGCGACGACCGGCCCGAACGCCGGCGAGCGGAAGCTGTCGGGGTTCTGCGTGTGGACCTTCGTCACGTCGCGGGCGGCGTGCAGCCGGAAGTCGAACGCGACGAGGACGCCCATCTCGCTGGCTCGCGGGCTGGCGGCCGCGCGGACGGCCGTCAGCAGGTTGCCCGGCCCGTCGGGGCTGACCAGCGACGGATTGCGCATCGCCCCGGTGAACACGACGGGCACGTCGCCGTCGTAGCACAGATCGACGAAGTACGAGACGGTCTCGAGGGTGTTGGTGCCCTGCGTGACGACGATCCCGTCGACGTCGGCGTCGGCCGCGTGCGCCTCGATCCGGGCGAGCAGCCCGGCCATCCAGTCGACGGTGTGGTGGTGGCTGACCGTGGTCGCGAAGTCGTCGGTCACGAGGTCGGTCTCCGCGGCGAGGCCGGGGACGGACGCGACCAGGTCGTCGCTGTGCAGTTCGGGGCTGGCTTCGCGCCCGCTGTCGTCGACGGACGCGATCGTCCCGCCGGTCGAGATGACGGCGATGGCCATACGCCCGCAATTCGGGTCGGCGACTTAGTCGTACCGCCCGTGTGACTCCGTCCCAAATTTTTATCACCCCCCTCACCGTCGACTTTCCCGGGATGATAGAGTTCTCGGAAGAGCAGCGGTTAATCCAAACTGAGGTGCAGAACATCTGCTCGGAGTTCGACGGCGAGTACTGGCGCGAGCGCGACCGGAACGCCGAGTACCCGACGGAGTTCGTCGACCGGCTCGGCGAGTACGGCTGGCTCGGGACGGTCGTCCCCGAGGAGTACGACGGCGCGGGGCTGGACACGCTCGAGGCGGCGATCGTCCTCGAGGAGATCGCCGCCAGCGGCGCGGGGTTCAACGGGACGATGTCCTGTCACGGGGCGATGTTCATTCCCCGGTCGATTCTCAACTACGGCTCGGCGGCGATGAAAGACGACCTCCTCCCGAAGCTGGCCTCGGGGGAGGAACTGCTGCAGTGTTTCGCCCTGACCGAGCCCAACGCCGGCTACGAGTCGACGGCGATCACCACGCGCGCCGAGCGCGACGGCGACGAGTACGTCATCAACGGCCAGAAGACCTGGTGCTCGCGCCTGCACGCCTCGGACTGGATGGTCCTGGTCGCCCGCACCACGCCCCTGGACGAGGTCGAGAAGAAAACCGAGGGACTGAGCCTGTTCCTGGTCGATCTGGCCGATGCGAAGGCCCAGGACGCCGTCGACGCCGAGGAGATCGAGAAGAACATCCGCGCTGCGGTCCCCTCCTACGAGGTCTGGCTGCAGGATCTGCGGGTGCCCGCGGAGAACCTCATCGGCGTCGAGGGCGAGGGCTTCTCCCAGGTGCTGGACGGTCTCAACGAAGAGCGCGTCGTCATCGCGGCAGAGGCGGTCGGCCTCGCGCGGGTCGCCATCGACCGCGCCGTCGACTACGCCAACGACCGGGAGGTGTTCGACCGGCCGATCGGGAAGAACCAGGCGATCCAGCACCCCCTCGCGGACGCCCACGCGCGGATGGTCAGTGCGCGCAACCTCACGTACCAGGCGGCCAGGGCGTTCAAGGAGGGCCGCGACGTCGGCGCGGCGGCCAACATCGCCGCCTACATGGCTCGCGAGGCGGCCTCGGAGGCGACCGACCAGGCGGTCCAGACCCACGGCGGGTACGGGATCGCCGTCGAGTACGACGTCGAGCGCTACTACCGCGAGGCGCGGCTGGCGCACATCGCCCCGATCAGCGACGAGATGATCCTCAACTACATCGGCGAACACGTGCTGGGACTGCCACGGTCGTACTGAACCATGTATGCACTCGACGACGTGACGGTACTCGCCCTCGAGAGCGGCATCAGCGCCCCACTCTGTACGCGCATGCTGGGTGACCTCGGCGCGGACGTGGTCAAGATCGAGCGCCCCGGCGTCGGCGACGTCAACCGCCACTGGGACACCGCCATCGACGGCAAGTCCTCGGCGCACGTGTGGGTGAACCGCAACAAGGAGAGCCTCGAACTCGACCTCAAGCGCGACGCCGGCCACGAGATCTTCATGGACCTGGCCGAGAAGGCCGACGTGATCGTCCAGAACTTCTCGCCCGGCGTCGTAGAGTCCCTCGGCGTCGACTACGAGTCCGTTCGGGCGGAAAACGAGGACGTGATCTACCTCAACATCTCCGGGTACGGCCGCTCGGGCCCCTACCAGGACCGGAAGGCCTACGACCTGGTCATGCAGGGCGAGACCGGCCTGATCGAGCTGACCGGGCCGCCGGAGTCGCCGTCGAAGATCCCGATCAGCGTCTGTGACATCAACGCGGCGATGTTCGGGACCATCGGGACGCTGACCGCCCTGTACCACCGTGCGATGTCCGGCGAGGGCCAGGAACTGGACGTCACGATGTTCGGCGGCGTCCTCTCGTGGCTCGGGTACTTCCCGCTGAAGTACATGGCCAACGGCGAGATCCCCGAACGCGTGGGGATGCGCCACCACCTGCTGGTGCCCTACGGCCCTCACGAGACGGCCGACGACCAGTACGTCAACTTCGCCGTCCTGAGCGAGGCCCACTGGGAGACGTTCTGCGAGGACGTCCTCGAGCGGCCCGACCTCCTGGCCGACGAGCGCTTCGACGCCAACGAGAAGCGCGTCGACAACCGCGACACGCTCGAGCCGATCATCGAGGACGTCATCGCCACCGAATCGCGCGACTACTGGGCCGAGCGCCTCGACGCTGCCGGCCTCCCGTGGGGCGACGTCAATCGGATCGACGAGGTGATCGACCACCCCCAGACCGAGCACCTCGGGATGATCCGGGAGATCGAGACCGACGACGGCCCGGTGCGCGTCGTCGACAACCCCCTCGACATGAGCGGGCTGGACGTGCGTCGCGACCCGATGCCGGACCTGGGGGCGGACTCCGCGGCGATCCTCTCGCAACTCGGGTACTCCGCCGAGGAGATCGAGGCACTGCGGTCCGACGGCGTGATCTGAGTCAGCGCTCGCTTTTCGGTGGCAGGCCTTGGAGGTACTCGAGGACGGCGACGGTCGGCTCGACGTCGGCGAACTTCCGATCGAGGTCCCAGAGATGCGCCTCGTGCTGTTCGTCCGAGCGGTCGCCGACACACGTCTCGGGGACGATCGCGTGGTAGCCGTGGGCGCTTGCGTCGTCGACGGTCGAGCGCACGCACGCGCTGGTCGAACAGCCCGTAACGATCACCGTGTCACAGCCCATGGCGGTCAGCATCGAGTCGAGTTCCGTCTCGTGGAAGGAACTGGCGTGGCGCTTGTCCAGGACGTGGTCGCCGTCGGTGACGTGACAGCGGTCGTCGATCTCGACCCAGCGCGTCCCGGGCTGCCACTCGGCGATCAGCGGCACCTTCTCCGTCCACAGCCCGGCGTCGGCTGCCTCGGGGTGGCGGTAGATCACGCGCGTCCAGAAGACTGGAACGCCCTTTTCGTGGGCGGCGTCGACCAGTCTGTTGTTCTGCTCGATGACCGCGGACAGATCCGAGCCCATCGGGTGGTTCTCGTCGGTCTCGCCGTACTGGAGGTCGACGGCGACGATCCCCGGCCAGTCGCCGTAGCCGACGCGCTGCTCGCCCATATCGGCCGCCCGGTAAATCGACTCTCTGTCAGCCATACACGTCCCTGTCGCACTCGCCCGATAAGAATCTACTTCCGGGTCCCCGAGGGCCACGCCAGCGCGAAAATTACAGGTGCCGTGATGATATCTTTCTTGAGAACGTCTCACACGCGCCCGACGCTATCGGGGTCCAGATGGAAATAACGACCTAGGGTGTTATTTCGATCGCCCCCGTTCACTCGTCTGGCACGACCGGTCGTGGAATTCGTGACCGGTACCCACGACTGCGCGCTCGATTCGATCGCGGGCGGCCGAGCGAACGTTTTTATGGGGGGCGGTGGCATCGTGATGCATGGCTCTCCAGCCGCTGGAAGACGTGTCTGTACTCGAGTTGTCGACGATGGTCGCCGGTCCGTACGCGGGCCAGACACTCGGGGACATGGGCGCGGACGTGGTCAAGATCGAGCGTCCGGGGGCGGGCGAACTCGCGCGTGGGATCGAACCGAAGCTCGACGGCGAGAGCTTCTACTACCTGACGGCCAACCGGAACAAGCGCAGTCTCGCGCTGGACGTCACCGCCGAGGCGGGCCGCGAGCTCTTTTTCGACCTCGCCGAACGCGCGGACGTGGTGCTGCTCAATTTCCCGCCGGCGTTCGCCGAGACCTACGGCCTCGACTACGAGTCGGTGCGGGCGGTCAACGACGACGTGATCTACTGTGCGATCTCGGCGTTCGGCCACACCGGTCCGTACCGGGAGTACAACGGCGTCGACACGACGATCCAGGCGCTCAGCGGCACGATGTCGATGACCCGGACGGCAGACACCCGGCCGATGCGGTCGGGGTTTCCCTTCGCGGATGTCTGCGCGTCGCTGTACGCGGTCCAGGGGATCCTGGCTGCGCTGCGTAACCGCGACCGCAACGGCGTCGGTGACTTCGTGGACGTGGCGCTGCTCGACGGCGTCATCGCCGGGCTGACCACCCGAGCGACCTACAGCCTGGCGACCGACGAGCCCTACCCCCCGTTCGGGCGCCACCACAACTACTTCGCCCCGGAGGGCACCTTCGAGGCGGCCGACGGCGACCTCCAGCTGTCGGTGATCACCGACCGCCACTGGCAGCGCTTCTGCGAAGCCGTCGACGCGCCGGAACTGGCGGCCGACGCGCGCTTCGAGACGCTGAACGGCCGGATCGAACACAGTGAGGCCTGCCGGGCGGCGGTCGCCGATCGGATCGCCGACCACCCCGTCGAGCACCTCCTCGACCGGTTGCGCGAGGCCGGCGTGCCGGCCGCGCCGGTCAACGACACGGTGGCGGTCTGGGACGACCCGCAGGTGCAAGCGCGGGAGATGCTGCGGACGCTGACCCACCCCGAGGTTGGCGAGACGGACACGCTGGGCTTTCCCGTGAAGTATCGCAACCTCGAACAGGCGATCGACCGCCACCCGCCGCGACTCGGCGAGCACACCCGGGAGGTCCTCCGGGCGGCGGGCTACGACGACGCGACCATCACCGAACTGCTCGACGACGACGTCCTCGACGAGCTGGCGTCGTGAGCGCGCCGGTCGGCGCGGTCGGCGCGGTCGGCGCGATCACTCGTCGTTCTCGGGCGGGAAGTACTTCGTCGCGTCAGTCACGCGGTGGGTCTCGAGGAAGAAGTCGACGTGGTCGACCTCCTCGATGCTGCGGACGGCGGCAATGTAGTCGTCGACCTCCCCGAGCGTCGTCGCCAGGACGTTCGCGTAGATGTCGAACGACCCGACGCCGGAGCTGAGAAACCAGAACGGCATCTCCTGGAGCTCGCCCATCACGTCGGGTTTCGCGTCCGTCGAGTCGTCGACGCTGATCGCCAGGCGGAGGACGTGCCAGTCGTGGCTCTCCGGGTTCAGCATGAAGAACGTCGACGTCGCCTCGAAGAGCTTCTGGACGCGGTAGCGGATCCCCTCGCCGCTTTTCTCGTACCCGCGGCGGTTCACCTCGTCGGCGATGTCGGAGTAGGGCGTCCGGGGGTTGTCGGCGAGGATACTGAGGATGATCCGATCGATCTCGTCCAGTTCGGTGCTCCGTGAATTTGCCATGCGTGTGCATACGTGCAGTGCGATAAGTAAGGGTTGGTAACGAGCGGCAGGGAGGGCCCTGCCCGCAGCGCAACTTACAAGGTGGCACTCGGGGAAAGAGAGCTATGGTACGTAGCGTGCGAGAGGTCGGTGAGAACCGATACCGCGAGGAGTACGGCCGATACTACGAGGACTTCGCCGTCGGCGACATCTACGAGCACCGCCCGAACCGGACGATCACGGCCGTGGACAACTACTGGTTCACGCTCCTGACGATGAACAACCACCCGCTGCACTTCGACGCGGAGTACGCGGCCGACACCGAGTGGGGCCAGGAACTCGTCAACTCCCTGCTGACGATCTCGGTCGTCCACGGCATGACCGTCAGCGATGTTTCCTACAAGGGCATCGCGAACCTCGGGTGGGAGGAGGTCCGCCTGACCAACCCCGTGTTCCACGGCGACACGCTCACCGCCGAGTCGGAGGTGGTCGAAAAGCGCGAGAGTTCCTCTCGGGAGGGCCAGGGCATCGTGACGGTGCGGACGACCGGCTACAAACAGAGCGGCGAGAAGGTGATCGAGTTCAAGCGGTCCGTACTAGTTCCGTTCCGCGAAGCGGTCGAGGACTGATCGGCTCCCAGGACAGCGACCAGTTCGCTGGGAACAGCCGCGGGTAGGGACCGGTCTCGCTCGGCCGTCGGTCCCGTTCCGCAACCCGCCAGGTTCCGACGGTGTCGACACTACTATCGGAAATCGATCATAGCTGTAATAGTGATACAATCGCCGAACGGTGCTCGCGCCAATCGTCGATATGCACTTCGTCGACCAGCGGTGAGCGCCAGAAAACCGGCTAATAGTAGAGTAACGGCCGAGAACTCACGACACTGGTGGCTGAGGAGATCGATCTGGCTGCTAGGTATGGGTACTTAGAGAACTACATGTTTTTGCGGCAATCTGGTTCTCTTTCCAGATTGTAACGGAAATATTCGTGCTGGAGTAGCGGTATCTTTGGAAAACCCATCTACTCTCGCATCCCTCGGCAAGTAAGTGATTGGGATTTTAGCTATTCGGGAAACAGGCAGATGCCGGATATTTGCTGGCGGTGTCACGTCGGGAGCTCGGCCCGGGGCCGAGGACGGCGGGGCAACTGCTTTGGTGACGGTCGCCGATGGAGTCCCCGTGTCACGAGTTGCCGTCGTCGCCGGCGTCGGGCCCGGCCTGGGAGAATCGCTCGTCAGGAAATTCGTCGCCGAGGGCTGTCGGGTCGCCGCGTTCGCGCGCTCGACCGAGCACACCGAGGCACTCGCCGACGAGCTGGGCGCGGACACGCTGGCCGTCCAGGCCGACATCACGGACGCCGAGGCGGTCCGGGACGGGTTCGAGCGCGTCCGCGAGGCGTTCGGCCCGGTCGACGTGCTGGCCAATCACGCCAGCGCCGCCGCGTGGAAGGGGCTGACAGACATCACGCCGGCCGAATTCGAGGACGCCTGGCGGACGTCGGCGTACGGCGCACTGCTGTGCTCGCAGGAGGCCGCGGCGGACATGCTCGACGGCGACGGCGGGACGATCCTCTTTACGGGCGCGACGTCGGCCGTCCGCGGCCGGGGCGGCGCCGTCGGCTTCAGCGCCGCCAAGTTCGCCGTCCGCGGGATGGCCGAGTCGATGGCCCGCGAGCTCGGTCCCGAGGGGATCCACGTCGCTCACGTCGTCATCGACGGCCAGATCGGCAGCGCGGGGCTGGCCAACCGGCGGGCCGACGCCGATCCGCCCGAGCGCCTCGACCCTGACGCCATCGCCGAGTCCTACTGGCACCTGATCACGCAGGACCGCTCGGCGTGGACCCTGGAGCTGGACCTGCG
The DNA here is from genome assembly GCA_042217345.1 of Haloarculaceae archaeon. Classification (GTDB taxonomy): domain Archaea; phylum Halobacteriota; class Halobacteria; order Halobacteriales; family Haloarculaceae; genus Halorientalis. The sequence continues at coordinate 21,125 of JBDGSW010000097.1, forward strand.
GCCGTCCGTCGAGGAGTTCTGACCGGCCGTGGCCGATAGCGGGGCGGCGGCGACCGAGACGGGCGGGCGAGCCGCGACCGCGGGCAGCGGCCTGCGGCGCTGGACCCAGGCGTTCGTGCTCGCGAGCGCGGTCGGGCTGATCGCGGCCCTGCTGGCGACGGGCGTCGGCGTCGACCGGACGACGGTCGCTCTGCTGGGCGTCGTCGGGTTCGTCTGTCCGATGGTGTTCGGGATGGGGTACCTGCTCTTGCCGCCGTACGCCGGGCGCACGCTCGCCGACGACCGGCTCGCGGGGCTGCACCTCCTCTTGGCGACGACGGGCGCGAGCGCGCTCTTCGCGGGCCGACTCCAGGCGGCGCCGCCGTCGCTGTTCGCCGCCGGCGCGGTCCTCTGGAGCGCGGGCGTGGCGACCTTCGTCGGGGCACTCACTCTCACCGTGGCTCCCGTCGTCCGCGAGCGCGGGCCGGCAGTCCTCCGGGGGAGCGAGTACCCCCAGCGGTCGACGCGGGTGGCGACGGCCGCGATCCCGGTGGCGATCGCGTATCTGGTCGTCGCCACGCTCGGGCTGGCCGCGACGCCGCGGGTTCTCGGCGTCGCCGGGGTAACCCTCCCGCAGGTTCTGCACCTGTACGCGACGGGGTTCGCCACCCTCTTGGTGTTCGCGCTCGGGGCACGCCTGTTGATCGGCTTCTTCCACGTCGATCTCCCCAGGACCGGCACCGGGATCGTCCTCCTCCTCGGGGCGGTCGCGCCAGCGGTGCTGAGCGGCTCGCTCTGGCGCGCTCCCAGGTTCCAGGTCGGTGCTGTCATCGAGGGAACCGCAATGGTCGGTTACGCCGGCATGGTCGCGTTCGTCGCACTGCGCACGGACCGGTGGCGGCCCGGGCTGTGGGGCGTCCTGCTGGGCGCGCTCGCGGGTGCGGCCGCCGTGGTTGCAGGGGGTGCGCTGGCGGTGGGCGCGGGACCCGCCTGGCTCGTCGGCGCGCACGTCACGCTCGTGCTCGGGGGGTTCTTCCCGCTGACTATTGCCGGGTACGCCTACCAGTTCTTCCCGGTGACGGCCGGGCAGTTCCCGGGGGCGAGCGACCGGGTCGCACTCGCGACGATCGCGCTGCTCGCCGCCGGCGTGGGCCTGCAGGTCGGTGGTCGGCCCGGCGCGGTCGAGTCAGTTCGGCTCGCGGGAACGGCCGTGTCCCTGGCGGGCGCGCTGGGATACGCGTGGCTGCTCGCGGGGCGGTTCAGCCGCGACCGCTGAGCGGGCCGACCACGTTCGGGATCGGCTTTTTCCCGCTCCCCGTGGCCCGTGGAGTCAATGCTCGAGACAGGCGACACCGCGCCGACGTTCACCGCTACGGAGGGAACCAGCGATCACGAACCGTTCGACCTGGGGGACCACCTGGGCGACGGGCCGGTCGTGCTGGCGTTCTTCCCGGGGGCGTTCACGCCGCCGTGTACCAACGAGATGGTCGCGCTGCAGGAGCGTTTGGACGCGTTCGAGGCAGCGGGCGCGACGGTGCTGGGCGTCAGCGCCGACTCGCCGTTCGCCCAGGGTGCGTTCCGCGAGGAACACGGCATCGACTTCACGCTCGTTTCCGACACGAGTGCCGAGGCCATTCGCGCTTACGACCTGGCGATCGACATCCAGGAACTGGGCCTGTACGGTGTCGCCAACCGGGCGTGGTTCGTCCTCGACGACGCGGGGACCGTCGTCGACCGCTGGGTGGCCGAGGACCCGACGATCGAACCGGACTACGACGCGATGCTCGCCGCCGTCGAGGCGGCCTGAGAGCGGCGACCTCGTCGCCCGCGGACAACTCACCCGGTCGACAGAGTGCTTAACGGGACGGACATGGGACGTACCGGCATGGTCGATCCCGACTCGCCGCGCCGATCCGGCCCTCGGTCGACGCCCGGTGGAGGCCGATACCCCGACCGCCACTGGCTGCGAGCGCCGTCCGTCGCCCCCTACGGCCCAGGCGCCCGCCTCGACCGGAGCGCCTCGTCGCGACAGGTCACCCGTTCGCTCGCAGGCCGTCTGGCGGCGGCGGGTTGGATCGCGCGGCGGTGGTGCGCGCCCGGCCGATGACGGTCGTCTCGGACCGGGGACCGGCGGCGGCGCTGGTCGAGGCGCTGTCGGGGACGACGGCGCTGGGCGTCGTCTGCCACGACGACCCGGACCCGGACTGTCTGGCCAGCGCGGCCGCGCTGGGCGCCATCGCCTGCTGGGCCGGCGTCCCGACGGTCACCTACTTCGACGGGGCGGGCATCGCCGACGAGGCGAGTCTGTCGCTGGCCCGGTATCTCGGCGTGACGCTCACGCGGGCGGATCCGGCGTCGCTGTCGACGGTCGACGCGCTGGCGCTCGTCGATCACGCGCTCCCCGGCGTACACAACTCGCTCCCGGCGGACACGCCGGTCGACCTGATCGTCGATCACCACGAGTACGACCAGCCGGTGGCCGGCGCGTTCGTCGACGTCCGGTCGGACTACGGGGCGGCGGCGTCGATCCTGGTCGAGTACCTGACGGTGCTGGGCGTGCCGGTGTCGCCGCCGCTCGCGACCGGGCTCCTGTACGCGCTGCATCGAGAACGGCTCGATTCGGTGCGGTACCCGACCGCCCACGAGTACTGGGCGGCGTCCTGGCTGCTCCCGCTCGTCGAGTTCGGTGCGATCGACCGGCTGTACCGCTCCGAGCGAACCTCGACGACGGTGGACGCGCTGGCCGTGGCCATCACGAACCGACGGGTCGACGGCACGAGTCTCGTGACGTGGGTCGGCGAGACCGGCGAACACGTGGCGCTCGCGAAAGCCGCCGACTTCCTGCTGACCATGCGCGGGGTGGACAACGTGCTCGTCAGCGGCGTCGTCGACGGCGCCCTGCACCTGAGTGCACGCTCGACCGACGCGAGGGTGGACCTGGGTCGGCTGCTCCCGCGGCTCGTCGGCGAGCGCGGTCGCGCCGGCGGGCACCTCGACATGGCGGGCGCGGTCGTCTCGGCGGCCGAGTTGCCTCCGCCGTCCACCGGCGACCCAACTGGCGCCGCCGCCCTCGCCGACGAGCTGGCTAGTGCGTTCACCGCCGTCGTCGAGTCGACGAACGCCCCCGACGGATCGACGGCCCCACCGCCGGCCGGTGGCGGGCTCCCCCGCTGATCGCGATGTTCGACGAAATCTTCCTGCCCACGGATGGGACCAAGCGGATGACGTCGGTGATCGAGACCGCGCTGGACGTGGCCGCGCGGTACGACGCCCGACTCCACGTCCTCTACGTGGTCGACGGGACGGTCCCCGAGTACCTCCAGGAGACCGACCGTGAGGGGTTGTTCGCGTTCGGCGAGGCCGCGACCCGCGAGGTCGCCGAGTTGGCGGCCTATCGCGGCGTCGACGTGGTGACGGCCGTCCAAGAGGGGGTGCCCCAGGCCGTCGTCCTCGAGTACGCCGCGACCCACGACGTGGACCTCATCGTGGTGGGCGTCGATCGCCCTACCACCGCCCGCGGACGAGTCATCGACGCCCTGAGTCGCGATCTCCTGGGGGACCTCCCCGCACACGTCGTTCGCCGGTCGCCGGTCCCCGTCGTCACCGTCAGAGTCTGACCGAGGACGGGGGCGGCGCCACACTGGAGTGGGTGCGGCGGGCCGGTTGCAGTGTGTTTTTGGCCGTGGCCCACCCATACCCGACCAGCTATGGACGGGACGCTCGATCACACGATGATCCGCGTGGCTGACCTCGAGGAGTCGCTCGACTGGTACCAGACCCACTTCGACTACGAGGAGAAAGACCGCCACGAGGGCGACGGCTTCACCATCGTCTACCTCGGGCCCGCGGACATGCACGAGGACGGCGCGATGCTCGAGATCACCCACAACGAGGGCGAGACGCCCGAACTGGGCGACGCCTGGGGCCACGTCGCCGTGCGCGTCCCCGAGGGCGAACTCGAGGCCGCCTACCAGCAGCTGCTGGACGAGGGCGTCGCGGACTACCGCGACCCCGAGTCCTGCGGCGGGCGCTACGCGTTCGTCACGGACCCCGACGGCCACGAGATCGAGATCGTCCAGCGCGACCACGGCGCGAAGTGGTCGCTGGACCACACCATGATCCGCGTCGAGGACGCCGACGAGGCGCTGGGCTTCTGGACCCGGAAGTTCG
>JBDGSW010000081.1:0-25229 GCA_042217345.1 Haloarculaceae archaeon
ATAGCGAGGGCAGGCCCGAGACCATCGGCAACAGCGCGACGACGCAGACGGCCATCGCGGCGGTGACGCCCGCGATGTGCAGCAGGCGGCGTCCGAGCCGGCGCCGATCGAGCGCGAGCTCGTCGTCGATCACGTACAGGTTGACCGCGGTGTACGTCGAGTAGGTGATCACGGTCGCGACGGCCGCACCGACGACGCCGATCGCGGGGATCAACAGCAGGTTCAACGCGGCGTTGGCGACCGAGGTGGCGCCCTTCGCGATCGCGCGCGATCGCGCGCGGCCGAGGTAGTCCAGGCCGTCGCTGGTGATCTGCGTGATGGCGTCGACGAGGATGAACCCGCAGAACACCTGGACGGCGGTGACCGCCGGCAGGTAGCTCGCGCTGAAGACGTACCGGACCGTCGGCTTGGCGACCAGGGCCAGCCCGACCGTCGCGGGCACGTACAGGAGGAGGACGTGTTCGAGCGACTCCTGGTAGATGCGCGAGGCGGCCGCGAGCGCGTCGCCTTCCTTCTGCTGGCCGATCGCGGGCGAGATCGTAAAGCCCAGCGAGGTGGCCGGCGTCGAGACGAACGTGCTGATCTGCTTGGCCAGCGCGTAGTACCCGACGGCCGTGGGGTTCAACAGGACGCCGACGAGGATCACGTCGACCTTCTTATCGAGGATGTTCGCGCTGCGGGTGGCCGTCAGCGGCACGCTGTAGGACAGCACCCGCCGCGAGAGGTCCTCGACGGCCGAGTCGGCGGGGTCGAACGTCGTGTAGAAGCGCGTGTACAGGACGCCGAGGCCGAGGCCCGCGGCGAGCAGGAACCCGGCGACGTACCCGAGCAGGGCGCCGAGGGCGCCCATGCCCGCGACCGTCAGGGCGACGGCGAGGCCGAACCGCGAGAGGGCCATGACCCCTCGCATGACCGCGCTCCAGGTCACCCGGTTGAGGCCCTGGAAGACGAGCGTGAGGTACTGGAACAGCCCCTGGGCGCACAGGTAGCCGACGCCGGCGACGAGCAGCGGCGCCAGCGCCGGTTCGCCGACCAGGCCGGCGATCGGCCCCGAGAGCGCGACCAGGGCGACGCTCGCGACAGCGACCAGCGCGAGCAGGTACGCGAGCGTCCGCCGGAGCAGGTGCGGGACCTGTCCGGGGTCGGACTCGACGAACTCGGTGACGTAGCGGGCGGTCGCCTTCGGCAGGCCGAGGGTGCTGAACACGGCGAGGACGCCGAGCACCGACAGCGCGAGGTTCAGCATGCCGTACTCGGCGGTCGAGAGGAGGTACCGCGTGAGCACGACCATCAGCAGGCCGTTCGAGACGATGAACACGGCCTGGCCCACGAGCGTGGCCTTGACCCCGCGGGCGAGGCGCTCAGCGATCGACACGGTTCACCCCGAGCGGTGTGGACCGAGCGCGGTCGATACGGTCTGTCATCGGCGCCTCACAGCGAGCTCCACGACAGCAGCGTCTCCAGAAAGTCCATGCAACTGGCGATGCCGTCCCGGCCGGTGCAGACGTCGGCCTGCCGGGGGTCGGACTGTTCGAGGTACAGCGGCCGGCCGGTTACGTCGATCCAGGCCTGGCGGATGTCGGCGTCCCGCGAGCGGATCAGGTGCAGCCCGTTGCGCCGGACGCCGGACTGGCTGATACTCACTCGCTCGAAGGTACAGCCGTGGCGGTCGACGACGCGGACTGTCGACCCGTCGGCCGCGGCGCCGGTGACGAACAGGTTCCGGCAGGCGACGTGCGTGGGCCCGTTGGCTGTGAGCTTGCGGGTCGGGCTCTTCGCCCAGATCGCCGGGACGTCGTCGACGTCGATCCGGATCTCGGTGTTCTCGATCGTCGCGGTCCGGAGTAGTTTCTCGGCGACGATCGCGCCGTCGCTGTCGGTGACGTCCGCCAGCTCGATCGTGGCGTTCTCGACGCGGGCCGACCGGCCGTTGCGCAGCATGATCCCGCGCATGTTCCGGTAGTCCGCCGGGCTGGCGTCGTTGCGGACGTGGACGCCGCGGACGAGGCTGTCGCCGCTGACGCGCACGTTCGCGATGTCGTTGTTCCGGTAGGTCCCGCCGATGACGTCGGTGGGACCCTTCGCCCCGGAGGCGTACAGGCCGTTGTTCGGGAATCCCTCGATGCGGCAGTCCCGGAAGGTCAGCCGACCACGGGTGATCGGGCCGACGAAACAGCCCGGCGGGTACAGCCCCCCGACGGTCGCGCCGCCGTCGGGCAGCCGCAGGCGCTCGACGACGCCGCGGCCGTCGCGGTCGGTCACGTCGAAGCGGACGGTCTGGGCGCGGCCGTGGACGGTGACGTCGCTGACGGCCAGTCCGGTCTCGACGGACGCCTGGAGCGGTCGCGGCGCGGTCCGGGCACCGGTGCAGTCGAAGGCGACGCCCGCGAACCGGAAGGCGCTGGCCGCCTGCCGGGGGACGCCCGCGACGAGCAAGTATCGGGTGTACCCGTCCGGGGGGACGATCGTCGCCCCGTCGCCGACGATCCCCAGGTTCGAAAAGCCCGAGAGGACCACCGGCTCGTCCAGCAGGTACCGGCCCTGCGGGAGGTACAGCAGCGTGTCGTCGCCGGCGCGGCGCTTGAGCGTCGACGCGATCGAGGACTGGCCGGTCGGATCGGCGCCCGCGTCCGCGACGAGGTTCACGGTGTGCTCGTAGGGAGTGCCGGTCGGGCCCTTCGCGGGGAGGTCGTCGCCGCGCGGCGTCGAGACCCGCGGCGGGGGGACCGGCGAGTTCCCCCCGCCGCCGAGCAGCGAACAGCCGGCGAGGCTCGCGGCGGCCGCTGCCGACCCCAGACGTAGTAACTCCCGGCGCCCGACCGTGCGCGCTGCCTCCCGTCTCACGAGCGGGAGGTCGGACCAGCGGCGCCTTCGTTATGGAGGTCGTACCGCGGCCGGACGGGCTGTGCTCCGGGGCGATCACTCCATGTAGCCGAGCCCGCGCAGCCGGTCTTCGACCTCGCTGTAGTCGCCGGTCTCGGCTTCGGCGTCGCCCTCGGCCGCGGCGCCGTCGTACGCGCTGGTCGTGACCTCGGCGGCGGCGGGCGGGCTGTCGGGCGCGAACACCTCCAGGACGTCCCCGGTGACGTGTTCGGGGACGGGCGCGCCGGCGCCGTGGAGCACCGTCGGGAGCACGTCGTAGACCGTCGCGTCCGCGGGCACGGCGCCGGCCTCGATGGACGGCCCCCAGGCCAGGAAGATCCCCTCTGGGCGGTGGGAGGCCGACATCGCGCCCGTCTCGCCAAGCACGTCGTCGGCGACGGTGGTGCGAACCTCGTAGCCCTCTCGGCCCTTGACGACGAGGTCGGGCGAGCGCGGGTCGCTCGGGAACAGCTCGTCGCCATCGGAGACCCGCAGCACCTGCTCGCCCGTCGCGGGATCGGTCAGGTCCGACAGGGTCGCGCGCAGCTCGCGCTTGACCCCGGGGACGTCCCCGGGGGCGACCGCCCCGTCGACGAAGCGCTCGGTGTCGTTGACGTAGAGGTTGCCCGGCCCGTAGACGAACGCGGCGGTCTCGCCGTAGTCGACGTCGTAGAGGACGTGATCGCCCGGGATCTGCTTGGCGACGCCGTCGACGAGCCCCCGGGGGAGCGCGTCGACGAGCGTCTCCTCGTCGAGGCCGACGCGTGCGAGCGCCGAGAGCACGCGCTCTTTCGAGACGTCGAACTGCGAGAGCACGCCCCGCACTCCGCCCTCGTCGCGGTAGCGCAGGAACCCCTCGTCGGCGAGCAGGCGGTTGACGTTGACGACCGTCTCGACCGGCCCGAAGCCGTGGTCGGAGACGACGTACAGCGTCGCGTCGCGCTCGGCGACGCGATCCATGACCTCGCCGACGATCTCGTCAAGCGTCCGGTAGTGGTCCAGCAGGACCTCCTCCTCCCAGGCGAGGTGCTGCAGGCGATCGGGGGCGGTGTAGACGAAGAAAAACAGCCGCCAGTCCTCCCGGTCGAGCAGCAGGCGCATCAGCTCACGCCGGGCGGCGACCATCTCGCTCAGCGCGTCGCGGAACGCGCCGGTCGAGCCGTCGTACTCCGCCCAGTCGAGCTCGATCCGGTAGTCGGGGATCGCGTCGGCGACCTCCTCGCGGAGGGTCGACGGGTGGGCGAACCCCTCGTCGCGCTCGGGGGTCATCATCCCGCTGACCATCGCCCCGTCGACGTCACTGGCGGGGTAGGTCATCGGGACGTTCCCGACGACGGCGGGCGAAAGCAGGTCCCAGATCGGCGGGCGCCCGAGGTCGCCGCTGGTGTACATGCGGTGGGTGTACTCCGGCGAGAGCCGGCGGAAGGCGTAGATGCCGTGCTCGTCGGGCGTGACGCCCGTGGCGATGGCGGGCCAGGCGACGGGCGTCGTCGCCGGCGTCGTGCTCTGCATGGGGCCGGCCGCGCCCTCCTCGAACAGGCGGCCGAAGTGCTCGAGCTCGCCGGCCTCGACCCAGCGCCGGAGCATCCCCCACGGGACGCCGTCGAGCCCCAGGACGAACGCGCGGTCGGCGTCGCTGTCGGCGGCCATGGTTAGCGGGCGGTCGCCCTCCGCGTCCGCGGTCGATCGGTCGTCCGAGCGCGTTGCATGTCCCGTTCCTCGTCGGAAGCGCGTTTCGTTATGGTGGGTGTACGGCGGCGTCGGGCGGCGTCACTGCCCGGGTCGCGGCGGTAAGGACCTCCTGCGACTACGACCCGCCCCCGTTGAGCATGTACAGCCGCACGCCGCCGTTGGCCATCACCCGATCCAGGCCGGGTTCGGTCTCGAGGCGGTCGAACGCCGACGGCGGGTAGCGCAGTCCCTTGTACAGGTCGCGTTCGACCTGCTGTGACTTGTCGGTCACCACGATGTACTGACGGGTGTGGTTGTAGTAGCCAGCCAGGTTGCCGTCGAACGCTTCCGCCGGGACGTCCGACTCCTCGCGGGGGATGTCCATCGTCGCCGAGCGCTCGGTGCCGTAGACGGCGTCGGCGTAGCGGCGGATCCCGCCGGTCAGGCCGAGGACGGGCACGCCGGCGCTGCGGTGTTCCAGTACCGTCCGGTGGCCGGCGAACTGCTGTTCGCTCACCTGGTCGGACGGCTGGTAGATGATCGGCGAGGAAAACAGCGTCGCGCCCGACAGCGGTACCAGGATCGCGAACAGCACGACGACCGCGGCGGCGCCGACCGACCGCGAGGTCGACAGCGAGAGCCGACGGGCGATCCACACCACGCCGAGGCTGCCCAGGATCGTCACCGGGACCATGATGAATCCGAGGTACCGGAAGGCGAACTTCTGGTCGACGAGGAACGCCAGGCCGAACAGGCCGACCAGGGGCACCATCGAGACGGTCAGGTACGCGACCAGCGAGCGGCTGTCGCCGTCCTCGAGCCGGCCGACCAGCCACGCGAACATCACGACGGCCGCCAGCGCCGAGAAGACGACGCCGACGGCGAACAGCTTCAGGAACAGCCCCTCGACGCTGCCACCCAGTGCCGAAAGCGTCGTCGTCCGCTCGGCGATGGCGCTGCTGGCCGGCGCGCCCCCCGTCAGCGTCGTGACGATCGCCGACGCGGTGCCGTCGAAGCGCTGGAACCGCGGCGTCCACAGCACGAACACGAGCCCGAGCCAGAGCGTCTGGCCGTACAGCGGCTGCTGGGTGGCCATCGCGCGCTCGCCGTCGCCGCGGCGGGCGAGGTACTGCAGCAGCGAGACCGTCGCGAAGATCGCGAGCATGGCCAGGCCCATCTGCGGGTGGACGAACACGAGCGCCGCCGACGCGAGCGCCAGCAGGACGCCCGTGCCCGACACCGGGAGGAACCCGTCGGCCTCGCGGTCGGTCAGGTATCGGAAGACCAGGTAGAGCACGACCGGGGCGAACAGCACGCCCTGGGTCGCCGGGTGGGCCATCAGGTGCGTGCCGACGTCGTTGATCGGCAACAGGAGGACGGCGGCGAAGGTGCCGACGACCTGGCTGAAGTCGGTGCCCACGATCGCCTTCACGCACAGCGGCAGAAAGAGGAGATACAGCAGCACGAACCCGAGCACGACGTACTGCATCGCGAGGGCGGTGCGCAGCGTCTCGCGGCCGCCACGAACAGCGTGCTCAGGTGGACGCCGGGGTACAGCAGGTGCAGCGGGCTGAGCGCACCCGTCGAGAGGTCCTTGACCCACCCGAGGTGCGTCAGCGAGTCGCCGGCGCCGAAAAAGCGATACCCGCGGAGGATCGGCAGCGCGGCGACCGCGAGCGCCGTACCGTACGCCAGCGCGAGCGCGGCCGTCCGCGTCGGTGACCCGGGCGGCGAGTAGGCGCTCCCCAGCAGGGCCAACAGCCCCGCCGCGCATACGGCGAGCCAGAACGCCGTCGGCGTAGCGTCGTAGATCGACAGTTCGTACCCGCGCGCGGGCGCACCGTGGGCGACCGCGACGGCCGCGGCCAGCGCCGCGAACCCGAGTAGTAACCCGAACTTTACCGGCAGGGCACCCTGCGTCGTCTCGTCGGTGCGCAACGCGGTGAGCGCGCTGGTGCGCCGGTCGGACTCGAAAGCCATCGATGTGCGTGGCCTATTCCAGCGACCCGTTTTGTTATAACTCGCTTTCCGGGCGCCAGCGGTGCTGCGCCGGCGGCCGCGCCCCGGCTATCGCCCGCCCCGGGCCGTCACTCCCCGGCGGTCGCGTCGGCGCTCTGGGACCGGCTCGCGGGCCAGTTCGACAGGTCGTGGAGGTCGTAGCCGACGATCCGCGGCAGCCCGGAAAGCGCCGGCCGGCCGACGACGCCGCTGGGACGGCTGAGGTTCACCTCGTAGTAGACGCCCGCCTCGCGCAGCGTCTCCAGAACCGCGTCGCGCTCGGCGTCGGTGATCTCGAACCCCCGCTTCCGGGCGTACGACCAGGGGTGGGCCCACACGTCGACGTGGGGGTTCGAAAGCGTCGCGTGGATCGACTCGAGATACTCCTCGCGCGAGAACGCCGTCCCGTGGTAGGCCGCGTAGACGACGTCCGCGCGCTCGCGGGTCGCGGGCGCGACGTCCAGCCGCCCGTCGGCGTCGAGCACCTTCGCCTCGCAGCCGACGGCGCAGGCCAGGTCTGCTTCGGCGGCCAGGGCCTGTGCGCGGTCGGCCAGCGCGTCGAAGTCGTAGTCGAGCTCGCGGCGGACGTGCTCGACGATCCCCAGCAGGGGAAAGCCCGCCTCGGCGGCGAACTCGACGAGCTCGGCGACCGAGTGGACGCCGTCGGTCCGGTCGGTGTGGACGTGCCAGAGACCGCTCAGCCGATAGCGCTCGTACCCGCCGAGGTCGGTCATGGGTTCCCCAGATCGCCGACGACGTCGCCGTCGACGGTGCCGACCCCGCCCCAGTACCGCGAGAAGGTGGTGCTCCAGTCGGGCTCGAGGGCGGGCAGCGGGTCGCCGCGGGCGTCGCGAACCGCCGCGGCGACGAGGTTCGCACCAGCCATCGTCGCGGTGACCATCGTCCCCTGGACCCGGGGGTTGCACTCGAGGATCTTGGGCTCGCCGTCGGCGTCGAGCTTGAACTGGAAGCCGAACGCGCCCGTCAACTCGAGTTCGTCGGCCAGGCGCTCGGTGGCCGCCAGGATCGCCTCGTGGCGCTCGACGCTGGTGCGGAAGCTGATACCCGAGCGGACCTCCTCGCGCCGCCGGGGGACGGCGACGGTCTCGCCGCCGCCGCGCGGGCGGAAGGCGTCGACGGTGTACTCGGTGCCCGGGAGGTACTCCATGACGAGCAGGCGGGGGAACGACTCGCCGAGGATCCGCCGGAGCTCGGGGAGGGTGCTGTAGACGCCGGTGGGCTTGTCCTCGTAGAAGGCGCGTTCGCGGTCGCGGTCGGGGTCGAGGATGCGCATCCCGCGGCTGCCGTTGGAGGTCGGGGGCTTGACCACGACGGGGCGATCGGGGTGGCCCAGCGCCTCGCAGGCGTCGGTCAGCTCGGCGGCGGTCTCGGCTGCGCGAGTCTCCGGGCGGGGCACCTCGACGTCGGCGCAGACCTCGACGAGTGCCTCCTTGTCGTTGGCGACGCCGATCACGTCGGCGTCGGCGACGGCGACGTCGATCCCGGCGTCCGCGAAGCGCTCGCGCTCGGCCGCCAGCACGGGGAGCTCGCGGGTCACCTGCGGGAGGACCACGTCGACGTCGGCGCGCCGGCAGACGTCGAGCAGCTCGCCGACGAAGCCGTCGGCGTCGGCGCGAGGGACCTCGAAGAAGTCGTCGGCGAGGTAGCGTCCGGCCTGCTCGGCGCGGACGTCGACGCCGACGACGCGGGGGTCGCGGTCGGGATCCGCCCGCAGCGAGTACAGCGTCCCGGGGAACCCGGGTGCGCCGCAGCCGGTGACCAGGACGGTCGGGTCGCTCACAGCAACCACCTCACGGCCTCGAAGGCCTCGGCGTAGGCGGCGTTGGCCTGCAGGCCCCGGACGCGCGCGAGCCCGCGGACGAACGACTCGTCGAAGTACTCCCGACCCTTCTCGAGCTGGCTCTCGTACTGTTCGAGCTGGGCGAGCTTGTTCTCGACGTCGTCGTCGGTGATCGGCGCGAACAGGTTGGTCCGGAAGGAGACGTTGTTCCAGGGCTGCTCGTAGGCGACGATGCTGGGGCCGCTCTTGAACGCACGGATCATCTCGTTGGCGACGACCTCGTGGTCCTGGTGGAAGTCCCGCCGGGAGGGCCCGATCACGAGGTCGGGGTCGATGCTGTCGCGGATGGCGACGACGTCCTCGAGGATGTCCTGGCGGCGCTCGTTGAACCGGCGGACGACGTAATCGAGGACGAAGTACTCCGTCGGGTCGACCAGCGCCATCACGTTCTCGAACTCGGCTTCGAGCTGACCCTGTTTGGCCTCGGGAAGCGACTCGTCGCAGGTCGAAAACACCACGTAGTAGACGTCGTGGACCTCCCGCTGGAGGCGGCTGATGGTCCCCCCGGCGGAGAGCTCACTGTCGTCGGTGTGCGGACTCAACACGAGGACGTCCATGTGGCCGATGCATCCGGCGATCCGCGCTTTGTTATGACACCGTTACTCGCGCGGCCGGCGAGCGCCCCGGCGGTGGTCGTCCGCGCGGACGCGTCGCTGCCGATGGCGCCGCGTTCGCCGCCCCGGACGGAAGGCTGCCAATAACAAGGGCGACCGGCGTTCGCACGGGTCTACGTGGCGGAGACGGTCGGGACGGCGGACTCGCCCGCGACGGCGTCGTCGGGCGCCGGCCGGCCCCGCCGGCTGGCCGCCAGTTCGTAGCATGCACGACGATCACACCTTCTCGCTCTGTCTGACCCACGACGTCGATCGGCCGTACAAGACCTACCAGTCGCTGTACTACGCGCTCGCCGAGCGCGACCCCGACCACCTCCGACCGCTGGTGACCGGGGCGAACCCGTACTGGCAGTTCGAGGACGTCATGGCCCTCGAGCGCGAGCTGGGCGTCCGCTCGGCGTTTTACTTCCTCTCCGAGCAGCGCCTGTTTCGCGACCGCCCGATCCGCGAGTGGTTCAGCCTCGAGCACTGGAAGCTGTTCGCCGGCCGCTACGACGTCGACGACCCCCGGATCGTCGACGTGATGCGCCGGCTGGACGCCGGCGGCTGGGAGGTGGGGCTGCACGGTTCCTACGAGTCCTACCGCGACCCCGCGCGGCTGGCCGCCGAGAAAGACCGCGTCGAGGCCGCGCTGGGCCAGGACGTCACCGGCGGGCGCCAGCACTACCTGAACCTCGAGGTCCCCGAGACCTGGCAGCACCAGGCGGCCGCGGGGCTGGCCTACGACTCCTCGCTGGGGTCGTCGACGACCTACGGCTTCGAACACGGCTACGACGTGTTGCGTCCGCTCGAAACCGAGGACTTCGTCGTCTTTCCGCTGACGCTCATGGAGAACGCCCTACCGGACCCGGGCGAGCACTTCGAGCGCGCCTGGGCGGCCTGCGAGCAGCTGCTCGAGGAAGCCGCCGAGAACGACGCCGTGATGACCGTCCTCTGGCACCCCAACAAGTTCAGCGAGCGCGACTATCCGGGGATGCGAGAGATCTACCGCCGGCTGATCGAGCACGCGCTGGACATGGGCGCGTGGGTCGGCCCGCCCGCAGAGTACTACCGCGAACAGTGTCGCACCGACGGCGTCCCAGCGCGGCGCTGAACCCGGTCCCGGTCAGGGCGAGGGCTCGGGCGCGGCCGGGCGCTCGGCCGCCGGTCGCGGCTCGTCGACGAGCTCCTCGTAGACGCCGAGGATGCGCTCGCCCATGCGCTCGGCGCTGAGCTCGCGTTCGACCTTCCGGCGGCCGTTCGAGCGCCCGTTCGCCCGGAGGACGGAGACGAGCCCGTCGACGAGCTCGTCGTCGGTCCGGCCGACCGCCGCGGGCGAGACGCCGGCGAGCTGGCCGCTCACGTCGCCGACGTCCGTCGAGACGACGGGGACGTTGCAGACCAGCGCCTCCTTGATGGTGTTGGGCGAGCCCTCGCGCTCGGAGGTCATCAACACGACGTCGGCGGCGTTCATGTGGATCGACATCCGGTCGTGGTCGATGCCCGCGGCCGTCTGGAGGCGCACGTCGTCGTCGAGGCGGTCACCGGCCCGCTCGACGACGCGCTCGGCGCGCGGGTAGTTCTTCACCTCGCGCGAGGCGGCGTAGGGGAACAGCACGTACCGGGCGTCGCGGTCCCACCCCAGTTCCGCGCGGGCCTCGGCGCGGGACGCCGGGGCGAACATGTCGGCGTCGACGCCGTGGGGGATGACGCGGGCGTCGCCGGGCACTTCGGCGGCCATCTCCGCGGACATGACGATCACCTCGTCGGCCAGGCGGGCACAGACCTTGCTCAGCGGCCCGACCCGCCCCATCAGGTCCGAGCCCCACAGCGACACGACCGCGGGCAGGCGCGGTTGCAGCACGGCCGCGGGCGCGGTCAGCCCGTAGTTGGCGTGGACGAGGTCGTAGTCGCCGAAGGACTCGCGGATCGCCCGGGCGTAGAACGCGGGGTACTCCGCGACGGAGCGGCGCTCGATCGACTCGTCGGTGTGTTCGCGCGTCTCGGAGATCGAGAGGTTCGTACACTCGACGCCCATCTCCTCGAGGGTCCGCACCTGTTGCTGGAAACACGTCGACTCCCGGCTCGTCACGAGATTGAGGACATGCATGGTGTGGCCGAAGCTGGCCGGCGCCCCGTCGCGGGACGACGCCAGACGTGTCGGGGCTCTCGGCAAGCCACCCGATTGTTATGCGTCGCTTATCGCCCGCGTCGCCCGCCCCCGGCCCGGCGGCCGTCAGTCCGCCTCGGCCTCGAGTTCCTCGTCGGTGGCCGCCGCGGCGGGGTCGTCGGCCGGGGCCGCGGGCGCCTCGTCGGTCGGTGCGATCGTCAGCGACCGGTCGTCGGCACCGGCGCGCTCGCGGAGTGCGCCGGCGACGAACACGATGGCGCCGACGGCCGCCGCCAGGACGCCGCGGCGAGCGCCGCTCGACCGGGGGCCGTCGGTGACCGCGCCCGCCAGCGCCCGGAGGAGGCCGCCGGCGCCCAGCCCCAGTCCGACCAGGTAGCCGACGCCCGCTGGCGCGGCGCCGTCGCGGCCGTACTCGGTGCGGAGCCGCCGGAGGAAGTTCGAAAGCAGCATGGCCGAGACGCGGGGCACGTACGTCGTCAGCTGGATGTGACTCTCCTCCTCGTCGTAGGTCGCCGCGTGGGGGACGTCGGCGACGCGAAAGCCCTCGAGGTGGAGCTTGACGAGGATGTCGTTGCAGTAGCCGTAGAACTCGTAGACGTGTTCGAGGTCGATGCCGTCCAGCGCGGACAGCGAGATGGCGGTGAAGCCGTTCTGCGGGTCGTCGATCCCCCAGTAGCCGCTGGCGAGCTTCGTCAGCAGCCCCAGCAGTCTGTTGCCGACGACGCGGTGGCGGGGCATCTCGGCGGCGGTCTCGGCGCTGTAGAGGCGGTCGCCCTTGGCGTAGTCGACGCGGTCCTCGACGATGGGGTCGAGCAGGCGCGCGAGGCGGTCGGGGGGCATCTGCCCGTCGCCGCCCATGACGGCGGTGACGTCGATGCGGTCGTCGCGGGCGCGGAAGTAGCCGGTCTTGATCGCGCCGCCGACGCCGCGGTTGCGCTCGTGCTGGATGGGCACGATCCGGCGCTGGAAGCTCGCGTTGCCGTTGGTCTCCGGGCGACCCTGGCGCTCGTTGACGTCGCGGGCGGCCTCGCGGATTTCCGCCCACGTCTCGTCGGTCGATCCGTCGTCGACGACGTACACGCGGTCGACGTACTCGGGGACCGTCCGGACGACGTCGCCGACCAGCCCGGCCTCGTTGTACGCCGGCACGACGACGCCGATCGTGTGGTTCCTGTACATCTATCCGCCCCGCAACCGCCCGTCAGTGACAGCCGTTCCCGCTCGGTGCATTGTCGTTGCAGCATGCGACGACGGTGTCTGGCATTGTTATGGGGAACTTTGTGCGAGCCGGCGGCGACCCGGCCGGGAGTCGGGCGATTCGTCCGGGCTGTCAGCCGCCCGCTCGCAACCCGGGGCCGGCCGGCGAGGAGGGATCGCCGCCGGAGTCATCGCCGCCGGGCCGCGGGCACCAGTAGCGGGCTCGTAACAAAGCCGCGGCCGTGGACACCCTCAGCCGATGGAGACGCTCCTCTCCGCTGTGCCCCTCTCGACCAGCGGCGTACAGGCGCGGACGCGGCGCGGGATCGACGCCTCGACGGCGGCCGACCGGGCGCCGCGCGACCCGGCGGTGGCCTGAGCATGTGGCCCTGGGAACACGCCGCGGTGGCGTACCTGGCGTACTCGCTGTGGTGTCACGGCGCTCGCCGACGGCCGCCGACCGACGCCGGCGCCGTCGCGGTCCTGCTGGGCTCGCAGTTCCCCGACCTGGTCGACAAACCGCTCGCGTGGTGGGTCGGGGTGTTGCCCGCCGGCCGGTCGCTGGCGCACTCGCTGCTGGTCGCCCTGCCGCTCGTCGTCGCGGTCGCCGCGTGGACGCGGTGGGCGGGCTACCGGCGAGTCGGCGGCGCCTTCGCCGTGGGCTACCTCTCGCACCTGCCGGCCGACGTGTTCTACCCGGTGTTGCTCGGCAGCGACGGCCCCGCCGTGTCCTTCCTGTTGTACCCGCTGGTGCCCGTCGGGCCGGGCTCGCAACTCGACGGGTTCGCCAAGTTACAACACCTGCTCGCGGAGTTCTCGACGTTCCTGGGGACGCCCCGGGGGACGGTCTATCTCCTGGGCGAACTCGGGCTGCTGGCGGCGGCGCTGGCGGTCTGGAGCGGCGACGGTCGGCCGGGGCTCGGCGTCGTCCGTCGGCGGGTCCGGCGAGCGCTGGCGTGAGAACGCCGCGTACAGACGCCGTCGGGCCGGGCGGCTCGAAGCGACGCCACGGGCCGCCGGACGCGTCACGTCTGCGGAGCGACGCCGCAGGCGCCCGGCGGTGGTCGTCAGACCGACAGGCCGACGCTGCGGTCGGCCGCGGCTCGGTCGTCGAACGTGGCCAGGAACTCCTCCACGCAGAACGATTCGCCGGCGACTTCACAGGGGAGGACGAGCTCGAGGTCGTCCCCCAGAGAGACGCCCAGACAGAGCCGGGGAAGCACGAGCTTTCGGTACCGTTCGTCGGTCACCGAGGCGGCGACGGTCCGTTCCTCGACTGGCAAGTCGATGCGGGCGTCGGCCTCGGTGGCCCACGCCTGGAACTGCTCGATCCGGTCGAGGACGCGACCGCCCGCGCCCGTGTCGACCGATTGCCCCTCGGGGCAGACGGCCCGCCCCCACACGGTCGTCGACGCGATCTCGAGCCGGCCCCGGTCGGCCAGCTCGGTCAGGTGCTCGAGGATCGCCTCCTGCCGGCTGTAGGCGCCGATCGACGGCGCGAGCGATCGCAGGAAGACCGCCACGCGCGGCGGTCGCCCCCTGTGTAGCGTTTCCAGCTTCTCCTCCCACCACTCGTTCGTGGTCGCGAGACTGCCTCTCATAGTTTGCCGCCCCTGGAGACCAGCGCAGCCAGGGGTACCGGTATATGCTCCCGGCCCCGGTCTTAACTACCGCCGACCGTTCGCGCGACCGGCCATCGACGACCGCTGCGGACGGATCCTATCAGCTCGCTCCCCGGTGCTCACACAGCGACGTGTCGCATCGCCCGCGTGCTCGCTTCGCGCGGCCGTGTGGCTGCCGGCCCGTCGCGACCGGCCGAGTAAGGTGTTCCTACGGGTCGGTACAGTGAGCCGTGGTCGGTCGGCGGGGACCGTCGGCGGCGTCGCGGGAGGGCCGCCGCGACCGCTGCGATACCAGCGAGTGAGGAGTCGATCGTCGTCGCAGCCGAGCCGCGGAAAAGGCACGTGTGTGACACGTGCCGGCGCGTGAGGTGAAGGCAGCGGGGAACCAGAGTGGTTGGTTCGGGTCCGGCAGGGCTCCCCCGTTCGGGACGGCGTCGGGCCACCGTCCCGGGGCTCTGTGACACGTCACGCAACTGTGCGCGAGGCCCTTTCGGCTCTCCCCCGTCAGGGCCCGACGTGGTGTACGGTTGCTCCTCTCATTGTTATCCGCTTCCTAGGGCCGCCCGCGAATAGGGCCGGGCCGCTTGCGACTCGCGGTCCGGTCGGTGACCGTACGGGGGCGGCTGGCGGGCGGCCGCGCTCGGGGGCCGCGGCGACGCCGTCGAACGTGACGGCGAACAGACACCGGGTTTCCGCTGAAACCGCCAGAGGCGGCCGCCTCGATCTCCAATCGAAGTCGGGCCCCGGCGTTCTGAAACCTGGCACTGCCCTCCGCGGGCCCTAGGACGATCCTACCGCCGGCCGCACACACCGTGTTTCCGGTGAATGGAGGCGTACCGGGTCGGCGATCTGTGCGATCATATCGACGATACGACAGCTCTGCCGGCCGCCCCGCCGGCAGGTTATGCGTTGTCTCACGACGTGTACGTGCCCGTTTCACCGGAAACGCGGTGTGTTAGTAACTCGCTACCGAAACGAGGCGACGTGCAAGCAACGTCGGACGCACGTGGCGCGAGCGGCCGACGCAACTTAACCAACGTGAGCCGTCGAGCCCCGGCGTTGGTTAACCCGACCGCCGTCGCTGACCGCATTTCCGGTGAGGGGCCGCCGCCGCTCCGTTCCCGATCGTATCGGAGATTAAATATAATTTCCGATGAATAGTACGGCCGGACAAACGGGGTTGAGGCGGCGCTTCAGGGCGAATTTCACCGGAAACGCGGTGTCCGGTTCTCGGGGAAAGAGTAAAGACGGTTCCACCGGAAACGAGGTGCGAGAGAGGATGTCAGAATCGGACGATCTCTTCATCCGCCAGGATCCCATCTTCGCCAACAAGGAGCTGCTGGAGATCAACCACCTGCCCGACGAGGGGCGGATCGTCGGGCGCGACGAGGAGATCAGCCAGCTCGCCAACGCGGTCAACCCGGCGATCTTCGGCCAGAGTCCGAGCAACATCCTCATCTACGGCAAGACCGGCACCGGCAAGTCCCTCTGTGCGAAGTACGTCTCCCAGCGGCTGATCACGACCGCCGACGAGGAGGGCGTGACCGCCGGGTTCTCCTACGTCGACTGCGCACAGGACTCCACCGAGACTCAGGCCGTCCAGACCATCGCCAGTTCGCTCAACGACCGCGAGGTCACCGACGTGAAGATCCCCGACCGGGGGATCAGCACCGCCACCTACTACAAGCGCCTCTGGAAGATCCTGGACTCGCGCCTGGACGTCGCGTTGATCATCCTCGACGAGATCGACAAGCTCGACGGCGACGACATCCTCATGCAGCTGTCGCGGGCCGGCGAGGCCGGCAAGATCGAAGACTGCAAGATCGGCGTCATCGGCATCAGCAACAAGATCAAGTACAAAGATCGGATGGACGAGCGCGTCAAGTCCAGCCTCTGCGAGCGCGAGTTCGTCTTTCCCCCATACGACGCCACGCAGCTACGCGCGATCATGGACGCCCGCAGCGACGCCTTCCGCGACGGGGTCCTGGCCGAGTCGGTCATCCCGCGGGCCGCCGCCCTCGCCGCGAAAGAGCACGGTGACGCCCGCAAGGCCATCGACATCCTCCGGTACGCCGGCGAGATCGCCCAGTCGAACGACCTGGACACCGTCCGCGAGGAGTTCGTCGTCCAGGCGCGCGAGCGCGCCGAGACCGACCGCTTCCGCGAGCTCATCCGCGGGTCGACGCCGCACTCGCGGTACGTCCTCCAGGCGTTGACCGTGCTGTCCCTGAAAGACGCCGAGCAGGACGCCGCGTTCCGGACGACCCGCGTCTTCGAGGTGTACAAGCAGATCTGCCGCCAGGAGGGCGCCGACCCGCTCTCGCTGCGCCGGGTGCGCGACCTCCTGAAGGAACACGCCTTCCTGGACATCCTCGAGCAGTCCCGCTACAGCGGCGGCAGCGCCGAGGGCAGCTACACCGAACACCAGCTGCTCGAAGACCCCGACGTCGTCAAGAAGGTGCTGGCCGAGACCGTCGAGTGAGCGAGTCGAGCGGGGGCGGCCGACGCGTCTGTCATCCCGCGGAGCTGTCGTACAGCTCGTCGAATTCGCGCTCGCCACGGATCAGCTCGTCGACGCCGTCAGTGAGCGTCACCTCGCCGAAGACGGTCGCGCGGTAGTACGTGTACAGGCCGTTCTGGCCGCGGTCGGTGCGCTGGCGTTTCTCGACCAGCCCGGCCTCGCGGAGCTTGTTGAGGTGGTAGTGGAGCGTACTGTCGTCGACGTCGAGATCGGCCGTCAGTTCCGTGGGACTCATCTCGCCGCCGTGGACGAGCCGGTACAGGATCTCGTAGCGCGTGCGGTGCCCGACGGCGGCGTGCATCGCGAGGTACTCGTCGAGGTCGAGGACGCTGTCCTCGGGGAGCAAGTCCGCGGGATCGGCCGGTTCATTGCCGCGTTGGCCCGGCTGTTCCGTCGCCATCGTGGCACCGGGTAGCTCCCCGACGGACTTAGCCGTTGTCGAGTCAGGATATCCTGAGAATCGGGGCATTTATAAGTCGACGGTCCGCACAGCTGCGGATGGCGGCGGAGATCTCGCGCGAGCTGATCGCCGATCGGTTGGGGAACGTCACGTACGACCGATTTGTGTTCTATCTGATGGGGCCCTACAAGTCGTTCAATCTCGAGTACGTCCTCAGCGAGGACGACCGTCGGGACCTCGACGTGACGGCCCTTCCTGGCCCCCTGCGTCGGCTGTTCCAGCACCGAGACGAGATCGACGCGGCCCAGGCGCTGCTGCGACGAGTCCAGGGGGCGCTCCGAGGGAACCCCGGCGTGAACGCGTTCCTGGCGCTCGACGTCGACGTCGACACCGACGAGGTCGACGCAGTCACACAGAGCATCGAGTACACGCGCTGTGCCAACGCGACCGCGTTCGTCGTCCCGTTTCTTGGGCACAACTTCGGGGTGGGGGAGGAGGCCGGAAGCGTCCTGGAGACGCTCGCGGACACGCACGGCGAGCGGCTCGTCTTCGTCCACGAGGACGACGTAACGAGTGCGATGATCCGGTCTGCGTCGGTCCGGTGGGACCTGCGGGTCGCGACCTACGGGACGGAGGCGGAGCTCGTCGACACGCTTCGGCGGTTCGCCGGCGAAGTCATGCACCGCGAGCGCCGCGGCGCCCTCGCCCGACTGGACTGACGGTTGCCCCCCAGTGCCTGCCGGCGATGTTCGGCCGAAGCAGGTAAGGGGGCCGAATCGATACGGAAGGTATGGACGAAGGGGCGCTCAGTTACGCCATCGTCACGCAGGTCGCCGAGGCGAAGGGCATCGAACCTGAGGAGCTTCGCCCGCTACACGACGTCGTCGACCCGGACGCGCTGGAGTCGCTGTTCGACGACGCCAACGGCTCGGCGCTGCGCGACGGGTTCGTGTCGTTCGCCTACGAGGGCTTCGTCGTCACCGTCGACGACGAGCAGTCGATCGACGTTGCGACCCGCGACGCGTCGAACTGACTGTCCCTCGCCGCGCCGCCCGGAACCGACCCGCTCGGCTCCGCCGCGTTTCCTTCGCCGCCGACCTGTCGGGAAGATTCGACAGCAGCCAAATGCGTCGGCCTCGCTGATACGTGTAGCGACCATGTTTCGCGACCGATCGGAGGCCGTGTTCGCGGCGGTACCCGCCGCGTATCTCTACCCGCTCGTCCTGGTTGTCCTGCTCGTCGGGACGGCGCTCGCCCTCGCGTGGGATCGGCCGCTCGTCGGCGTCGCCGGCGTCGTCGTGCTGTCGGTGCTCTCGCTGGCCTACGGCGCCGGCCAGCCCAGCCGTGACGGCTTCTGACCCGCCCGCCGCGCGCGAGCGGTGAGCAGACGCTGGAGGGCACTGCCAGCGGCCGTCGCTCGGCTCGTCAGGAGAGGCTCCCCTGTTCGGGGGGATCCTCGCTCTCGACCGGGCGGACGCGGATCTTGTCCGTGACGTCTTCGGGGAGGTGCTGTTCGCCGTCGTCGAGTTCGACGGTCAGCATGCCGATCGGCGCCTTCTCCCGGAGGGTCAGCCGCTGGCCCGGGACGATCCCGGCGTCGGCCAGGTACGCCAGTTCCGCCTCGTCGCGATCGCGCACGCGGGCGACGACCACGCGGTCGCCGACCTCGACGGCCGACAGCGGTCGCGTCTCGTCCTCGCCCGGCGGTTCGAGCGCCGCCGACGGGATGGGGTCGCCGTGCGGGTCGAGCTGGGGATCGTCCAGGCGCTCGGCGATTCGCGCCTCGAACTCCTCGCTGATGTGGTGTTCGAGGACGTCGGCCTCCTCGTGGACGTCCGTCCAGGCGTAATCGAGGTGGTCGACGAGAAATGCCTCCAGCAGCCGATGGTGGCGGACGATCTCGACGGCGACCGTCAGCCCGTCCTCGGTCAGCTCGACGCCCTTGTACTTCTCGCGGACCACCAGCCCCCGCTCCTCCAGTTTCTCCATCATGCTGGTGACGGTCGGCGCCGTCACGTCGAGACACTCGGCGACGCGGGAGGTGCCTACCGGCGCACCGTGCTCGCGCTCGAGCTGGTAGACGGCTTTGAGGTAGTCCTCCATGACGTCGCTCAACATCGTGCCCAGGATTAGACGCGTCTAATCCATAAGGCTACCGACGCGAACTCGGGGCGGCGGTCCGTCGGCGAGCCACGTGGCCGGGTCGCGGTCGCCGGGCTAGAGGTCCCACTCGAGGTGTGCGGGCAGGTCGAGCTGGCCGGTGGCGTGCAACATCGCGGCGATGCCGACGCCGACGAGGACCGATCCGGCGAGCATGCCGGCGACCAGTACCGCCCAGGCGGCGGGCGGCGCGGCCGCGATCGACGGCGAGTACGTCGCCAGCGACCAGAAGAAATCACCGATGAACAGCCCCCCGCCGATCAGCAACACGAGTCCGAGCAGTCGGCTCGGCGTCGGCGTCGCTGGTTTGTCCTTCACGCGCATGCGGACTAGTTCGGAGCCAGCGAGAAATGCGTTTCTCCGGACACGAGCGCCGAAAGCCATCGCCGGTCGCCGTCGAGTTCGCCGGCGGTCGCGGACGCGTCGCTCCGCGGCGTCGCCGCTGCACGTAAAAACCACCCTCTATGGCCGGCGGTACGTACAGGGATGGGTGGGTCGTGTACACTGGTAGCCCGTCGCGGTCGGCGACGTGGGGGCGTCGTCGACAGCGTGCGGCGCACGGCCGGCTGTCTCCGGCGGTCGGGGGGCCGCCGATCTGCCACGGGGGTGGCACCACACACGCGCGCCGGCAGAGTTTTTTCACGCCGAACGTGGAACGAACGATACCCATGACCGGCTCGACCGCGACCGCCGAGAGCACGGTGGACGGCCACGTCGACGAGGGCGAACACCACGAACACCGGAGCCGCTGGCCGTTCGTCGCCGCCGCCGGCGCCGGCCTGCTGTACACCGGCGCCGCGCTGTTCCTGCTCGCCGCCGCCACGGGCGTCGCCCCCGAGATCTACGGGCTGGCGGTCGCGGCCGTGGGCGTCGGCGGGCTGGTCTCCGGGCTCGCCGGCTGGGTCTACCAGGGCTTCGTCGCGGACTACTGGACGACGGCCCCGGGCACCAGCCAGGCGGCGTACCTCACGACGACCGTCCTCTTTCTCGGGACCGACGTCGCCACCTTCTCGGCGGGGTTCGTCTACTACTTCTTCATCCGCGCCCAGCCGTGGCCGCCCGCGCACCTCCCGGAACTGCTCTCTTCGCTCGTGTTGATCAACACCGGCGTGCTGGTCGCCAGCAGCGTCACCCTCCACGTCGCCCACGAGCTGCTCGAGCGCGGCCGCCGACGCCTGTTCCTCGGCGTGCTCGGCCTGACGGTCCTGATGGGCATCGGCTTCCTCGCCGGCCAGGCCTACGAGTACTACGGCTTCGTCGTCGAGGAGGGCTTTACCCTCTCGACGGGCATCTTCGGCAGCGCGTTCTTCGGACTGACGGGCCTGCACGGCTTCCACGTCTTCATGGGCGTGGTCTTCCTCTCGATCGTGTTCCTGCGCGGGCTGGCGGGCCAGTATTCCGACGAGCGGGACACCTCAATCGCGACGGCCTCGCTGTACTGGCACTTCGTCGACGCCGTCTGGCTGCTCCTCGTGGTCGTGCTGTACGGCGGCGCGACGCTGTGAGCGGGCGTTCTGACGTCTCGGGGCCGGATCATCCACGTATGCAAATAAATACGGCGTATACGCGGCCGATGAGACCGGTCGCTCGAGATCGAACGGCGGAGGCAGCACCGGGACGTGACGGGCCCGATGGCTCACCGGTCACACCCACCATTGCTGGCGACCAGTGCCCCGCGACGTCCGCTCCGCCGCAGCTTCACGCGAAACAGCGGTGTGTCGCCGTGGCGCTCGTTGGCGCGCCAGCGACGTCCGAAACTGGTCATCGAGTCCGCTAGGGCCGTCGCTGACGGCGCTCGAACGCGACGTAGCGCCGGTACAGCGGCGGCGTCAGCACGCCGGCGATTCCCAGCACGATCGACGTGATCCCCAGGGGCAAGAGCAGGGGGGCGGGCTTGACGCAGTTGTCGCTGGTGACGACCGTCGTGTAGTACTGCTCGCCGCGGTAGGTCACGAGGACGCCGCGCTGGAAGGCCGCCCGGTGGGGGAACGTGCCGTCGATGCCGCCCTCGCGGTTGACGGCGTCCAGCGCCTCGCGGAAGGCCCGCTGCTCGCCGTCCGAGAGGTTCTCGTAGGCGATCGACGAGAGAGTCGGTCCGGGGCCGGCGCCGTGGCCGGCGAGCAGGCGCTGGGTGTCGGACGGCGAGTCGACCTGTATCTTCGGCGTCCCGCAGAGGCCGGCGCTCGATTGGAACAGCGTGTACCCGCCGACGACGCCGCTGGCGAGGCCGATCGCGAGCAGGACGGCGCCGACGAACGGCACGCCGTAGGTCAGCAGGGCCTCCCGGACCATCTAGGTCTCCTCCGTCTCCGCGAGGGCGGTCTCGCGGCGGTACTCGGCGTAGCGCAGCGTGCCCGCCAGCCCCAGCCCGTAGAGCCAGTGGGCGACGAGGACGAACACGAGGTAGCCGACCAGTTCGAGGCCGGTCTGGTCGGTGTAGAACGCGACCATGAACCCGGTCGACATGATCGTGGCGTACGACAGGCCGGTCACGACCAGCAGGCGGCCGGGGAGGTACTCGGCGAACGCCCGGAAGAGGATCGCCCAGGTGGTCATCCCGCCGAACAGGAACAGGCCGTAGCCGATCAGGACGCTCGACCCGAGGCCGACCAGCTCGGACAGCTCGGTGAACGCCGCCAGGTCGATCACGCCGATGAGCACGCCGGCGAACAGCACGCCCGACATCGCGAGCGTTCCGATGAGTCCGCCCAGCGCCCCGTACAGCGTGTCGGAGACGATCGACCGGACGAGGCCGGTGGGGTTCTGTAGCACCTGCGGACTCCCCCTGCCGGGCTCGGTGGTGAACGCGGGCCGTCGGGTCGTCGGTTCAGTGGGCTCGATGGCGTGTTCGCGCTCGAGGCGGTCCTCGAACCACTGCCACTCGCGGGAGAACTGCCCGGTCGCCTTGAGGTTCCAGACGTCGGCGTCGGTGACGGGCGCGCCCCGCCAGTACGACCAGACCATGTTGTACACCCACAAAAGCACCGAGATGCCGATGAGGAAGGCGGTGATCGTCGCGAACTGCTGGAAGGGGGCGAACCGTGCCGGATAGGCGGCGTACCGGCGGGGCAGGCCCATAAAGCCCATCATCAACAGCGCCCCGAAGGTCAACACGGCTCCGACGATCAGGAGGACGGCCTGGAACTTCGCGAGCCGGCGGTCGTACATCCGGCCGGTGAGGATGGGGTAGTAGTAGTAGGAGGCGGCGAGCATCATCATCGGGATGATGCCGACGGTGATGAGGTGGAAGTGGCCGACGACGTAGTAGGTGGCGTGGTAGTAGACGTCGACGGGGACCGCCGCGAGGAACACGCCGGTGACGCCGCCGACGACGAAGGTGCCGATCCCGCCGATGGCGAGGATGCCCGGGGCGGCCAGGCGGATGTCCCCGTCCCAGATCGTGGTGATCCAGTTGAACACCTTGATCGCCGAGGGGACGGCGATGGCGATCGAGACGGCCATGAAGCTCGCGCGCAGGCGCGGGTCCATCCCCGTGACGAACATGTGGTGGGCCCACACGCCGAAGCTCATCACCCCGATGCCCAGCGTCGAGTAGACGACGAAGCGGAAGCCGAACAGCTTCCGGCCGACGAACTTCGGCAGGATGTTACTCATCAGCCCCGTCGCCGGCAGAAAGAGGATGTAGACCTCGGGGTGGCCGAAGAACCAGAACAGGTGCTGCCACAGCAGCGGGCCGCCCGCGCCGACGGCGTAGAAGGTCGTTCCGAAGTTGCGATCGAGCAGGAGCATGATCAGGGCGCTGCCCAGCAGCGGGAACGCGAACAGGACGATTCCGCTCGTGGTGAGCATGCTCCAGGAGAAGATGTCCAGGTCCGCCCAGGAGACGTCGGGCGCCCGCTCGTAGAAGATGGTCGCGATGAAGTTGATCGCGCCGATCGTCGTCGCGATCCCCGAGAGGTGCAACCCGAGCAGCAGCGTGTTGATCTGGGCGTTGTCCGTCGTCACCGACAGCGGCGTGTACAGCGTCCACCCGACGGCCGGCTCGTCGAACGCCTGGAAGAACTGGACGATCGGCCCGCCCACGAACGCCCCGAGCACCTGCGAAGTGGCGTGGCCCACCAGACCGAAGCGCGCCAGCAGCAAGGCCGGGGGCAACAGCCAGAATCCGATGGCATTCAGCCGCGGGAACGCCATGTCGTCGGCGCCGATCAGAAGCGGCACGAAGTAGTTCGTGATCCCGAAGAACACCGGCGTCACGAAGAAAAACAGCATCGTGACGCCGTGCATCGTAAAGAGGGCGTTGTAGGTGTGCTCGGACCAGACGTCGACCGCCGGCGTCAGCAGCTCGGTCCGCAGCATCATCGCGTCGACGCCGCCCCAGATCGCCGCGATCGTCCCGAACGCGATGTACAGCAGGCCGATCTCCCGGTGGTTGGTGGTCGTGGTCCACCGGACGAGCTGTTCGCGGAGGAAGCTCGGGTCGATCAGCGAGCGCTCGCGGCCGTAGCCGCCGTCCGCGCGGGCGGCCGCCGCGCCGCTGCGCGCCCGGTGAGCGACCGCCAGGAAGCCGAGGGCGATCGCGGCGAGCGCCCCCAGTTCGACGGCGGCCCTGCTCATGGTTCGCGTCGGCGGACTGGCGCCACTGCTGTCAGTGCGACCATGGATCCTTGCTCACCGAGCAGCGTGAAAAAAGTGGACTGTATCGGCCGAAATATCCGTCGAGAGTGTCTGTATCGTCTGATAATACGCTTTACCTGTTCCGCCGACGGGTGTTCGCTCGGGGCGACGTCGCCAGCCTGGCCGGCAGCGCCGCTTTCGCGGTCGAAAACCGCCCGCAGGCGACGGCGAGTAATCACTCGTATACGCCGGAAGCCCGACACTATCAGCGCTGGAAGCCGCGCCGCACGCGCGAAGACACTCGCTAACAAAATGGCCGTACCCGCAACGACACACCGGTGACCACCATGGAGATCCAACGGATCGGTTTCGACGCGTGGGGTGACGCGCTGCCGTCCTCGGGATTCGAGGTTTTCCACCTGCCTGCGGCGCTGCGGGTCCTGGACGATCACGCCGACGGCGAGTGTCGGCTGTACGCCGCCCGGAAGGGCCAGCACACGATCGGACTGTTGCCCGTATTCGTCGCCGAGCGGCCCGTCGGGCGGACGGCCTTCTCTCCCCCGCCCGGGTTCAGCATCCCCCGGCTCGGCCCGCTGCTGATGCCCAACAGTCCCAAGCGGAGCAAGCGCGAGCGGCTCAACCGGGAGCTGGTCTCGACGGTGCTGTCGGACGTCGACGCCGACGCTGCGACGACGCTGTTCCGGATGACCACGCCCCTGAGCTACGCGGACCCGCGCCCGCTCTCCTGGAACGACCTCTCCGTCCAACCGCAGTTCACCTACGTCGTCGACCTCTCGGAACACGACGACATGGAGTCGCTGCTGGCCGGCTTCAGCAAGAGCCTCCGCCGGGAGATGCGCGAGATCGAGGACCTCGACCTGACGATCGCCGACGAGGGCCTCGACGGCGCCCGCCAGATCCACCGCGAGGTCGTCGAACGCCTCGCCGAACAGGGCGAGACGCCGCCGGCGAGCCGCTCGTTCGCCGAGGACATCTTCGAGGCGCTGGGCGACCGGGCGCGGGCGTACGTCGCGCGCGATCCCGACGGCCGCTACCTCGGCGGGGTCGTGACACTGTTCTCGAACGACCTGGCGTACTACTGGCTCGGCGGCGTGCGCAGCTCCTACGAGAACGTGAGCGTGAACACGCTCGTCCACCGCCGCGTCATGGCCGACATCCTCGAAGATCCCGAACTGGAGTCGGTGTGGGGCTACGACCTGGTCGGCGCCAACACCGAGCGGCTCTGTGAGTACAAGGCGAAGTTCGCCGGCGACCTCGAGCCGTACTACGCCGCCGAGTCCTCCGGCGTGGGCATGTCGGCGGCGAAGGCGGCCTACCAGATGGTCAACGGCTCGCTCACGAAAGGATAGCGACGAGACCGGGG
This sequence comes from Haloarculaceae archaeon, assembly GCA_042217345.1. Classification (GTDB taxonomy): domain Archaea; phylum Halobacteriota; class Halobacteria; order Halobacteriales; family Haloarculaceae; genus Halorientalis. The sequence continues at coordinate 24,979 of JBDGSW010000081.1, forward strand.
GGTCCGCTCCGCGGGGCGCTCACTTCAGTGAGGTCGAGCGGAACTGCTTGTAGAGGTGCGCGGCGACGTTCATCGCGGTCGAGCCGCGCTCGGCGCTGTAGTACTCCCGGAGCTCGGGGTTGAACTTGGCCTTGTACTTGTTGATGCGCTCGTTGTCGGCGCCGACCAGATCGTAGGTCGTCAGGTCGCGATCGATGCCGTCGACCATGACCTGCCAGTCCAGCAGGTCGTTGATCGCCACGTCGACGTCG
>JBDGSW010000175.1:0-12225 GCA_042217345.1 Haloarculaceae archaeon
GACGAGGAGTACGGCCTCAAGCCGATGAACTGCCCGGGCCACGCGACCATCTTCGACCAGCACCAGTGGTCCTACCGCGACCTCCCGGTGCGGTACTTCGAGGACGGGAAGGTCTACCGCAAGGAGCAACGCGGCGAGCTGTCGGGCCTCTCGCGGGTGTGGGCGTTCACCATCGACGACGGCCACATCTTCGCCCGACCGGACCAGATCGAGGCCGAGGCAGAGGCCATCGTCGACATCATCCTCGACACGCTCGACACGTTCGACCTGGACTTCACGGTGCAGCTCGCGACCCGCCCCGAGAAGTCCGTCGGCAGCGACGAGATCTGGGAGCGCGCCGAATCGCAGCTCCGGGCGGTCCTGGAGGCCACGGATCTCGAGTACGAAGTCGAGGAGGGCGACGGCGCCTTCTACGGGCCGAAGATCGACTTCGCCTTCGAGGACGCGCTCGGCCGGCACTGGGACGGCCCGACGGTCCAGCTCGATTTCAACATGCCCGAGCGCTTCGACCTGTCGTACGTCGGCGAGGACAACGAGGACCACCGGCCGGTGATGATCCACCGCGCGCTGTACGGCAGCTACGAGCGCTTCTTCATGGTGCTGATCGAGCACTACGACGGGAAGTTCCCGACGTGGCTGGCCCCCGAGCAGGTGCGCATCCTGCCGATCAGCGACGACAACGTCCCCTACGCCGAGGAGATCGAGCGCGAACTGGGCGACGTCCGCGCGACCGTCGAGGACCGCTCGTGGACGGTCAAACGCAAGATCCGCCAGGCCCACGAGGACCGCGTGCCCTACATGCTGATCGTCGGCGACGACGAGGAGGACGCCGGCACGGTCTCGGTGCGGGACCGCCAGGAGCGCGAGCACAACGACGTCGACCTCGCTGCGTTCCGCGAGCACCTCCGGGAGGAGATCGACACCCAGCGCGTCGCTCCGGACTTTCTGGACTAGTCGGTCTCGGCCTGCCGCCGGTCGGCCCGGAGCACGAAAGGCCCGTTGGCCAGCGTCCGCTTGGTCACCGTTCCGATCCGGAGGACGTACACCAGCAGGACGACGAACGGTAGCAGCCCGAGCACCGCCGCGGTGCTGACCACCCACAGGACGTTTGCGAGCCCGAACGTCTCGCCGCCCATGCCCGCGGCCACGTCGGCGTACTGGATCATCGCGATCGAGACGACCAGCGCGGGCACCGACGCGTACAGGATCACCCGCGAGAGGTTGATGAGCTCCCAGCGGAAGTACAGCGTCTTGAAGTGTTCGCGGGCGGGCCCGAACAGCTCGAGGGCGGTCTGGATGTCCGAGAGGGCAGCGGCCGACTCGTCGCTCAGCCGGCCGCCGTGCTCGTAGCGCAGCGCCCGCGTCTCGTAGAGCTTCCACGAGTAGTTGAAATCGAGCGTCGCCGAGAGGAACTCGAAGGTGCCGAACTCGGCGGCCTCCAGCTCGACGATCACCCGGGTGGTGTCGACGCGCAGCGTCTCGGCGAACGACCGGAGGTTCTCGAGCGGATCGTCAGCGCCGTCGGCAGCGCACTCTTCGGTCTCGGCGGCGAGCGTCTCGGCGCTCGAGCGCAGCTCCGAGAGGAACAGGTGCAGGAAGGCGGCGGGCTCGGGCGGGCTCGGCCCGACGTCGAGTTTGGTCTCGGTGTCGCGCCGGAACTCCAGCGCCCCCTCCATGCGGTCGCGCTGGTCGTCCAGCGGCCCCAGCTTCTGGAAGAGCACGAGCTGGTTGATCGTCACGACCAGCGTCACGCCCGTGATGATCGCCGTCACGAACGCCTGGAACAGCGTCTCGATGGGGTCGCTGCCGGAGACGGCTGCGCGGAAGGACAGGGCGTCGACGTATCCGAGCGCCAGCAGCGTCGCGAGGATCGCACCGAGCACGACGGCCGTCAGCACCCACCGGTTGGCGTCCAGCAACACCCAGAGTTTGAAGCGGCTGACCGCGCCCCGGTCGGCCGACGCGTCGGCGTCGCCGGCGTCCATCGCCATATCCGCGGTAGGGCGTCGCGCCGGATAGGGCCACGGCCGGCACTATCCGGGGGGTCGGGCGGGCGCGTTAGGCCTCTTCCTCGTCTTTGAGCTCCTCGAGCTCGGCCTCGACCTCCTCGTCTGCCACCTCCGGCTCGGACTCGGCCTCGACCTCGCTCGCCGCATCCGCCTCGGCGTCGGCCGGCTCGCCCTCCTCGCTGTCTTTGCCCATCTCTGCTTTGAGCGTCTCCAGCTCGGCGTCGACCTCGTCGTCGGTGCGTAGCTCCTCGAGCTCGCGGTCCAGGTCGTCCTGGTCGGACAGCGCGTCCTCGAAGGCGCCGCTCTCCTCGAGTTCGTCCATGGCAGCCGCGCGGGCCTCCATCTCCTCGGTGCGCTCCTCGGCGCGCTCGATGGCGCGGCCGACGTCCTCCATCTCGTCTCCGGCGCCGGTCATCGCCTCGGAGACGCGGCTGGAGGCCTCGGCGGCCTTGTAGCGGGCCTTCATCGTCTCCTTTTTCGTGCGGAACTGCTCGATGCGGCCCTGCAGCTCGTCTTTCTTCTCGACCAGGTTGTCCTGCTGGGACTGCAGCTGCTGAATCTGGCCCTCGAGGTCCTCGATCTGGTTCATCTTCTGCTTTTTCTTCTCGAGGGCCCGCCGCGCGAGGTCCTCGCGATCCTGGCGGACGGCCTCGCGGGCCTGCTCGTTGTGCTTTTCGACGTTTTCCTCGAGGCGGCGCTGCTGGATCTCCAGGCGCTTTTTCTGCGTGGTCAAATCGGCGATGCCCTGCTTGACATCCTGGAGCTCGTCGCGGAGCTGCTCGTAGGAGTAATCCAGGGTCTCGGAGGGGTCCTCCGCCCGGTTGAGGATCGCGTTGATCTTCGACCGGACGACGTAGGACGTGCGAGAGAGGATGCCCATGCCCCGCCGTTGGGCTCGCGCGACCTTAAAACACTTACTCGGGCGCCCCCACTGGCGACCGTGAGCGATGAAGTCCGCGTCGCGGGCGACCGCGACGTCCGCGCCAGCGTCGACGCCCCCGACAGCGCCGCCGCCGTCGTCGCCTGCCCCCCGCACCCCCGGATGGGCGGCTCGCGGTCGGACGGTCGCCTGCAGGCGGTCGGCGACGCCCTGGCCGAGCGCGAGATCGCCTGCGTGCGATTCGACTACGGCCCCTGGGACGAGGGCCGCGGCGAGCGGACCGACGCGGCCAACGCCCTGGCATTCGCCCGCGAGCGCTACGATCCCGTCGGCCTGTTCGGCTACAGCTTCGGCGCCGCGGTGGCGCTGCTCGTCGCCGCCGAGCGCGATCCCCAGCCCGCGGCCGTCTCCGTGCTCGCCCCGCCCGCGAGCCTCGGCGACGCGGGCGAGACCGCCGCCGCCGTCGACGCGCTCGCGTGCCCCCTCCAGGTGACCTACCGCGAGCGCGACTCGACCGTCGACTGGGAACCGGTCGTCTCGCGCGCTCGCGAGCGCGGCGCCGACGTGCAGTCGATCGCGGGCGATCACTTCTTCGTCGGCCAGACCGGGGCGATCGGCGGTCGCGTGGCCGGCTTCTTCGCCGACGCTCTCGGCTGATCAGAGTGCCTGCTCGATGCCGGCGGCCACGCCCCGGGCCTTTTCGGCCAGCGCCTCGGTGACGTCGCCGTCGGCGACCGCGGCGTCCAGTTCGTCGTCGTCGACGCGCTCGACGGTGCCGTCGGCCAGCTTCACCACGTCGACGTGCAGGTCGACGTAGCGGGCGGCCTCGGGGAACACCTCGACGGGCGTGCAGACGTTGACGTAGGTTCCCTTGCGGTCGCCGTCGGCGTCGCGGTACACCGTCGGGTACCACCACCGCCCCTCGCGGAACGTCGTCACCGCGACGTCGCCCGCCTCGATGGGCTCGCCGATGGCGTCGAGCCGTCCGCCGGGCGACAGCTCCCTACGGACGGTCACCGAGCCGTCGGCCTCGCGGTCGGTCACCTCGCCGGTGCCCAGCGAAAACAGCCGCCCGTCGGGCTTGCCGTGGTGGATCGCCAGCCGGTCGCCCACGCGCGGGCCGAACTGGCGGGCCACGACGTCGAAGGGGAACTCGGCGTCGGCGGCCGCCCCGCCGCAGACCGCCTCGGCGAAGTCGACCGCCGCGCTCGCCGCGTTCGCGCCCGCTTTGATCCGGTGGTGACCGGTCATCGTCGGGACGACCTCGCGCCGGTACTCGTCGAGCGCGAACCGCGACTCGCGGCCGAACCAGCACCAGGTGGTCGCCGGCCCCGTCCACACGCGCGTCGGCGCCCCGTCGCCGGGTTCGCCCGCGGCGGCCAACGCGTCGTCCAGGGCGACGGCACGCTCGTTCAGCGCCGACAGCGCGTCGTCCAGGGCGTCGAAGTCGGCGTCGTCCGCGGCCGGCTCCCAGCGGACCGCCCAGCCCTCGCAGGGGTCGGTCGGCAGCAGGTCGACCAGCTCGGCGGGTCCGGGGCCGCTCCGGGCCGCGCCGCCGCGGACCAGCCGCGCCAGCGACCCGCCGAGTTCGACGTCAGTTCCCAGCTCCGGCCGGTCGTCGCCCCACGGCGGTGCGGGCTCGCGCACCTGGACGCGCAGGCGGTCGCCCGACTCGACGTAGCCGTCGACGGCGCCGTACGGCAGGAACCCCTCGCCGTCGCCGAGGTCGACGACGGCGCCGCCGCCCAGCTCCTCGGTGACCGCGCCGTCGAAGACGGCCCCCCGCGGCGTCGGGTCGGCCCAGGCGAACGCGTCGCGGGCCACGTCCCGCAGTTGCTCGGCCGCGTTGTCGACCGCCTCGGGGTCGCCGACGAGGCCGACGCCCTGGCGGTCGGCCGTGGTGTCGATCGCCACGTCCGCTGGCGCGAGTTCGAACGCGGGGTCGAAGCGCTCGGCGATCGGCGCCGAGGGCTGGACCACCGCGGCGTCGTCGCCGTCGGCGAACAGCGCCGTCAGGGCGGTGCTGTAGATGCCCCGGACGCGGACGTTCATAGCGCTTCTGGGTCGGTGGCGAACCGCACGCGATCGTCGACGGTCGGACCCAGCGTGAGCTCGACGACGTCGGCTTCGAGCACCCGCCCGCCCTCGACGGGGACGCCCCAGGTGTCGAAGCGGAGGTACCCCCGGATGTCGGCGGCGTGGGTGTACAGATCGACGTATTCGACGGCGTGCTCGGCGACGTCGCCGCTGCTGTGGGCCAGATCCATGTCGGAGTACGCGACGTCGGCGCCGGCGAAGAACGACTCGAGGCGCTCGGCCGCGTCGGCGGTCGCCTCGACGACCGCCGCCGAGACGGACTCGATCTCGGCCGTCGAGAGGCCCGCCTCGCGCAGGGCGCGCTGCGTGCGCTGGTCGAAGTGCATAGCGGCCGTTGGCGGGCCGACAGTTAAACCGTCGCGGTCCGGGACCGCTACAGCGCGACGTTGAGGAAGATCACGAGGAGGCCGAACGCGATACCGAACGCCATCACCGTCCGGGGGTCGATCCTGATCGCGTTCCGGTCCTCGGCGTCGAAGTACCGGACGAGCCCGGCGCTCGACATGAGACCGCCGCCGTCTTGACTGCTCATGTCTCCCCGTGACCGTGCCCCCGGGGTAAGCCTTTCGGCTCGCCCGCCCCGCCGGTCCACCTCCCACGCGCGGGCGCCGAACCGATCAGCAAACGCCGCATAACCGGGCGGTAGGACGTCGCTACTACCCCTAGAGTAATGGCGGCCAACGTGGAGTGACTGGCAAGGGGTGTGGGAATGTCCGAAGACGACTCAGCGGAGCGAGCGGACGGCACCGAGCGATCGAGCGACGCGGTCAGCCGACGGCGCGTCCTGCGAGCGGGGACGGCGGCGGCGACGGGGCTCACGGGCCTGACCGCGGCCTCGGGGACGGCCGCGGCGGCCGACGGCGACGTCTCTCTCCTGGGCAACTGCCTGGAGGACCTGCCCTCGGCAGGCGTGTTCTTCCCATCGATCGACCTCCGGGGCGAGTAGCCGGAGACGGCCGGCGACATGCCCACCGGCGAGGACGAGTTCGTGATCTACGTCCACGGCTACCTCGAGGACCTGGCGGGCGGCGGCGAGAACCAGGCGAAGGCCCTGCAGGTGGCGCTGCGAAAGCAGGGCTACCGACAGCCCGTCGTGGCCGCGCTGTGGGACTCGAACACGCTGAACTGGTGGAAGGCCAAGGACGCCGCCGAGCGGGCCGGCCGCGAGCTGGCGGGGTGGATCGACGACTACCTTGCCGGGTACCCCGACACGACGGTCCGCGTCGTGGGCCACTCGCTGGGCGGCCGGGCCGCCTACGCCATGCTCTCGGCGCTGGAGTCGGATCTGGCCTCGGTCTCGACGCTCGGGGCGGCGAGCGATCCCGACGCCGTCTGTCGCGACGGCAAGTGGGGGTCGGCGATCGCCGGCTTCGACGGCCCGGTGTACAACTTCCACTCGACCCGCGACGGCATCGTCTGTCGCGACTACGCACTGCTGGAGTTCACGCCGGCGGTCGGCTGCGTCGGCGCGGCCTGCGACGGGCTGTTCACCGCGTCGTCGCCGCCGGGCAACTACCGCGACGTCGACGTCTCGACGCAGGTCGACCACCACTGCGATTACTACCGCGCCGAGGTCGGGTGCGTCCCGCAGCTCGTCGAGCGCTTCGAGTGAGGAGGCGCCCCGACGCGGTGTCGCTCACCGCGCGCGCTCGTCGGCGCTCTCGGTCGGGTCGGCGCGGGGGTCGGGGACGACGCCGCCGACGAGCTCGACCTCGATCCGGCGGAGGTGCCGGCCCACGGCGCTGGCCGAGCAGTCCAGGTCGGCGGCGATCTCCTCGTAGGTGGTCCGGCGCGGCAGCTCGTAGTAGCCGCGCTCGACGGCGGTCCGGAGGACCTGGCGCTGGCGGTCGGTGAGCTGGCCGAGCCGGCGGTCCTCGACGGGGTCGTAGCTGCCGATCTGCTCGACGGAGACGTCGATCGTCTCGCGGGTGGCGGCGATCAGCTGGCGCAGCTCCTCCTCGGGGCCGACCTCCGAGACGCGCAGGCTGGACGTGGCGGAGTCGACGAACTCCAGGGGGTAATCCAGCAGCACGCCGAACGAGCTGTGGAGGTCAAGCAGATCGCGGATCAGGTCGCTCGGGTAGTACTGGATCTGCAGGACGGTGGTGTCGCCCCCGTCGGCGACCTGATAGTCGACGACCTTCCCGCCGGCGTCGGCAAGGCTGGCGTCGATGTGCTCGGCGCCGTCGGCGATCGCGTAGCGCATCACCACCGTTCCGTCGTTGAGCACGTCGACGTCGCGGATCGACGCGAGCACCACCCCGTGGTCCCGGAAGACGACCTCACCCGGATCCAGGTACCCCCGCTCGGGGGTGAGGACGTAGGTAACGTATCGCACGGCATACACGTGTGCGGATCTCGGCCAAAGGCCTTTCGACGGACTCGGGCGGCGAGTCGGCCGCCCGACGCCGGGGCGACGGCGGTAGTGGAAACCCTTTTCCGCCGGCCGCGGTTACTGACGGCGTAGCCTATGACAGTCACGCTCAAAGACTTCTACGCGGACTGGTGCGGTCCGTGCAAGACGCAGGATCCGATCCTGGAGGACCTCGAGTCCGAGTGGGAGTCCGTGGAGTTCGAGAAGGTCAACGTCGACGAGGAACAGGACGTGGCCAACGAGTACCAGGTCCGCTCGCTGCCGACGCTCATCGTCGAGAACGACGACGGCATCGTCGACCGCTTCGTCGGCGTCACGCAGGCCGAGGACATCGAGCAGGCGCTCCAGCAGGCCGGCGCCTGACGCCGGCTGACGCTTCTCCGCGTTCGCGAGTCCGAAAGCGGCGGCGCCGGTCGCTCGGGCGCGGGGCGCTGCTCAGAGCACCTGCCGCTGGCAGGAGCCACAGAGGTTCTCCTCTTTGACGTCGACCTCGCGGACCGTCGGCGAGAAGTTCATGACGCAGCGCTTGTTGTCGCAGTGTTCCAGCCCGAGGGTGTGTCCGATCTCGTGGACGACCTCCTTGCGGACGCGATCGGAGTAGATGTCCTGGGCCGAGCGATTCGAGAAGCCCCCGTCAGAGGAGGTCTGGAGCCGGTAGGTGGAGATGACGCTGCCGTTGCCGTCCAGGTAGGCCAGGCCGAAGACGTAGTTGCGTCGGCGGTAGAACAGGTCCTCGCCGGTGACGGCGATGTTCTTCTCGCCGGCGCCGACGTGACTGGCGAGTTCGATGAACTCCTCGGCGCGGTACTGGTCGCGGTTCCCGTCGTAGGAACCGTCGGGGACCGGCTGGGCGTCGTGGACCGTGACGTCGCTGTCGTAGATGGTCCGCAACGCGGCGGAGGCCGCCCGTTTTACCATGGCGGGGACCTCGCCGACCGGCACGATGTCGACGTGCATGCGAACGCATATGGGGGGGGCCGCCCATAAACATCCCGCCGTGTCCGACTCTCGTCAGGAGGCGCTGGCCGCCCGCCTCTCGCGCTACGAGACGCTCGTCGAGGTGGGCGTGGGCAACCGCCCGGGGCTGGCCGAGGCCCTCGCCGCCGCCGGCGCGACCGTCACCGCCACCGACGTCGCCGACCGCGCGGTCGGGCCCGACGTCGCCTTCGTCCGCGACGACGTGACCGACCCCGACCCGTCGGTGTACGCGGACGCCGACGCGATCTACGCCCGTCACCTCCCGCCCGAACTGCACCGCCCGGCGCTCGACGTCGCCCGCGGCGCCGGCGCCGCCCTCCTCTTCACCACGCTGGGCGGCGAGGAACCGATCGTGCCGGTCGCCCGGGAGTCCGTCGGCGGGACGACGCTGTACGTCGCCGACCGCGACGCACCGGGGTAGTCCTGGTGGCTCCCGGCGGCTGCCGTAGCCGGCGGGGAGCCGCTCGCGGTTTCGCTCCGCCGAACGGTCAGACACCGTTTTCAACCACCGGATCCATGGCTCGTGCATGCAGGCAGACGCGGTCGTCCTCGACGTCGACGGGGTGCTCGTCGACGTCGCCGACTCGTACCGGCGGGCCGTCGTCGAGTCCGTCGAGCGGGTCCACGGCGAGACGATCAGTCGGGTGACCATCCAGAAGTTCAAGGACGCGGGCGGGTTCAACAACGACTGGGAGCTGACCTACGCCGTCGCGCTGTACGTGCTGGCGCGTCGCCACGGCTTCGACCGGGACGTCGAGGGCTTCACCGACCTGATCGCCGCGACCGGTGGCGGCCTGGAGGCCGCCGAGGCCGTCGTGGTCAACGCCGTCGGCCCGGCCGAGCGCGAGCGCATCTACGACGAGTGGGACCGCGAGCGCCTCCGCGAGGTCTTCCAGCTGCTGTACCTGGGCGCCGACCTCTACCGCGAGCTAGAGGGCGACGAGCCCGCCGAGGAGACGCCGGGGTTCATCAACGACGAGCCGGTCCTGGTCGAGCCCGGGACGATCGACCGACTCACCGCCGACTTCGACGTGGGCGTGCTCACCGGTCGGCCGGCCGCCGAGGCCGACATCGCGCTCGATCGCGTGGGCCTGTCGGTCCCCGACGAGCACCGTTTCACCATGGACGACTGGGAGGAGGGCAAGCCCCACCCCCGCGCGCTGACGACGCTGGCCGAGCGCTTCGGCGCCGAGACCGTGGCGTTCGCCGGCGACACCCTCGACGACGTCCGGACTGCCAGCAACGCCGCCGAGGCCGACCCGGCCCGGACGTACTACGGCATCGGCGTGCTCACCGGCGGGCTCACCGGCGACGAGGGCCGTGAGAAGTACGATCGCGCGGGCGCGTCGCTGGTCGTCGACTCCGTCAACGACCTTCCGACCGTCCTGGCGCCCTGAGCACCGTAACCGCTACGGCGATCCGGCGCGAGGCCGGCCCATGAGCCGCCAGCCAGCGGTCCTCGCGTGGGCGCTCGGGCTGGGGGTGTTCGTCGCCGTCGTCGGCGCCGCTGTCGTCGCCCCACCTGACCCGAGCACCCAGCTGCTGGTCGCACTCCCGCTCGTCGCCGTCGTGGTCCCCGTCGTCTACCGGGTGCTCGCGCCCGGCGACGGCGAGCCCGCCGTCCGCTCGCGCCCTCCCCTCGGCTACTTCGTCCTCACGACGCTGTCGAGTTCGCTCGCGACCGTCGCCGCTGCGACGATCGTCGGCCCCGATCCAATCGGGCTCGCGGTCCGGACCGGCGCGTTTCTGGCGGTCTTTCTCTCGGTCTCCTGGCGGACGATCGCCCGCGACCGAGACCGGCCGGTCCGCGGCGCCGGCGGGTCGTAGCTGTCGGCAAGGTCGGCCGGACGCACAACGCTTTCCGTGGTGTCGCCGAACGTCGGAGTATGCAGATCGCACTGCTGGGCGGCACCGGCGACGTGGGCGAAGGACTGGCGCTTCGGTGGGCGGCGGACACCGCACACGCCGTCACCGTCGGCTCGCGCGACGCCGACCGCGCCGCGGGCAAAGCCGAGGAGTACGAGACAGAACTCGCCAGCCGCGACCTCGACGCCGACGTCGGCGGGGCCGCCAACGCCGAGTCGGCGGCCGCCGCCGACGTGGTCGTCCTCTCGGTACCGGCGTACCACCTCGCCGACACCGTCGACGCCGTCGCGGACGGCCTGGACGAGGAGACGATTCTGGTCTCGCCGGCCGTCGGGATGAAGCGCGACGACGACGGCTTCCACTACAACCGCCCGGGCGCCGGCAGCGTGACCGAACTCGCCGCCGAGGCCGCTCCCGACGACGTCCCGGTCGTGGGCGCGTACCACAACCTCCCGGCCGGCCGGCTGTCGGATCTGGACGCCGACCTGGACATCGACACGGCGATCGTCGGCGACGACGACGACGCCGTCGACATCGTCACGCGCCTCACCGAGGACATCCAGGGCCTGCGCGCCGTCCAGGCCGGCCCGCTCGCCAACGCCGCCGAGATCGAGGCGGTCACGCCGCTGCTCATCAACGTGGCGATGCACAACACGGGCATGCACGACCTGGGCGTGCGGTTCCAGTGAGCTACGGGACGGGTTCGACCGTTTCGAGCCCCCGTCGGTCGAGGTAGCGCTCGACGTGGGCGACGCGCTCGCCGATCTCGCCGGGCGCGTGGGCGTCGGTCCCGAGCGACACCGGGACGTCGTGCTCTGCGAGCACGTCCAGGAACGGCGGACTCGGGTGGAACTCCCCGTACTCGTCGAGCGCGCGTCCGGCGTTGAGCTCCGGGACGGTCCGCGACGCGGCGAAGGCCGCGGCGACGCGGCGGTACTGCTCGTCGGTGGCGTAGCCCCGCAGCGCCGGGTTGCGCTCGACCAGGTCGGGGTGGGCGGCGACGTCGAACAGCTCCGAGTCGATCAGCGCGACGAGGGCGTCGAAGTACTCCGCGACCAGCGCCGCCCGCTCGGCGTCGGATTTCTCCGCGAAGTACGGCTCGACGTGGACGTTGACCTCCTCGAGGTAGTGGACGCTGCCGATGGCGTACTGGAAGTCCGCCCGCTCGAGGAACGCGCGGATCTCCGCTTGCTCCGCGGGGTGGTAGTCCATCTCGACGCCGTCGTAGATGGCGATCTCGCTGTCCTCGCGCAGGCGCTCGATGGCCCGGCGCCGGCGCTCGTAGGTCTCGTCGAGGTTGAACCCCAGCAGGTGCTTTTGCTCGCGCAGCGCCGCGTTGTCGGTGACGCTGCAGTGGTCGGCGATCCCCACGCCGTCGAGGCCGGCGTCGGCGGCCGCCCGGACCATCTGGAACAGGAAGCGCCCGTCGGAGTACGTCGAGTGGACGTGGTAGTCCCGGTCCATTGCCTACGCCCGAGGACGGCTTCCGGTGGGATAACTGGTTGTTGCGCCTCACCTGCCGATGTCCGACGGGACGGCGTCCCGGCCGCTGTGGGCGGACGATCACTCCAGGCGCGTCCCGTCGCGCGGACAGAACTCGTACTCGTCCGCCCGCGTCCGGAAGCCGCAGGTCGGACACTCCCGGACCGGCGGCCGGTCGGCGCTGCCGGCCCGCCGGAACAGGACGGGGACGAACGGGACGAACAGGAAGAACACGAACGTGTGGAAGTACCGCCAGAGCAGGGCGCTCACGATGATGCTCGCGACGAGGCCGGCGACGGCGGTCACCGTCCGCGATCGGACCATGTCGCTCCTACGTACGGCGCGGCGAAAAAGTAGCGGTGCGTTCGTTCGACCCCCGACCCTTCCCCCGTGGGGGGAAGCCTCGGACGACCCTACGGCGCGGCGACGTCGATCGGCAGGGCGCTCGGCGAGACCGGCAGGTCACCGGGACCGACGGGCAGCGCGCCGGGACCGACGGGCGCGTCACCGGGCGAGGTCGGCAGGTCACCGGGGCCGAC
>JBDGSW010000175.1:12325-25118 GCA_042217345.1 Haloarculaceae archaeon
CCGACGGGCGCGTCACCGGGCGAGGTCGGCAGGTCACCGGGGCCGACCGGCGGGTTGGAGCCGCCGGGCGTCGCGTAGTCACAGGGGTTGCTCGGCGCGCTCGTCCCCTCCGGCGGGGCGAACGTGCAGTTCAGGTGGCCGCCGCCGCCCGTGACGTTGACCTGGACGCCGTCGGCGCTGGCGCTGACCCGCTCGCTGACGCCGGAGTCGGTGGGCACGTCGGGCTTTTCAGGCAGGTCGCCGGGCCCGACCGGCGGGCTGGGCGAGCCACCGTCACCGCCGGGCGTCTCGTAGTCACAGGGGTTCTCGGGCGTGTTCGCGCCCTCCGGCGGGGAGAGCGTGCAGTCGACGCTGCCGCCGCCGCCGTTGCCCTCGAGCTCGACGCCGTCGGCGCTGGCGCCGACGTGCCCGCCGCCGCTGGGCGCGGCCGGCGTGTCGGGGAGTCCGGCGCCGCCCTCGGGCGCCTGGACGTCACAGGGGTTGCTCGGGGCGCCGTCGCCGGACGGCGGGGCGAGCTCGCAGTCGATGCTCCCGCCGCCGGCGCTGCCGCCGATGTCGATGCCGCTGGTGCTCACGTTGAGGTCGCCGCTTCCGCTGGGGCTCTGGGATCCGCCAGTGACGCCCGACAGCGGCGAGGCCGCCGCGGCGGAGACCGCGACGGACAACGCGATCGTCAGTATCAGTGTGCGAACGGCCGCCGTTCGAAGTGTGGTGCTTCCCTCCATATTGCGTCATAATTGCATCAGCGAACTCTGGTATATTTACTCACAAACTCGTCCAATATATCGAGAATGTGAGCCGTCGGGGGCCGGCGCCGGTGGGAGCGATCTGCCGTCGGCGGTGCCGCCGGCCGATCAGGCGGGCCGCTCCGAGCGGAACACCGAGAGGGCGTCGGCGTCGGCGCCGTCGCGGGTGAACAGGCTCACGAGGTCGTCCGGGCGGATCTCGGTGTTGCCGTGGGGGGTGATGACGGTATCGTCGCGCTCGATGGCGATCACGAGGACGTCGTCGTGGAGCAGGCCGGCCTCGTTGGCCTCCGAGAGCGTCGTGCCGACGATCGGCGAGTCGGCGGAGACGGTGAGTTCGACGACCTCCGCGCCGCCGGCGAGGCTCAGGAAGTCCGTCATGGGGGCGTTGCGCTGGCGGTCGGCGGGCCCGAACTGCTCGAAGGGGACCGTGGTCTCACGGTGCAGCAGGTGCTCGTCCTCGACGTTGAGGCCGAGTTCGGCGACGTTGCGCACCACGGCGGTCAGCTCGTCGGTGGTGGCGCCCACGACCACGACGTGGACGTTCTGCTGGCCGGTGAGCAGCTCGCGGACGTTCACGACGCCCGGGACGTTCAGGGCCTTCTTCGCCAGGGCCTCGCGGTCGGCGACCGGCGCGGTGCAGACGACCAGCTTGCGCATGTGCCCGGTCGCACGCTCGTAGTCGACCGCCGCGCTGTACCCCGTGATGATGCCCCGATCCTCCAGCTGGGCGATCCGGTTCCTGATGGTCGCCCCCGAGACGCTCATCTCGTCGGCGATCTCCGGCGCCGACGTGTTGCGGGCGTCCTCGACCAGCCGATAGAGGATCCGCCGGTCGATCTCGTCGGTCCGTTCGTCCATACTGCAGTGATGTGATGGCACACGTAAATCCTCTCCCCCTTCGGGGATCGCCCGCCAGAGCGGCTAACCGAGGCAAGTATAAAAGACGCCATTTCGCATCCGAAGAATATCGGCAAGTTTTTTGGCGGATGCGCAAATAGTCGGTCGTATGGCAGACTCGGCCGCCGCACAGACGGGCGAGACGGAGACGGAGCTCTCCCGGGACATGGGCCTGTTCGACATCACGTTCATCGGCGTCGGGGCGATGATCGGCGCCGGCGTGTTCGCGCTGACGGGCTTTGCCGCCGGCATCGCCGGCCCCGCGCTGACCGTCGCGTTCGTGATCAACGGGTTCGTCGCGCTGTTCACCGCCATGAGCTACGCGGAGCTGGGGGCCGCCTTCCCCGAGGCCGGTGGCGGCTACCCTGGGTGAAAGAGGCGCTGGTCGACCCGAACGGCTTTTTCGCGGGCTGGATGAGCTGGTTCGCCCACGCCGTGGCCTGCTCGCTGTACGCCGTCACCTTCGGGACCTTCTTCACCGTCCTGGCCGTCGCCGCGATTCCCAGCCTCTCGCACGACTTCACACCGTTCGGCGTGCTCTCGCAGTTCTGGGTCGAGAAGCTCGTCGCCGTGCTGGTCGTCGTCGCCTTCGCGTACATCAACTTCCGGGGCGCCGAGGAGACCGGCAAAGCGGGCGTCGTCGTCACCGGGCTCAAACTGCTGATCCTGGCCGTGTTCGTCGCCTTCGGCGTCCGCGCGACGCTGACGGCCCCGCAGTGGACCGACAAGTTCCTCGCCAACCCCGGGTTCGCCCCCAACGGCGTCTTCGGGATCGTCGGCGCCATGGGCTTCACCTACATCGCCTTCGAGGGCTACGAGATCATCGTCCAGTCCGGCGAGGAGGTCGTCGATCCCGGGACGAACGTCCCGAAGGCCGTCTTCTACTCGCTGGCGATCGTCATCCCGATCTACGTCCTCGTCGCGTTCGCCGCGATCGGGGGCATCGCCGTCGACCAGCACATCCTCGGACTCGCGGGCCTCTCGGGCGGACCGGCTAGCTGGCCCACCTGGCAGGTGCTCGGCGAACTGGGCGAGCTCGGTATCATCCGCGCGGCCGGGCAGTTCGTCCCCTACGGAGTGCCGCTGCTGTTGATCGCCGGACTGGCGGCGACGCTGTCGGCCCTGAACGCGACCATCTACTCCTCGTCGCGCGTCTCGTTCGCGATGGGCCGCGACCGCGTGCTCCCGGCGGCCTTCGACAACATCCACGCCGAGAAGCGCACGCCTCACGTAGCCATTGCCATCTCGGGGGTGGTCATCGTCGTGATGGCGCTCGTCCTGCCGATCGAGTCGGTCGCCGCCGCGGCCGACATCATGTTCATCCTCCTGTTCGTCCAGGTCAACTGGACGCTACTCCGGATGCGCCAGACGCACCCGGACCTCCCGCGGACGTTCGAGGTCCCCTACATGCCCTGGCCACCGCTGATCGGCATCGTCCTGCAGTTCCTGCTGACGCCGTTCCTTGTGTACGAGCTCGGGCTGGCGGCCATCGGCGTCGGCACCAGCAACGAGGGGTTGATCGCGCTCGTGACCACCGTCGTCTGGATGGGTCTCGGACTGATCGTCTACTACGCGTACGCCCGCCAGAAAGAGGAAGAACAGCTCGAACGCGAGACGCCGACGGTCGTCGTCGAGTCCGAGCCCGATGCCCGGGAGTACCAGATCGTCGTGCCCGTCGCCAACCCGGAGACGGCCGACCACCTCGTCAACACGGCCGCCGACCTGGCTCGCGAGCACGACGGCGAGATCCTCGTCCTCTCGGTCGTGACGGTCCCCCAGCAGACGCCGCTGAGCCAGGGCCAGCAGTTCGTCGACGACGAACGCGAGCTACTGACCCACGCCATGGACCTCGCCGAGGACGCCGACGTCCCCGTCAGCGGGACGGTCAAGATCGGCCACGACGTCTCGGACGCGATCCTCAACACGATCGAACAGCACGACAGCGACGCCGTCCTCGTGGGCTGGCGCGGGCGCCCGCGCCGGCGGGACTTCGTGCTGGGCAGCAACGTCGACGAGGTGGTCACCGGCGCCAGCTGTGACGTCGTCGTCGAGCGTATCGACGGCCAACTCGCCGACGTCGAGTCGATACTCGTCCCGACCGCCGGCGGCCCCCACGCCGACCTCGCCGCTGACGTCGCCCGGGCGATCGGCCACGCCACCGGCGCCCGCGTCGACGTCGCGAACGTCGTCCCCCCGGACGCGACCGCGTCCGAGCGCGAAGCCGCGCAGTCGCTCGTCGAGTCGCTGGCGGGGTCGTTCGAGGAGGTCCCCGTCGGGACGCAGGTCCTGGAGGGCGACGTCGTCGACGCCATCGTCGACGCCAGCGCGGCGTACGACGTGACGGTCGTCGGCGCCTCCCGCGAGGGCCTCCTCCAGCAGCTCGTCTTCGGCGCCGTCCCGGAGGCCGTCGGCGAGCGCGCCGCGGGGACGGTCGTCATGGCCAAGCGCCGCGAGACGCTGCGCTCGTGGGTGGCGCGGTGGTTCTCCTGGGAGTCGTGATCGCATGGGTTCCCGGCGATACGGTCCCGGTGACCGTCCGCGGGGAATCGCCGCCCGCCTCCGCGCCCTGGTGGCGATCGGCGTCGTCGGCTTCTGCGCCAGTCTGATCGGCCTCTGTGGCTACCTGCCGGTCGCGGTCGCGACCGGGCGACTGGGACCGCTCGGATCGGGACCGGCGCCACGCGGTGTCGTC
The DNA here is from genome assembly GCA_042217345.1 of Haloarculaceae archaeon. GTDB lineage: Archaea > Halobacteriota > Halobacteria > Halobacteriales > Haloarculaceae > Halorientalis. Next base: position 16,664 of record JBDGSW010000175.1, read on the forward strand.
CCCGCCTACGGGCTGGTCTGCGTCGCCGGGCTGTCGCTGTGTCTCCTGAACGGTGCGCTGGTGCTCCGGGAGCTCGCCCTGGGAGTCGAGGACGCGCGGTCGGGAGCTGTCGTCGCGTTCGGCTGTACGGGACTGGGCTGTGGGGCCGGCCTGGTGAAGCTGACGTGGCCGGTCGTCGCTGGCCCGCTTCCGGTGTAACTAGTCCGTGTAGTAGTACTCGCCCGCCGACTTCTGCTTGCGGTCGAGCTGGCTGCCGGGCTTGTTGACACGCGGGCGGCTGGTGCGCTCGTCGCGGCGGAAGGTGACGTCGAGGTTGGCCAGGAACTCGTTCATCCCCTCGCGCATCGGCTGGGGTTGCGAGGCGCGGCCGTGTTCGGCGGGCTCGCCGTCGAACACCAGCAGCCGATCGGACAGCAGGTCGATCATGTAGATGTCGTGGTCGATGACCAGCGCCGTCGCGTCGTGGTTCTCGGCGTAGCGGCGGATGGCGTTGGTCGCGAGCACGCGCTGCTCGACGTCCAGGTGCGCGGAGGGCTCGTCCAGCAGGTACAGGTCGGCCTCCTCCGAGAGGCAGGCCGCGATGGCGACCCGCTGGCGCTCCCCGCCGGACAGATCCGTGAGGTTCTGCTCCATGATCCGCTCTAGCTGCAGCGGCTGGGCGATCTCCGTGTTCCAGTACGACGACCCGAAGTCGTCGGTGATCGACCGGAGGAAGGCGTCGACGCGCATCGGCTGGTCGATCTCGACGTACTGGGGCTTGTAAGAGATGTCCAGGCGAGCGTCGACCTCGCCCTCGTCGGGCTCGAGGCGGCCGGCGAGCAGCTGGGCGAACGTCGACTTGCCGATCCCGTTGGGGCCGACGACGCCCAGGACCTCGCCCTCGTTGATCGCGCCGCCCTCGACCTCGAGGCTGAACTCGCCGTCGCCGTAGGACTTTGTGAGGTCGGGGTACTCGACGGCGACGTTGCCGGCCGAGACGCTGCGGGGGGCGTGCTCCTCGAACTCGATGGCCTCCTCGCGGATGCGCATGTTCTCGTTGTCGAGGTACCCCGAGAGGTACTCGTTGATGCCGTTGCGCACGGACTTGGGGGTCGTGACGATCCCGAACGCGCCGGGCGACCCGTACGCCAGGTGGACGTTGTCCGCCAGCAGGTCCAGGATGGCCAGGTCGTGCTCGACGACGAGCATCGAGCGCTCCTCCTCCTCGGCGAGCTCGCGGATCAGCCGGGCGGCGGTGACGCGCTGGCCGATGTCGAGGTAGGGGGTGATCTCGTCGAGGAAGTAGAAGTCGGCCTCGCGGGCCAGCGTCGCGGTCATCGCGACGCGCTGGAGCTCGCCGCCCGAGATCGCGTCGACGTCCTGGTCGACGACGGCCTCGATGCCGAAGCGCTCGATCAGCTCGTCCAGTGCGCCGCGCTCGTCGGTCCGCTCCAGCAGGTCGCGGACCTTCCCGTCGAAGCGCTCGGGGATCTGGTCGACGTACTGGGGCTTGCGCGCGACGGTGACGTCGCCGTCGCGCAGCTCCTCGAGGTAGTCCTGCAGTTCGGTGCCCCGGTAGCGCGCGAGGATGGTCTCCCAGTCGGGATCGCGGTCGAACTCGCCCAGGTTGGGCATCATCTCGCCGGCGAGGATGCGCACGGCGGTGGTCTTCCCGATGCCGTTGGGGCCGAGGATGCCCGTGACCTGACCCTCCTCCGGGGCGGGCAGGCCGTACAGCGCGAAGGCGTTCTCGCCGTAGCGGTGGACGGGGTCCTCCTCGAGCTCCTGCGGGAGGTTGATGATCTCGATGGCGTCGAAGGGGCACTTCTCGACGCAGATGCCGCAGGTCTCGCCCAGGCAGATCTCCTCGGAGATGCTCACCTGATCGGGGCCGCCCTCGTAGCGGTCGTCGTCCTCGTAGCGCTCGGCCCGGGTGACGATGCACTCTTTGCCCGTGCGGTTGGGCGGGCAGAAGTTCGCGCACTCGTAGTTGCACTGATCGGGCTGACACCTGTCCAGGTCGACGACGGCGATGCTGTCATCTGCCATGTTAGAAGCTGATCGGGGTGTTCGCGGTGAGCAGGACGCCCCAGGAGACGAACCACATTGCGAAAGTCATGAACGCCACGTACAGGTAGTCCTTTCCGGAGAAGTCGCCGACGTCGATCCCCGCCAGCTGCAGGATGGGGAACTGGACGAGGACCGCGGCGACGAGGACGTAGAGCCCCAGCCGGTCCGTGGCGGGATTGGCCGCGTCGGCGGTCAGCCCCGCGGAGACGACGGCCGCCGCGATGCCCGCCACCGAGGCGAGCGTCGTGACCGTCAGCCCCCGGAGGTGGGCCGCGCGCCGCTCGGCCGTGTCCGTTGCCATACCTCCCCTTCGAGGACCGGGGCCCAAAAACCGTTCGTTGTCCGCCCGCGCGCCCGGTCGGCGCGGACCCGCGGTCGCTGTCACCGCGGCGCTCGCCCGCGGCGAATCCGTCTCATATCAAGCTTTATGGCCGATGCGCGCTCAATTCAACCTGATGGCAGAATCCGACGGGGAGACTATTGCGGATCTTCCGCCGAGCGCGAAGCTCGTCTTCAAGGTACTCGAGTACAACGGGCCGCTCACGCAGAAGGGCCTCGTCGAGGAGTCGATGCTCTCGGCGCGGACGGTCCGCTACGCCCTCGAACGCCTGGAGGAGGTGGGGGTCGTCGACGAGGACGTCTACTTCGCTGACGCCCGGCAGAACCTCTACGAGATCGTCGACGACGACGGCGAGCCGGCCCACGAACAGACTGAGTCCGCCGTCTCGGACTGACCGCCCACCGTGTACTTCGTCGGATCGCGGCGGAGCCGCGACCCCTCTTCGCAAACGCTGGACCAAAACGACCAGCTCGCGCGCCGGTGGCGCGCTCGCGGCGTCAGGACGGGACGACCGTAATGGTCTGACCGCGGTCGATCGCCTGCTCTAGCTCCTCGGCGATGGCGCTGCCCCGGGAGACCTGGATCTCCCCGCCGCGCGAAACAGTCGCGGTGAACAGGTACTCGCCGTTGGCCTGCACCTCGACGGTCTCGCCCGCGTGGCCGTCCATCGGGACGATGACGTGCCGGGAGGTCACCTCCGGCGTGACGATCTGGCCGGGCTGGCCGCCGCCGTCGCCGCCGCCCGCGGCCCCGGCGCTCATTCCGCCGGGACGCTCGGAGAACGTCCGGACGTCGATGTCGATGCCCAGGCGGTTCTCCACGTCGGAGATGCGGCCGCCGCCCTTGCCGATGACCTGGGAGATGTCGTCGTCCTCGACCCACACGATCGCCGTGTTGGGGCCCTTGAGCTCGACCTCGACGTGGCCGCGGGCGATCGAGCGGATCTCGCGTTCGACCTCCTGTTTGGCGATGCGGTCGACGCCGGTCTCGCTCGCCTCGCCGTCGTCCTCGCTCAGGGGGACGGTGACGACCTGGCGGTTGAACGTGTAGATCTCGTACTCGGGCTCGCCGGTCTCGAAGTCGCGGATGACGATCTCCGGGCGGGCCAGGTCCTCCTCCATCAGCCCCGCGGGGACCTTGACCTCCGTGTGGACGTCGTAGACCTTGTGGATCTTCCCCGCCTCGATGTAGACGACGGTGTCGACGATCTGGGGGATCATCCCCAGCTCGACGCGGCCGACCAGCCGCTGGAGCGCGTCGATCGCGCGGGTGGCGTGGACGACGCCGATCATGCCGACGCCCGCGAGACGCATGTCCGCGAACACCTCGAAGTCGTCGGTCTTGCGCACCTCGTCGTAGATGGTGTAGTCCGGCCGGACCATCAACAGCGAGTCGGCGGTCTTCTCCATCGAGCCGCCGAGGGCGGTGTACTGGGTGATCTCCGGGCCGACCTGGAGGTCGCGGGGTTTCTCCATGGTCTTGACCGCGTAGTCGTGGCTCGAGAGGAACTCCGCGACCGCCTGGGCGAACGTGGACTTGCCGGCCCCGGGCGCGCCCGAGATGAGCACGCCGCGCTGCTGTTCGAGCAGCCGGTCGCGCAGCTCGTCGGCGTAGGCGTACTCCTCGATGTCGGTCTTGACGATCGGGCGGACCGCGGTGATCTCGAAGCCGTCCGAAAAGGGCGGGCGGGCGATGGCGATGCGGTACTCCTTGAACTGGACGATGGTCATGCCCGGCTCGGAGAGCTCGATGAACCCGTCCGGGCTGGCCCGTGCGGAGTTTTCGATCTCCTGGGCCCACTCCTTGAGGTCGCTCTCGGACGAGATCTCGTCGCGGATCGTCTGGTAGTGCATGTCGCCGATCTCGCCGCGCTTCGCCATCGGCCGCGTCCCCGTCTTGAGGTGGACGCTCATGGTCTGGTCGTCGAAGAACTGCTGGATCGACAGCCGTTCGACGTCGCGGGTGCGGGGTTCGACGTACTCGACGTCGAGGCCCTTCGCGCGGCCGACCTCGCTCTGGACGACGTCGCTCGTGAAGAGGACCGCGTCGTACTCGGCGGCGGTGTCGCGGATGATCGCGTCGATCTCGCCCTCGCCGGCGTCGCGCTTCTCGACGGCGTCGGGCCGGCGGCCCACGTACTCCAGGGTGAGCTCGCCGTCGTCGGCGAGGTCGGTCAGCGCCTGGAGCTCGGAGAGGCCGTCCCAGCCGCTGTCGCGGCCGTCGTTGGCCTGGGCCTCCAGTTCGCCGACGACGGCTTCCGGAACGTAGATCGTCGGGTCGGCGAACTCGCCGGCCGCGACGTGTTCGGACACGCGGCCGTCGATGACCACGCTCGTGTCCGGTACGATGTCCATACGTCCGGTTGGGCCCGCTCGCGTGATAAGGCTCCTGATGCCGCCCGCGACGGGCCGGCCGCACGGAACTGACGGGCAACGACCCCGCACGCAGACTGACGGGCCTGCCGCCCCAACTGCGACCGTGTCCGACAGCGACCCACAGCTCGACCGGCTGCGCAGTGAGCTCCAGGCCGCCAGCGAGGACGCCGGCGCCGACGAGCGCGAGACGCTGACCTCCCTGCGGGAGGCCGTCGGCCGACTCGACGCCTGGGACGACGACCCCAAGCAGGACAACCTGGAGTCGATCCGCGCCGAGCTCGCCCGCATCGAGGACGACGCCGACGGCGACGCCCGCGAGTCGATCCACCGCGCCCGCGAGCACGTCCGCGACATCATCGAGGAGCGCCTGGCCGAGGGCGAGACCGTCGACGAGGACGGGTGAGGCGCCGGGTTTCTTGGGCCCGCCGCCCGTCCCGGGGCCCATGAGCGACGTGCGGGAACTGACGGAGACGCTCGCGGCTATCCCGAGCCACGAGTCCGAACGCGAGGCCGGCGACGTGATCGAGGTGTGGCTGCGCGAGCACACCGACGCCGCGGTCACCCGGGACGACGCCGGCGTCGACGAGGACCGCGGGGGCAACGTGATCGCCCGCAAGGGATCGGGCGAGCCCTCGCTGGCGCTGGTCGGCCACCACGACGTCGTCCCGCCGGACGGCGAGCAGTTTGCTGCCGACGCCGACGAGTACGAACTCGCGGAGCGCGACGGCCGGCTGTACGGCCGCGGGACCGCCGACATGAAGGGCGCGGTCGCGGCGGCCATGTGCGCCTTCCGCGATGCCGAGCCGCCCGGCGAACTCGTCTTCGCCTCGTTCGTGGGCGAGGAGGTCGGCGGCGTCGGCGCCCGCCACGCCATCGAGGAGGACTTCGCGCCGGACTACGCCGTCGTCGGCGAGGGCTCGACGGGCTACTCCGCGCCGGAGACCACGGACGTCGCCGTCGCCCACAAGGGCCGCCGCGGGAGCACCGTCACGGCCCGCGGGGCGGCCGCCCACGCCAGCGAGGTCGACGCTGGCGAGAACGCCATCTATCGGGCGACCGACGCCGTCGACGAACTCCGGGGGATGGCGTTCCCGACCGCGACTGTCCTCGGGCAGGACCTGACCGGGAGCCTCGCCGTCACGGAGATCGAGGGCGGCTCGGCCTGGAACGTGATCCCCGAGCGCTGTGAGCTGACCGTCGACGAGCGGACGGTCCCGGGCGAACGGGCGGCCATCGAGCGCGTCGAGGCGATCGACGGCGTCGAGTGGACCGTCGACCAGGACCTCCCGCCGATGGCCTGCGGCGATCCCGACTTCGCCGACGCGGTCCTCGACGCCGCCCACACGGCTCAGGACGGCACCCCCGAGCAGGTCGCCAAACCCCACGCCACGGACGCGGGGTGGCTGGCCGACGCCGGGACCGAGTGCGTGGTCTGTGGGCCGGCCGAGCCCGGCGAGGCCCACACCGCCGACGAGAGCGTCTCGATCGCCGTGCTGGAGCGCTGTTACGAGATCTACCACACGGTGGCCGATTCGTTCGCCGGGTAGGGTCGGCCGACTTCCCCGGGCGGGCCGATTCAGAACAGGTCGTCGGGGTCGACGTCGGTCCGGTCGCGCCGATCCAGCGACAGTGCGTCGAGGGCCTCGCCCAGCGCCGACTCGTGGGGGAAGGTCAGCACACGGCAGGCAAAGTCGTCTGCGCCGCGGATCTCGGCCTCGATGCTGAACGCGTGGGTCTGGAACGGCCCGAGTTCACCGGTGACGATCTCCAGGACCGCCAGCTCGACGTCGTCGACGTACGCGGGCGGCGAGTGCTCGACGGTCGTTTCCAGGACGTTCGCCCAACCGTCGACGAACCCGCTGGTCATGACGTTGCCCAGTTCCTCGATCGCGCTGCGGTGCATCTCCGTCAGGCCCTCGCCGTCCGGGTCGACCGGGAGCATCCGCTCGGCGGCGTCGATCGCAGCGTCTCTCGCGAAGGCGATCACCACGTGGCCGCTGGGCGTCCCCTCGATCTCGCAGGTGACGCCGACGGCGTCGGTCGCGACCAGCCCGCCCGAGATGTCCTCGATCGGGGTGAAGTTGATCCCGGCGACGGCGGTCGTGGTCTCGACGCCGGCCATCGCCGTCACGCGATCGGCGGCGGCCGCAGTCCCCTCCCGCGTGAGGTCGCTGAACGCCGAGAGTTTCTCCAGCGAGACGGTCTCGGCGTCCCCGTCGTCGCCGAGCCCGAAGGAGGCGGTCACTTCGTCGCTCCCCGTCGTCTCGCCGGCGTCGCCGTCTCCGGGCTCGTCCACGTCGAACGCGCCGTCGTCGGCCCAGTCGTCCCAGTCGCCAGCAGCTTCCCCTTCGTCCTCGGCACCTTCCTCGGCCAGCCCGAACGCCGCCGCGTCGGCGTCGGCGGCCGCGATCACGTCCGCGAGCGACCGCTCGGCGCCGGCGTCGGTCTCGGGATCGAGGATCGCCTCCATGCCGTCGCGCTCGGGGAACAGGTGGATGTCGACGCCCACGGCGTCGTCGCCCCAGCGGACGGACGTCCGGAAGGCGAGGACGCTGTCGGTGTGCAGGCCCACGGCCTCGATGTCGACGTCGGCCAGTTCCTCAGGCGCGACGAACGTCGGCGGCGAGGCGTCCAGCCCCGTCCCGAGGTGGTCGCCCCAGCCCGCGAGGAAGCCGCCCATCATAACGTTCGCCAGCTCGGTGACGCTGCTGCGCGCCAGCGACTCGTCGGCCCCGTCGGGCACCAGGCGCTGGGTCACCGTCTCGACGCAGGACCGCTCGAAGGCGAACAGCAGCGTGCCGGCCAGCGCGCCCTCGATCTCGAACCGCACGCCGCCGCCGGTCGCCCGCCGGAGGTCCGCCCGGACGTCGCGGCGGTCGGCGACGGTGACGCGGGTGACGTCGACGCGCGTCTCGGCGTCGAGCATCTCACCGAGCGCGTCGCTGGCGGCCTGGGCGCCCTCCCGCGTGAGCGGGTTCACCGTCTCGAACGCGTCGGTGTCCACGTCCATCGTTCACCCCGGAGCCGCACCCGCCGGCGAGCCCGCGAGGGCCCGGCGGGCGCGGCCCCGCGCTTGCCCACTTCGTTTGCACATCGGTCACATACCACTTTCCCCGCCGTTATCAGATCTAAGACCGGCAGGGTCGGTCGCGCGCAGTTCGCTTATGGCGGTGGCGCCCGGACGGGGTGACATGAGCGAGCAAGCCGCCGCGCCCGACACCTACGAACGGCTCGTCGACCACGTCCGGAAGATGAGCAACGTCCAGAACGCCGCGGGGATCCTCAACTGGGACCAGCAGGTGATGATGCCCGACGAGGGCACGCCCGCCCGATCCCAGCAGACCTCGGCGCTGTCGTCGGTCCACCACGACATGCTCACCGCCGACGACCTCGCGGGGTATCTGGACGAACTCGAGGCCGGCGAACTCTCCGAGGAGCAGGCCGCGGTCGTCCGCGAGGTCCGCCGCGAGCACGAGCGGGCGGTCCGCGTCCCGGGCGACCTCGTCGAGGAGATCTCCGAGACCACCTCGAACGCCCTGCCCGTCTGGACGCAGGCGCGCCAGGAGGACGACTTCGAGTCGTTCGCGCCCACCCTGGAGAAGCTGGTCGAGCTCAACCGCGAGTACGCCGAGCACATCGACCCCGACCGGGACCCCTACGAGGTGCTGTTCGAGGACTACGAGCCGTACCT
>JBDGSW010000117.1:0-25095 GCA_042217345.1 Haloarculaceae archaeon
ACCAAGCGTAGCTATTTCGTGACAGTCGTCGTCCGAGTGATACACGAGGTTACATCCGGACGACAATCTACTAGTATCTTTCAGGTATAGGCGTTCATCAGCGTCGTCTTCCCGACGCCGGTCGGCCCGGAGAACAGGACGACGCCGCGGTGTTCGTACAGCAGCCACAGCAGCGCGACCAGTTCCGTCGAGAGGCTGTCGCGTTCGATCAGGTCGACGGGCGTCATGGCGTCGGGCGCCTGCTTCCGGATCGAGATGTGCGGGCCGTCCTCGCTGATGGTCGGCAGCGCGACCGCACAGCGGATGGTCTCGGCGACGCCGTCGGGCTGGAGGTTCACCTTCGCGCTGGGGTTGCTGGCGTTGAGCTCGGTGCCGTCGGCGGCGGCCAGCTGGGTGACGACGTTGACGAAACTGGCCTCGTCCTCGAAGGTCAGGTTGGTGGGGATGCGCTCGTCGTGGCCCACGTCGGCCCTCGGGACGACCTTGACGCGCTCGCCGACGCGGTTGGCCTCGACGTCCTCCAGCGTCGGGTCCCGGATCGGGACGGTCAGCTTCCCGTGGCCGACGTAATCGCGGAGGACGTAGTACACCAGATCGGACAGGCGGTCGTCGGCGAAGCGCCGATCGACCGGCGGCAGCGCCAGGTCGTACTCGGCCAGCGCCGCCCGCACGCGGTAGCTGAGCGCGTCGAACCACGCGCGGGTGTTCCGCGCGGTGAGCTGGCGCGAGAGCACGTCGCGAGCACGCTCGGCGACGAACGCGGCCGGATCTTCGAGGACGCCGTCGACGCTCGTCTCCCAGATGCGCTCTTTGCAGTCGGCGATGAGGTCCTCGTCGCCGGGCAGAAGATCCGGTTCCTGGACCGCGTATTTCGTCGTGAACGGGTCGGTACCGAGGACGTTCTCGCGGTAGATCACCACCGGGATCTCGAAGTCGTGGAAGTCGACGGTGTGCCGTTCGAGCCGCTCGCTGGCGAAGCGCTCTAAGTGCTCGGGCTCGGGCGGCAGGTCGGTCACCGCGGGCGCGAAGTCGGCCGTGTGGACGACCAGGCGCTCGGCGGCCGCGTCGGCGACCTCGATGCGCTCGTCCAGCGCGTACGGCGTCAGTTCGCCGAGACACCGCAGCGACGCGAGCGCGTGGTAGTCCAGGCGGCGCCGCGCTGCCGGCGAGCGCTCGACCAGCCGGTCGATCACCCGCCGGGACTTCGGCTCGAAGCCCCGCTCCATTCGCTCGATCGCCCCCTCGCGGGTGAGCGGGCGCTCGAGGTGCGCGTCGGCGAAGTAACGTTCGATGCGATCCAGGGCCGCGGCGCCGGTCGCCGTCAGCGACGGCTCGCGCACCTCGTACCGGAAGGCGTCGGCCGTCTCCCGGATCGTCGCGACGACGCCCGAGTGCACTTCCTCCTGTGCGCACACGTCGGGCGCATACCAGGCGGCCGGGTCGTCCGGCGCCACCGGTGCCGGCACCGCGGTTCCCCCATCCCTCACGTCCATACGATTTTCTGGTTACATTTTCACCTTTAAATTTACTGACTGCCGGCCGGGGACGCTGACCGCCGCCGCGGCAGCTCTCGCCGCGAACCGGTCACGGCCGATCCGTCTCGTCACAGGTCCCCACTGACCCAGAGTAGTCAGTCCATTACCGACTCGCACCGGGCCTATACAATTAGGGACGCCTCCTTTCTGATGTGCGTTCGACGCGTCGCGTATGCGTCTAGAGGGTGACCACTCTCGCGTCTCTCTGCTGTCGGTCGGCACGGATGCAGCGTTCGGGCGGTCGGTGGAGGCGTTCCTGGAGGAGCGGGACGCGCCGACGGAGGCGCTCGCGGTCGATACGGCGGAGGCGGCGCTGGACGTCGTCGACGGCACGGCGCTGTCGGGCGTGGTGGCCCGGCACGACCTGCCCGACGGGGACGGGATCTCGCTGCTCGCGCGGTGTCTGGAGCGCCAGCCGGAGCTGGTGACCGTGTTGCTGGCAGCCGATCCCTCCCGATCGCTGGTCGAGCGGGCGTACGACACGGGCGTCGACGAGGTCGTCCCCGCGACGGGAGCGGGCGCGTTCGCCGTCGTCGAGCACCACGTGGACGGCTACCTCGGCCTCGACGAGACGCCGGCGGGGACGCCCCGGACCACGCGTCACATGGAGACACTGGCGGCGACCACTTCGGACGCCATCGTCTCGATCGACGAGTCGAGCGTGATCCGATACGCCAACCCCGCGGTCGCGGACGTCTTCGGCTACGATCCGTCGACGCTCGTCGGCGAGCCGCTGACGACGCTGATGCCCGACGACCTCGTCGGCCAGCACCGCGAGGGGATGGCCCGGTACATGGACACGGGCGAGCGCACGCTCGACTGGAGCGACGTCGAACTGCGCGGCGAGCGCGCCGACGGCGCGGCGATCCCCCTGAGCATCTCCTTCTCCGAGTTCACGGTCGGCGGCGACCGGTACTTCACCGGCGTGATGCGCGACCAGACCGAGCGTCGGCGCCTGCGGGCCGAACGCGAACTCTACCACGAGACCACCCAGCGGATCCTCGAGGCCGACTCCTTCGAGCAGGGCCTGCGGATCGCGCTGTCGGCGGTCGGCGAGGCGCTGGACTGGCAGTACGGCGAGGCCTGGATCGACGGCGGCGACGGAACGCTCGAGCGCGTCTCCGGCTCGTACGCCCAGGGTGGCTCGGGCGACCACTTCGAGGCGGCGGACGCGCCCGTGACCCTGGAGCGCGGCGAGGGACTCGTCGGCCGGGTGTGGGCGTCGGCCGAGGCCGAGTGGATCCGAGACGTGACGGCCGCGGAGGCGCCCTTCGAGCGGCAGGCGGCGGCCGACCGCGCCGGGGTGCACGCCGCGCTGGCCGTCCCGATTACCGCCGGTGGGTCGGTCGTCGCCGTCGTGACGTTCTACCTGCAGGAGGCGCGCGCGGTCGACGAGCGACTGGTCGATCCGACGACGAACGTGGCGGCCGACCTGGGCGGGCTGATGCGCCGGCTGCAGGCCGAAGCCGCGCTGCGCGAGGAGCGCGGGCTCAAGGACCGCATCCTCGAGACCAGTCCCGTGGGTATCGCCATCCTCGATTCGGACGGGACGTTCCGGTACATCAACGACCGGGCGGCGACGCAACTCGGCGTCACTGACGTCGAGGGGCCGCTCACCTACGCGGACCTGGACGTCGAGCCGCGGACGTTCGCCGGCGACCCCGTCGCTGACGACGGGCAGCCGTACCGCAGCGTCATCGAGGACGGCGAATCGATCGCGGGCGAGGCCCGCATCACCGTCGACGGCACTGAACGGTGGTTCGTGGTCAACGGGGCGCCGCTGGCCGACGGTGACGGGGCCGTCACCTCGGCCGTGTTCGCCCTCCAGGACGTCACGCGGCGCAAGCAGCGCGAGCGCCAGCTCCAGCAGCGCGACGCCGTGTTGCAGACCGTCACTGACGGCCTGTACGCCCTCGACGAGGACGGCCGCTTCGTGGTGGTCAACGACGCCTACTGCGAGCTGACCGGCTTCGACCGCGCGGAGTTGCTGGGCCGTCCCGCGCGCGAGGTGCTCGACGCGGACCTGGCCGCGGAGGCCGCCGCGTTACAGGCCCAGATCCTGAACGACGAGCTCGAGGACGCCACGCTCGAGGGGACGTTCACGCCGGCCGCGGGCGAGTCCGTCCCGATCGAGGCGCGCATCTCGCTGTTCGAGCTCGGCGACGGGGACCACGGGCGTGCAGGCGTAGTCCGCGACGTCAGCGACCGCAAGCGCCGCGAGGAGCGGCTGCGACAGCTCACCGAGGTCGGCCAGGCGCTGATGACCGCCGAGACCCGCGGCGAGGTCGCCTCGATCGTCGTCGAGGGCGCGCGGGAGACGCTGGGGCTGTCCCAGCTGACCGTCGAGTACTACGACGAGCAGGCGGGACGGCTCCGCGGCGGCCCGCGGACGGACGAACTCGACGACCGACTCGGGTCGGAGACGGTGTTCGGCGGCGAGTGGGACCTCGCCTGGCAGGCCTACGCCGAGAGCGACGAGCGCGTGATCGCCGACCTGGACGCCGATCCAGACGTCGCGAGCGAGGAGACGCCCCTGGGGAGCGCGATCGTGCTCCCGCTGGGGGCACACGGCGTGTTCGTCGCCGGCGAGGCCGAGCCCGACGCGTTCACCGACACCGACGTCATGCTGGCGCGCATCCTCGTGGCAAACGCCATCGCAGCGCTGGACCGGGTCGACCGCGAGCAGGAACTCAAAGAGAAGACGGCGCGGCTGGCCGAGCACAACGAGTCGCTCGAACGCATCAACCGCCTCAACGGCGTCATCCGGGGTCTCACCCGGGAGCTCACCCAGGCGACCACCCGCGAGGAAGTCGAGGCGGCCGTCTGCACGGAGCTCGCGGACGTCGATCCCTACGCGTTCGCCTGGGTCGGCCAGCAGCGCGTCGGCGGCGACGAGATCGTCCCGCGGGTCAGCGCCGGTGACGACGCGCGCTACCTCGAGGCGGTCACCGTCACGACGGCGGACGCGACGGCGGCGGGACCGTCGGCGACTGCGCTCGAGACGGGGGCGGTCGCGGTCGAGGAACACCTCCAGACGGATCCGCCGTTCGAGCCGTGGCGGCGCCAGGCCATCCAGCGGGGCTTTCGCTCCTGTCTCGCCGTGCCGCTGACCTACCGGGAGACGGTCTACGGCGTCCTGACCGTATTCGCGGACGCGCCCGGCGTCTTCGACAAGACGGAGGCGGCCGTCCTGGACGAGCTGGGCGACATGATCGGCTACGCGATCAACGCGATCGAGCGCAAGAAGCGCCTCGTCAGCGACGCGGCGGTCGAGCTCACCTTCCGGATCGACGACGACGCGATCGCGCCGGTCCGGCTCGCGAGCCAGGCCGACTGCACCGTATCTTTCGAGACGCTCGTCGAGCGCGGCGACGGGTCGCTCCGGACGTTTTTCACCCTCTCGGACGCGTCGGCCGAGACCGTCTCGGCGTTCGCGGATCGCACGCCGGGCATCGAGTCCGCGTCGCTGTTGACCGAGCGCGAGGCGGACTGTCGGTGGGAGATGAACCTCGGCGAGGGGAGCTTCCTCGGGACGCTGCTGTCCTACGGCGCGCACCCGACGGGGCTCACTGCGGAACCGTCCGGCTGTCAGGTGACTGTCGAGTTGCCGGCAAGCGGCGACGTCCAGTCGTTCGTCCGGACCGTCCGCGAGACCTACGACGGCGTCGACCTCCTGGCGCGCCGCGAGCGCGACCGCCCGGTCAAGACCAACGCCGAGTTCGAGGCGAACTACCGCGAGCAACTCACCGAGCGCCAGACGGAGGTGCTCAAGACCGCGTACTTCAGCGGCTTCTTCGAGTGGCCGCGCGAGACGACCGGCGAGGAACTGGCGGCCATGCTCGACGTCTCCCAGCCGACCGTCAGCCGCCACGTCCGCACGGGCGAGCGCAAACTCTTCAGACTCGTCTTCGAGGCCGGCCCACACGGCGGCGACGTCGGGGGCTAGCTATCTAGCGCCGCTGGTCGACCGCCCCGTAGCGTCATAGCGCGAGTACGTATCCCACTCGGGCCCGTATCCGTCTGGTATGAGCGAGTGTCGATCCAGTTCACCGCCCGTCTCGCGCACGACCGACCCCGATTCGTTGCTCGTCGACCTCACCCACGCGCTGGCCGCAGCGCGCGGTGAAGACCCGCTCGAACTCCCCGCGCTGAACCAGTACGTCGACGTCGACGGGCTGCTGTCACTCGTCGCCCACGGCGCCGAGCGCGGGACGTCCTGCACGGTCAGCTTTCGGGTCGAGTCCCACGCGGTGCAGGTCGCGGCCGACGGCACGGTGTCGGTCTCCCCCGTGGCGGCCGCGGACGCGCCCGTCGACTCGCTCGGTGAGGGTCGATGACGACGACGCCACCGGACGCCGAGCGATCGTTCGAACGCTACCGGGCGATCGAGTACAGCGGCGAGGACGGCCGGATCACGATCATCCAGGACACCGAGAACGACCGGGCCTGGATCCAGTCGGACTCCCTGCGTGACGTCCGGCGCTGAGAGATCGGCCGTCTCGTCGCCGTTAAGCGCGTGCTAAGCCGACTGCTGTCGCGACTAGCAGCCGCCTAGGACTGTGCTACGGACGAAAAAGTGGAGCTCGTTCGACGGAGTCACTAGAAGCCGCTCGAGGTCTCGCTGCCGCCGAAGCCGCCGCTGGTGTTCGATTCGTTGCCGCCGCCGAAGCCGCTGCTCGAGGCGTTCGACTCGTTCCCACCGGTCTCGTTGCCGCCCATGGAGGTGTCGTTGCCGCCCATGCCGGTTTCGTTGCCACCCATGGTCGTCTCGTTACCGCCCATGGAGGACTCGTTGCCACCCATGGTCGTCTCGTTGCCGCCTGCGGCGCCGCCCGCGGGGGAGCCACCGGCGGGCGAGCCGCCCTCGGTGCCGCCGGTCGTGTTGTTCCCGCCGCCACCGGGCGAGTTACAGCCGGCAGCGCCTGCGATACCGACTGCGGCCAGTCCTGCGATCACGCGTCGTCGGGTAATGCGTTCGTCCATGCTGCATCACGGCCATCCACGGAATGGCGAATAAACCGGGTCGGTCGTTGTGGCCCCGGTGTCGGTCCGGCAATCATTTCGAACCGTTGCAGTCGCTGAGCGGGTCGGTAACCGAGTCGTTACTTTTCCGCAAGGAGGGATATACTCCCAGACGGTGAGGTGCCCACACAACGCCACGATGCCCCGTCCGCCACGCCCTCCCAGTTTCTACGTTCGCGTCGTGCTGGTCGTCGCCCTCGCCGTCTCCGTACTCCCGGGTCCCGCGGGCGCAGCGTCGACCGGATCGATCACCGTCTCCGGCGCCGGCGTCGTCGACGACAGCGGTAATCGGACCCTGATTGCCGCCTGGAAGTCCACGACGGTCGCCGTGGACGTCCCGGCCGACGCCCGGCCGCGCGAACTGTGCGTCGACCTGACGCGCGGACCGGACTCGCTGTCGGTCGCCTGCCGGTCGATCGGCGGATCGACCGCCAATCGGACGGTGTCGATGGCGGTCGATCGCTGGCCCGCGAACGTCTCCGGGCCCGTGACGATCGTCGCGACCGTCCACACGGCCAACGACTCGGCGGACAACGACACGGTCGTCCGCGCCGAACGGCAGGCGGCGCTGCTGGCGGCCGACGGCGACGTCGACGGCGACGGGTTGCAGAACAAGGCCGAACTGGACCGCGGGACGGACGTCCAGCGCGCCGATACGGACCGCGACGGCCTCAACGACGGGATGGAGGTCAACCGCTACGGGACTGCGCCCACGAAGGTCGACACGGACGGCGATCACCTGGGCGACGGCGTCGAGGCCACCCGCTACGGCACCGACCCCACGAAGGTCGATACGGACGGCGACGGCCTCGACGACGGGAAGGAAGTGGGCATCTACGGCACCGACCCCACGAAAGTCGACACGGACGGCGACGGCCTCGACGACGGGGTCGAGATCCACCGGACGGGAACGGACCCTACCAAGGCAGACACGGACGACGACGGGCTCGCGGACGGCCCCGAGGTCAACGTCTACGACACCGACCCCACGCAGGCCGACACCGACCAGGACGGGCTGGCCGACGGCGTCGAGGTCAACCGCTACAACACCAATCCGACGAAGGCCGACACCGACGGGGACGGCTACGCCGACGGCGTCGAGGTCAACCGCTACGGGTCGGACCCGCTCCGGCAGAACGAGGATCCCGCCAACGGCTCGGCGGGCCCGGCCGACGACCGGGGACCGCGCCGCGGCCTGCTGCCGCCGGCGCTGACCGAGCTCGTGCCGACCGATCCGACCGTGTTGACGGCGCTGGCGATGGCGCTGCTGGCGCTGGCGAGCGGCCTGGGTCTGGGCGCGTACGTCCGCTACTTCGACGACGGCACAGGCGCCCCGGCGGCGACGTCGTCGTCCGATCCGCCGGACGGCGGCGACAGCTCGGCCCACCCCGACGCCTGGCAGGTGCGTCAGCTACTGGAGGAACACGGCGGGCGCCTGCCCCAGTCCGAGATCGTCGAGGAGACCGGCTGGTCGAAATCGAATGTGAGTCGTGTCCTCTCGGCGATGGCCGAGGAGGACCAGGTCCGGAAGATCCGCATCGGCCGCGAGAACCTCGTCGCCCGCCCCGGCGACGAACCGGAACACGCCCGCAGCCCCTTCGAGGAGTGAGGGTCCCGGTTAGCTACCAGGTAACCGCTTTCGGAACTTCCGGAAACCACAGGTAGCCACTTATGACGCTGGCGGCAAGTACCTGGGAACGTGATCGAGGACGCGCGCGTGCTGCGCGAGGAGTTCGTCCCCCGCGAGCTCCAGCACCGCGACGGCGAGGTGACGCACCTCTCGGGCGTCCTCGAACCGGTCACGCGCGGCGAGCCGGCCGGCCCCGCGATCGTCACCGGCCCCTCGGGGGCGGGCAAGACCTGCGTCGCGCGCTACACCGTCCAGCGCCTGCGCGAGCAGCACCTCGACGTCGCCTCCCAGTACGTCAACTGCTGGCAGAACTACTCGCGCTTTCGCGCGCTGTACCGCGTGCTCGAGGGTCTGGGCAAGACCGTCGACATCCACCGCCAGTCGACGCCCCACGACGAGTTGCTCGAGCGGCTGCGTCGCTACGACGGCCCGCCGTGCGT
Source organism: Haloarculaceae archaeon (assembly GCA_042217345.1). Lineage (GTDB taxonomy): Archaea > Halobacteriota > Halobacteria > Halobacteriales > Haloarculaceae > Halorientalis. Next base: position 8,628 of record JBDGSW010000117.1, read on the forward strand.
GGTCGTCCTCGACGAGGCCGACCAGCTGGCGGCGACGGACGTCCTCTACGACTTACACGCCATGGAGCGGTTCTCGCTGGTGCTGATTGCCAACCGCGAGCTCGACCTGTTCGCCGACGCCGACGAGCGCCTGGAGAGCCGGCTGCGCGGCAGCGAGCGCGTCCGCTTCGACCGCTACGGCATCGACGAACTGACGGCGATCCTGCAGGCCCGCGCGCGCCGGGGGCTTTCGGCCGACGCCGTCACCGACGCCCAGCTCCGGCGGATCGCCGACGCGGCGGCGGGCGACGCGCGCGTGGCCATCAGCGTGCTGCGCAGCGCCGCCCGGCACGCCCAGCGGGGCGAGGCGGGGCGGATCACGGACGCGGTCCTGACCGAGGCGATCCCGGCCGGGCGCACGGAGGTCCACCGCAAGACCCGCGACGCGCTCACCCCGCACCAGCGCGCGCTCTACGACGTCATCGCCGAGGCGGGTACCATCGAGCCCGGCGAGCTGTACGACGCCTATCACGATCGGGTCGAGGACCCGCGAACCGACCGCACGGTGCGCAACTACCTCCAGAAGATGGTCCAGTACGACCTGATCCACGCCGAGGGGACCAGCCGCGACCGCCGCTACCGGATCGCCGAGCCGGGCCTGCGCGACGAGTCCGCTTCCGACGAGTGAACGGCTGCCTGCGACCAGGCGTGGCCGCTCGCCCCTCCTGCTCACATGCGGCGCAACATGTATAGGGAGAACGTTCGTACCGTCGCGTATGGCAACCGACGACGCCCCCGAGGAAACGAAAGTCAACGACCGCGGGATGGTCACGATTCCGGCGGCTCTCCGCCGGCGGCTCGACATCGAGGCCGGCGACAAGCTCCGCTGGGACGTCGACGAAGCGGGGGACCTCTCCGTAGCGGTCGTCAAACAGCGCTACGGGGCGTTCGTAGACGATGATCTGAAGGCCCCGATGGGTGGAGACAGCCTCGAAACGCACGATCTCGCCGGGGACGAAACGGACCCAGCGTTTGCAGAGGATGAGTAAATGGCAGTCGCAGTCGTCGATTCGAACATCCTCATTGACTACAAGGACACGAGTACGGATACCCGCCACGAACGCGCCGAGAGCATCGTCCACGCCATCGACGGTGGTGACCTTCCGACCGCCCGTATCACGAACTACGTGCTGCTGGAATCGCTGAACTGGATTCATGAGCGCCAGCGACACGACATCGCCGTGGATCTGAACAATCGCCTTGCCGACTCGGCAGGCTTCGAGCTGGTCCAGTGCGCGCAGAAGGACTTTCACCGTGCGGTGGAGCTCTTTGAGACCGCCCCGGGCCTCTCCTTCGGTGACGCGACAATCGCGGCGTACATGGAGCGAGAAGGCATCGAGTACCTGTATTCGTTCGACGACGATTTCGACGCCGTCGATGGAATCACCCGGCTGGAGACGCCGGACAACCCGTTCACTTGACGACGGGTGCACCTGACGGCCCGACAGCGACGAGGAGTGGCCCTGTGCCGAGTCGATCCACCCTCGAATCGGCCAGCACCGCGACGTGACAGGCCGCTTTCCGGTATCTGTGACGAGCTTCTGCGACCGATTGTTGTGAAAGCCGGTCGCTTTCGGGCGTCGCGCCCGTGCAACGGGTATGGGAAGCGACGCTGCCGCCGAGGAGTCCGCGGGCTCGTCCCGGACGGGCGAGAAGGCCCAGAAGTCCTACCGGCGCATCCTCTCGCAGGAGCTCGAGAAGGGCGTCCTGGAGATCGACCGCCCGAACGTCGGCATCGCGCTCTCGGGGCTGTCGGCCGGGCTCGACATCGGCTTCGGGCCGCTGCTGATGGCGATGGTGCTCTCGACGCCCGACGGCGGGCTCTCGCCGCTGGTGCGGGAGTTCCTCGTGGCCAGCGCCTACGCCATCGGGTTCGTGTTCGTCGTCATCGGCCGCTCGGACCTGTTCACCGAGCACACGACGCTGGCACTGATTCCGGTGCTCGACCGGGAGGCCTCGCTGGCGGACCTCGCGCGGCTGTGGGGGATCATCTACGGCGCGAACCTGCTCGGGGCGGTCGCGTTCGCCGCTCTGGCGGTGTTCGTGGGACCGGCCTACGACGTCGTCCACACGTCGGCGTTCGCCGAGCTCGCGGCGCCGCTCGTCCGATTCTCGTGGTGGGCGACGCTGCTGGCGGCCGTCCTGGCCGGCTGGCTGATGGGGCTGCTGTCGTGGCTGGTGACCGCCTCGCGCAACACCGTCGGCGCGATCATCATGACCTGGCTGGTGGCGATGGTCATCGGCTACGGCCACCTCCCCCACTCCATCGCCGGCACCATCGAGGTGCTGTTCGGCGTCTTCAGCGGGCACGTCTCGGTCGCCGCGTACCTCCGGTTCCTCGTGCTGTCGACGATCGGTAACGTCGTCGGCGGGACCGTGTTCGTCGGCCTGCTGAAGTACGGCCACGCGACCCAGGGGGGCAAAGAAGAGGGATCGAAGCCACGCAACCCCGCCGGGTCGGACGGCGTGGGCACCGACGGTGCGGACTGACCGCGAGCGCCGGCCCGCGAGCACCTGCGGCGGTCCGATCTCAGCGGGTCTCGACGCCGCTGGCGGCGTCGAGCAGGCGCCCGGCGAGCGGCCCTCCGCGGTAGCGCACGGTGGCGCCCTCGTGGTCGAACGCGACGATCCCCGCGGCCTCGAGCTTCGGCAGCGTGACGTGGTGCAACCGGACCGCGAGCCGCTCACGCGGGCCGGTCTCGCCGTCGCGGTCGGCGGCGTGGTCGACGAGTTCGGCGACGGACGCGCTGTCGGCGTCGGCCGTCCGGAAGTACTCGACGACGCGGCGTCGACGCTCGTCGGCCAGCGCCCCGAGCAGGGCGTCGACTGCGGCCTCGTTCTCGGCTACCTCGCTCCGCGCTGTGGGCATGGATCTACCTATCAGCCGGCGGGCGGTCAACCCCTCGTTTGACACGGAAACGCCCTTTTCCGATCCCCGGTAGCGAGCCCTCAATCGACGGTCGAGGAGAGGAGCACGCCTTCGAGCACCTTCTCGTTGCCCCGGCGGATCCGCTTGGAGAGCGCCTGGCGCGTGATCCCGAGCTCGGCGGCCAGCTCGTCCAGGTCGGCCTCGCTCGGGGTCGCGAAGTACCCCTCGTGCAGCCCGAGGACCAGCGCCTCGCGCTGCTCGGGCGTGAGGCCGAAGCGGTGGCCGCGCTCGGTCTCCTCGGTCAGCGTGTAGGTCCGCTCGATGTGGATCGGGAGGTCGTGCTCGAGGACGAAGTTGTGGAACTGCGAGAGCTTCTCGTGGTCGGGAAAGCGCAGGCGGAAGACCCAGTCGTCGGTCCGGCGGCCCTCGAGGATCACCGCGTCGGCTTCGGCGATGCCCTGGATCAGGTCGGTCGGGTGATCTTCCCACTCGATGCGGTACAGGCCGCTGTCGCCCACGCGGTCGAGCGCGAAGAGTTCGCGGACCGCCGGCTGGGAACGGACGTGCTTCTCGAAGGCCGCGCGATCGTCGCCGCTCACCCAGACGAACGGGGCCACCATGTCGCCGGTCGGGACGATCCGCTCGAGCTCGATCGCGAGGCCGGGCGGCTCCGCGAGCACCGCGCCGAGCTGGAAGGCGTCCGAAGCGATCGTAAACTCCAGGATGACGCTCACGGGAGCCCCCTCGACGCGGAACCCCGTAGGCAGTGGGCCTAGGTAGTTAACCGGCCACCAGTCGGGGGATACGTCGGTCGCACGTCACAGGTCCTCGTTCGGGCGGTCGACCGCGACGTCGGCCGCGTCGGCCGGGCCGACGATCCAGCCGGTGGGGATCAGCCGCGAGTCGGCGCCGGTGTCGATCTCGACTTTCCCGCGGATCGGCTCGCGGTGCTGTTTGTGGATCGGCGGGACGGCCGTCACGACCGCTTCGGTCGTGTACCCGTAGATGTCGCTGTCGGGGCCGTCGACGTGGTAGACCACGCGTTCGCCCGGCGCGTACGGCACGCGGTCCCGGCCGGCCGGAACGCGAGAGAGGCCCGCCGTCGCGCCGGGTCGGGTCGGCGCGTCCGCGGCGGCGCCGCGGCGGGCGACCGCGACCGCCCGGACGACGAACCCCTCGACGGCGGCGACGTCGTCGCGGTCGCGTCGCCAGTCGGTCAGCACTGCTTCGAGGCGGTCGGTAGTGAGGTCGCTGCGGCCCTCGACGTCGAGTTCGCATTCGGCGGTCCGGCGGTCGCCGTCGCGGTCGCGGAACGTCACCGCCAGGTAGTACTGTTCGGCTTCTCCGGCCGCCACGACCTCGACGTCCAACGTCCGGTCGCCGACCGTGATCTCGGCCATACGACCTGTAGGTCGGGGCACTGACTTAAGGCTCATCGTCGCGGCGACGGCGCGGAACGCGGGGCGACCGAACGCAGGTCACTCCCCGCGGGCGCGCCGGGGGTTCGCGCTCCCGCCGCAGGCTTCGGGCGGATCGACGGCGATGCAGACGTCGTCGGGCAGGGCGATCGTGTCCGTCTCGGCGTCGTAGGTCACGAGGCCGGCCTCCGCGAGCGAGAGGACGTGGCTGTGGAGCAGCCAGGCGCGCTCGCGGCGGACGCCGGCGGCGTCGGCGCGGTCGCGACACCAGGCGGCGACCTGGCGGGCGACCGCGCACACGTCAGCGGGGGACTCGATCTCCTGGAGGTAATACAGGACGGCGCGCCGCGAGGGATCGCCGAAGACGTCGTGCATGCTTCGGATCCGGTCGGGCGGGTGGTCGGCAGATAGCGGTGACACGCGCGGGTGGCGGTCGTCTCTTGACTGCATGGCTCGTGGCTCCTGGGGCCGGGTCGCTGCGCGTCGGGCGACGCGTGATCCTCCCCCCGGGTCTCGACCGACGCGATCGCCGGACATAGACCCCGGTGACTGTTTCCGACTGTTGCACCGGGTTTCGCCGTTGCATAACCGTTGCTGGCGGTCGTTTCGCGATCGGCGCCGCCGCTCGGCGTCGGGGTCAGTAGTCGGCGACTTCGGCGCGAACTGCCCCGTGGTGCGCGTCGGGAACGACGCCAGCGGTATAGCGGTGGACGTGAAAGCCCGGGGGGTGCAGGGATCCGCCGGCCCCGGCGAGCCGTGGTACCGGAACGCGGTCGTCTACGCCCTCGACGTCGAGACGTTCGCGGACGCCGACGGCGACGGCGTCGGCGACTTCAGCGGGCTGATCGACCGCCTGGACTACCTCAACCGCCTGGGCGTCTCGGCCGTGTGGCTGTTGCCGTTCTACCCGTCGCCGAACCGGGACAACGGCTACGACGTCGCCGACTACTACGGCGTCGACGACCGCCTCGGCACGCTGGGCGACTTCGTGGAGTTCGTCGACGCGGCCGACGCTCGCGGCATCCGCGTGCTCGTCGACCTCGTGGTCAACCACACCTCCGACCAGCACCCGTGGTTCCAGCGTGCCCGCGAGGACCCCGACTCGAAGTACCGCGACTACTACGTCTGGGTCGAGGAGCCCCCGCCGCCCGACCCCGAGCGCGGGTCGGTCTTCCCCGGCGAGGTCGAGGACGGCCGCGTCTGGACGTACGACCACACCGCGGGCGCGTACTACTACCACCGGTTCTATCCGTTCCAGCCGGATCTCGACCTCACCAACCCGGCCGTGCGCGCCGAGATCTACAAGATCCTGAAGTTCTGGCTGCGCCTGGGCGTCGACGGCTTCCGGGTCGACGCGGCGACGCTGTTGATCCAGCAGAAACACCCCGATGGCGAGCCCGTCGAGGACCCTCACGGGATCCTGCGCAGCCTCAAGCGCCACGCGCTGGCCCAGCGCGGCGACGCCGTCCTGCTCGCGGAGGCCGACGACGACCCCGACGAACTGCAGTCGTACTTCGGCGGGGGCGCCGAGATGGACCTGCTGATGAACTTCGTGCTGGACGCCCACCTCGTCGCGGCGCTGGCGACCGAGCGGGCCGAACCGCTGGCGGCGGGCCTGGCCCGGCTGCCCGACCCCGACGGGGGCCAGTGGCTGAACTTCCTGCGCAACTACGACGAGCTGAACATCGGCCGGCTGGACGCCGACCTCCGCGAGGCGGTGTTCGAACGCTTTGCGCCCGAGGCGGACATGCGAATCTACGGTCGGGGGATCCGCCGCCGGCTGGCGCCCATGCTCGAGGGCGACCGCGACCGCATCGAGCTGGCTTTCAGCCTGCTGTTCTCGCTGCCCGGGACGCCGATGGTGCTGTACGGCGACGAGATCGGCATGGGCGAGGACCGCTCGCTGCCCGGGCGCGAGTCGGTGCGAACGCCCATGCAGTGGGACGACGGGCCCAACGCCGGATTCTCGACCGCGTGCGCCGACGAACTGGTCGCGCCGATCGTCGACGACGAGGACTTCGGCCCCGACGCGGTCAACGTCGCCGCCCAGCGCGGCGACCCCGACTCGCTGCTCAACTGGATGGGCCGGCTGATCGCCACCCGCCGCGAGTGTCCCGAGATCGGCCACGGCCGGTACCGGACCCTCGACGTCGACGACGAGCGCGTGTTCGCCCACGCCTTCGACTCCGGGGCCGACACGGTCTGGTTCGTCCACAACCTCGCGGCCGAGGCCGTCACCGTCGCGGTGCCGATCGGCCGCGACGCAACCGACGTCACTGCCTCGCTGCTGGAGTCGACCGCCTGCGACTGGCGCGCCGACGACTGCGAGGTGTCGCTCGGTCCCTACGGGTACGGCTGGTATCGCGTCCGGCGCAGCGGCGCGGGCGCTGACGAGGGCGGGGCGGCTCCGGAGTAGCTCACCGGGCGGCCAGCCGGGGTTCGGAGCTGGCCGCCGCGTCGCCGTCCAGCACCGACTCGTAGACGTCCAGCAGCCGCTCGCCCATCCGCTCGAGGCTGACGTCTCGGACTGCCGCCCGGCCGTCGGGACGTCGATCGGTCCGTAGGGTGGTAACCAGCGCGCCAACGAGTTCGTCGTCGTCGGTATAGACCGCCGAGGACTCGACGTCCCGGAGGCGCCGGCAGACGTCGCCGCTCGACGGGTCGGCACCGGCAAGTTCGCGGAGACGCAGGGACGCCGGCGCAGACTCGCTTTCCCGTTCGATCACGACAGATTGCACGTCCAGCGCGGGGACGGACGCACCTCGATGCCAGAGGGCGTGTCCAGTTCACGGTACCGTCCGGGAGATACCCTGTTATCACTGCGGCCCCAAGATGACGTCTACGCCGCCGATCGGCGGTGATCCTGATGACAATCGACGCTCTCATCTCCACGCCGAGTGGTACCCGGCCGATCGAGGACTACCCGGACGACGCCGGCGACCTCGGGGCGATGTGGGTGCGCGTCGACGCGCCGACCGACGGGGAAACCCGCTGGCTCCGAGATGTGTTCGGCGTCGACCTCTCCGTGATGGAGACGGATTCCCCGCGGAGTACGCGGTCGCGGTGTCAGGAGTATCCGACGCACACGTTCCTCTCACTGCAGACCGTCGCGGACGTGCCCCCGGACGATGAACGGATGCCGGACGTCGTCTCGGTCGGGCTGTTCGTCGGTTCCGACTGGCTCGTCACAGCGAGTTCACGGTCGATCGACGCGGTCGCGGACACCTGGCAGGCGGCGCTCACGGCCAGCGGGGGTGTCCTCGACCGCGGCGTGAGCTTCACTGTGTACCGGCTCCTGGACGCCGTCGCCGACGGCTACTTCGAGACCCTCCAGCGAATCGAGGCTTCCATCGAACGCATCGAGGAGGTCGCCGTGGTAGGGCCCGACGAAGGGGTTCTCACCAGTATCAATGCCGTCCGGCGCGCACTCCTCGTCATCCGCGGGCTCGTGCTCCCGGCGCGGGAGGCTGTCGGATACCTCGCCCGCGGGGACGCCGCGTTCGTCTCGCCAGTCGCCGAGGCCGACATCCGGGAAGTCTACGAGACGCTGATTCAGCTTGTCGAGCTGACCGAGACCTACCGCGAGCTAGCCTCGGGCGTCCGAGACACCTACATGAACGCAGTCTCGATCTCGACGAACGAGGTGATGAAACGGCTCACCGCGGTCGCGACGATCTTCCTGCCGCTCTCGTTCATCGCGGCTGTCTACGGGATGAACTTCACCGGCGGCCCGTACAACATGCCCGAGCTTACGTGGCGGTATGGCTACCCAGCGATCCTGGTCGCGATGGGGCTGCTGGCGGTTCTGATGGTGGCGTACCTCCGCCGGAAGGAGTGGCTCTAGGCGCCGCTCACCGAGCGCGCAGCGGCGGCTCGCTGGCCGTCGCCGGCTCTCCGACGAGGACCGACTCGTAGACGTCCAGCAGTCGCTCGCCCATCCGCGCGAGGCTGACGTCCCGGACCGCCGCCCGGCCGTCGGGACGTCGATCGGTCCGCAGGGTTGCCACCAGCGCGTCGACGAGTTCGTCGTCGTCGGTGCTGACTGCGGCGGACTCGACGTCCCGGAGGCGCCGACGGACGTCGCCGACGTCAGTCGCCACGACCGGCAGGTTACAGGCCAGCGCCTCCTTGCCGACGTTGGGCGAGCCCTCGCGCTCGGAGGTGAACAGGAGGACGTCTGCGGCGTTCATGTACCGCGGCATCTCGTCGTGGTCGGCGTCGTCGACGACGTGGAGTTCGAGCCGCTCGTCGACGCGCGAGCGCGCGCGGTCGACAACCCGGCGGGCCCGCGGGTAGTTCTTGACGTCGCGCGACGGCGAGTACGGGAACAGGACGTGTGCGCGCTCCGAGTCCCAGCCGACGGCCCGCTGGGCGCCGGCCTGGTCGGCGGGGCTGAACCGGTCGAGGTCGACGCCGTGGGGGACGACGTGGGCGGAGACGTCCAGCCGGCGCGCCATCTCCCGGGTCATGACGACCACCGCGTCGCAGTAGCGCGCACAGCGCTCGGAGACCCAGCTGTACTCGCCCAGCAGGTCCGAGCCCCAGAGAATGAGCACGACCGGTCGGCGCGGCTGGGCGAGCGCGAACGGCGCGGTCAGGCCGTAGTTGGCGTGGACGAGATCGTACGAGCTCAGCGCCTCGCGCAGCACCGTCGGTGCGAACCGCCCGTAGTCGCTCAGCGACCGCGGACAGTTGCTGGGGATCGTGACCGTCGTCACCGAGACGCCGTTTCGCTCCAGGACCCGGACCTGGTCGTCGTAGAACGGGTCCCGCGTCGTGACCAGCGAGAGGACCTTCATTATCGAAGGGTCCTCGATGTTCCTGTTAGTTACGCGCCGCCTTTTCGCGCCGGCCGCAGTCGTTTCAGCCGCGACCACCACACTGGGGCCGACCGTTTCGCCGCTCGTAACGACGGGTTACCACGATTTCGGGGGCTGCAACCGTCGGCGAACGGTCACGCCAGCCGGTACACCCGCGCCTCGTACGGTCGCAGTCTGGCGCCGTCCGGGTCGGCCGCCCCGTCGACGTCGTAGTTGGCCAGCAGCAGGTCGGCGTCGGCCGTCTCGACGTCGGGCAACTCGACCGCGGGACGCTCCGCGGAGACGTTCAGGACGACCAGCGCCCGGTCGTCGCCGTCGACGCGCAGGTAGGCGTACAGCTGCGGGTGGTCGGGCAACAGGAGCTCGTAGCGGCCGTACACGAGGAGGGGCTGGTCGTGGCGCAGGGCGATCAGCCGCCGGTAGTAGTGCCAGATGGAGTCGGGGACGGCCCGCGCGGCGGCGACGTTGATCGACTCGTAGTTGGGGTTGACCGGCAGCCACGGCTCGCCGGTGGTGAATCCGGCCGCGGCCGCGTCGCTCCACTGGACGGGCGTGCGGGCGTTGTCGCGGCTGCCGTAGCGGACGGCGTCGGCGATATCGGCGAAGTTCTCGACGTCGTCGCGGGCGAGCATGCGCTCGACGTACCGCAGCGTCTCGACGTCGGAGTAGTCCGCGATCGAGTCGAAGGGGCCGTTCGTCATGCCGATCTCCTCGCCCTGGTAGACGAACGGCGAGCCCCGCAGGGTGTGCAGCAGGGTCGCGAACAGCGTCGCCGACTCGCGGCGGTAGCGCTCGTCGTCGCCGAACCGCGAGACCAGCCGCGGCTGGTCGTGGTTGTTGAGGTAGAGCGCGTTCCAGCCGTCGGGGTACAGCCCTTCCTGCCAGCGGGTGAACGTCTCCTTGAGGTCCGCCAGCTCCCAGTCGTGGAAGTCCCAGGGATCGTCGTCGTCGGTGTCAAGGCGCATGTGCTCGAAGTGAAAGACCATGTCCAGCGGGCCGTCCGGGCCGACGTACTCGCGGGCGTCCGCCAGCGAGAGGCCGGGCATCTCGCCGACGGTCACGACGTCTTCGTCGGCGAGCACCCGCTCGCGCATCTCGCCGAGGTACTCCTGAATGCGCGGGCCGTTGATGAAGTGTTCGCTGCCGGTGACGATCTCGCCAGTCGCGCCGTCGGGGAGCCCCTCCGTCTTCGAGAGGAAGTTGATCACGTCCATGCGGAAGCCGTCGACGTCCTTCGCGAGCCACCAGCGCATCATCGCGTAGACGTCCTCGCGGACGGCGGGGTTCGCCCAGTTCAGGTCGGGCTGGCTGGGGGCGAACAGGTGGAGGTACCACGCTTCGCGCTCGTCGTCCCACGACCACGCGGGCCCGCCGAACAGCGACTCCCAGTTGTTGGGCCGCTCGTCTGGCTCCCCCTCGCGCCAGTGGTAGTAGTCGGCGTACTCGCCCTCCTCCCGGCGCGAGCGCCGGAACCACTCGTGCTCGTCGGAGGTGTGGTTGACCACCAGGTCCATGATCAGCCGGATGTCGCGGTCGTGCAGGCCGTCGCGCAGGCGCTCCCAGTCGGCCATCGTGCCGTACTCGTCGAGGATCGCCCGGTAGTCGCGGACGTCGTAGCCGTAGTCGACCAGCGGCGAGTCGTACACGGGCGTCAGCCAGACGACGTCGACGCCCAGGTCGTCGAGGTAGTCCAGCTTCTCGACGATCCCCGGGAGGTCGCCGACGCCGTCGCCGTCGGCGTCGTTGAAGCTGCGGGGATAGATCTCGTAGAACACCGCTTCTCGCCACCAGGTTCGATCGACGGCGGGCTCGTGGGTCGGGGTCACGGGACGCTCGAACGCAGTACGCCGGCCGCACACAAGGGTCTTGGCCGGTGCCTGGACGGCCGGGTGCCACGGCGCCGCGAACGACATCGCACGCGACTCCGGAACTTCCGGAAGCGCCGCGCCAGCGGTTTTCGGGGCGGCGGTCCACCTGACGGACATGCACCGCACTGCACTGCCCGAGGTGCCGTCGCTCGACCCCGGGATCCAACTGCTCGCTACCGGGGGCAGGCGCGCGGCGTCGGCGGTCGGCCCGCTGGCTGCACTCGTCGTCGATCACGTCCTCCGGACCGGCGGCGTCGCCTATTGGGTCGACAGCCGCGGCCACGCCCGGACGGACCCCCTCGTCCGGGTCGCCCCACACGACCGCGCGCTCGACCGGATCCGGGTGGCCCGCGCGTTCACCGCCTACCAGCACTTCGCGCTGGCGCGCCGGCTCCCCGAGGTCGTCGGCGACGACGCCAGCCTGGTGGTCCTGCCGGCGATGGACGCGTTCTACCGCGCCGACGACGTGGGTCGGTCGACCGGCAGGCGCCTGCTCATGCGCGCGCTGGCGACGGTGGCGACGCTCGCGCGCGAACGCGACCTGCCCGTGCTGGTGACGCGCCGGGGCGCCGACGGCCTCGGCGAGCCGCTGGCGACCGCCGCCGAGCGGACGATCGAGTGCCGGTCGACCCCGCAGGGACCGCGGTTCGTCGCCGAGGACTTCGAGACGCTGGTGTACCCCGGGGAAGGGGGCACGGTCCAGACGACGCTCGCCTTCTGGCGGCAGGTGCTCGACGCGCGGCGGCCGCTGCACGCACTGGGCGCGGCGGGCGGCGACCCGGCGGACGACGGCCCGTCGGTGGCGCCCGGACTGGCCGCCGACGGGTCGTAGCCCCGGGTCAGAAGACCGGTCGTCCCCTCGCGCCGGCCGCAGGCGAAATACTCATCAGGGGCATCTGTTTCTGGCCCACGCGGGGACGTTCACGGCGTGAACGGCGTTCGTGTCATAAACAGATATGGTTATGGTCTCACACGACCCTTGAAGGGGTAGCAGCCGACGGGTGGGTCACCGTGGTGGGGTCCCAGAGAGTCGGCAGTGATCTAATGAGCGGACGCACACGACCCCAGAGAGTGGCATCGCTACGTACCGAGTTCGACCGACGGGCTCGGCGCCGAACCGACGACGGCCGGGGGGCCGACCGATGAGCCGGCCGCGGGGGCTGGTCGTCCTCCTCGGGCTGCTGGTCGTCCTAGCGGGGTGTACGGGCGGGCCGGCCGATGCGGGCGACGCCGGCGACGGCTCGGGCGGTGGCCCGGGCGGTGCGGGGACCGGAGCCGGCGACGGCACCGGCGACGCGATGACCGCGTGGGACCGCTTCTCCTTCGAGCCCGGCGAGTTCTACAAGTATCGCGTCACCGACCACCTGAACGACGAGTCGGCGGTGCTGACCTGGAAGGTGCTGTCGGTTCAGGGCGGCGTGGTCACTGCCGAGGTGACCTACGACGACGGAACGACGACGTTCGACCGGACGATCACCGGGCAGAACGCGTCGGTGGTCTTCCAGCTGCCCGACGCGACCGCCGGGCGCGACGTCGCCGAGGCGACCTCCACGGCGATGATGTACCTGACGATGGGGCCGTTCAGCACCATGAGCGCGTACTTCGCGAGTCGGGACCTCGCGGTCGGCAACAGCTGGCAGCTGGTCGGCAACGAGCAGAAGGGCTACATGACCGCCGCCATCGAAGGCCGCGGCGAGTACGCCGGAAAGTCGTGTTACAACACGGCCATCCGCGTCCCCGACAACGGTGAGTGGACGGGCTCGGACGCCAACGAGTACGTCGCGTGCATCGCGCCCGACGCGAGCCTGGCGTACTACACCGCCTACTACGACGGCGAGCGGGACTCGCTCGCGATCGAAGTCGAACTGGAAGAGTACCGGCGCGCGTAGGTTGACCGCTCGGCTTCGACGTTCGGACGATCACGGTCGGCGGCTACTGCATCAGCTCGACACGTCCGTCTTCGGGTGGCGTCTCGTCGTCACTGTGGCGGTGCGTCGATGTCCCGCATGCGTTCCCGCGAACGCGTACTGGCGCTGTTCGGGAAGAAATTGGTCACGGTTACTGAGCGGTGCCGTCGTCACCGCCGTCGGCACGAGCCGCCGCGCGCTCGTCCCACGCGCTGACGTCGACACCCTCGCTTTCGAGATAGTCGCGGATGTTATCGCGCTGTGCATCCATCTCCTCGCGCAGATCCGCGAGCTCGGCGTCAGTCATAGACTGCCGATTCCGTGCCATCGTTCGTATCTCCGTACGTACCCTTCGAGGTGCTCCTTCAAGTGCTCTTCGGCAACGTCGAGCGCTTCACCTGCCGGTAGGGGCGGCGTGAGTTCGTGGCTGTCGATCTTCTCTCCGTCGCGGTACACGTCGATGTGCAGTCCATCCTCGGTGACGTCGTGGGCGAACTCGCTTTCACCGGTCCCGTCGTGGTCGTACCTGACGACCTCGGCCCACTCTCCGCCCTCCGGATCGACGAGATACTCTAGCTGGAGGGCAAACCGCGTGACCGTTCCCCGTTCGACGTCGATCCCTAGCCGCCGGCGTGCGCGGTGGCCCGCGTGCGCCGTGAACTCTCGGTCGTAGTCCCTCGGCTCTGTACCGTCCGACATCCCTACTCGCCTCGCCGCCTGCCGTTGATATAAAGACCGGTGCGCGTTGCCAGTAGAATCCGGTGTTTCAACGGGCGAGCACGCGCGGGTCGATGCTGCTGTCACTCCTGGAACTTCCGGAAACGGCGCCGTCACGCCCTATACGCCGGCGCGCCGCTGTTCGCACATGGGCCGCACGAACCCGACCTTCCGCGACCGCCTGACGGCCATCGAGCGCGAGTGGAGCGACTACCGGCGGGCGCTGCGCCGGCGGGACAAACCGCACTTCGACCGGTTGTTCGAGCACGCCCGCAGCCACGCCGACACCTGCAGCTACCTGAACCACGACGCGCCGATCGCCGCGGTGCTGCTGTCGATCGCGCTCGAACAGGAGCGAGCACGCGCCGCCCTCGAAGACCGCCTCGCCGCGCTGGACGAGGAACTCGACGCGCTCGCCGCGCAGGTCGACGGGTACGAGCGCCCGCGCCGTCGCGAGCCAGCCGCCGACCAGGCGCCCGTCACGACCGACTGGGCCGGCGGTACCCACGAGGGTGCCGGGAACGAGACTGACGCCGGCGATGACTGACGGCGTCCTGACCGTGGACTTCCGGGGCGGGGACGTCCTGGTCTGGCGCTGCACCGACGACGGCGGTGTCGACCGCGAACGCATCACCGACTACCGGCCGGCGATCTCCGTCACCCGCGAGGGCGCGCCGGTCGCCGACGCCCGCGCCGCGATCGAGCGCAGGCACGACGTGGTCGAGACGCGCGTCGAGCAGAAGCGGCGGGGCTGGCGGACCGAGCCCGAGCGCGTCCTGCGCGTGACGGTCCGGGACGTCGAGCGCGTCCGCCCGGTGGCCTCGCGCGTGCGCGACCTGGGCGCGCCCGGCGAGTACCGCTGTTACGACGTGGACGTCACCCGCGGCTTTCGCTACTGCCTGGACGCCGACGTCGAGCCCGTCCCCCAACGCTCGTTGCGGACGCTCGAACTGGCGGTGCCCGAGCCGGCGCTGAACGACGCACCCCTCGAGGCTGTGACGATCGACGGGCAGCGCCACGAGGGCGAGCCCGGCGACCTCGTGGGCCGGGTCGCCGACGCGGTCGAGCGGACGGACCCGGACGTACTGGTCGTGAACTCCGGGGAGGCGATCCCGACGCTGTTCGAGGTCGCGACCGAGGCGGGCGTCGACCTGCAGCTGGGGCGGCGGCCGGGCTGGCAGCGGCTCGCGGGCGCCTCGACATACGAGAGCTACGGGACGGTCCAGCACTCGCCGGCGCGGTACACCGTGCCCGGGCGGGCGGTGATCGACCGCTCGAACACGTTCTTCTACCGGCAGGCGGGCCTGGACGGCTGTCTCGACCTGGTGGCGCGCTCCCGGAAACCGCTGCAGGAGCTGTCGTGGGCGTCGATCGGTACCGTCCTCACGGCGATCCAGATCCGGACGGCCCGCGAGCGCGGCGTGCTCGTGCCCTGGCACTCCTACCGCCCGGAGTTCTTCAAGTCCGCGCGCACGCTGGACGCCGCCGACCGGGGCGGCCACACCTTCGAGCCGGCCGTCGGCGTCCACGACGACGTTCACGAACTGGACTTTGCGAGCCTCTATCCGAACATCATCTGTACTCGAAACATCAGCCCGGACACGATCCGATGTGACTGCCACGCTGACCGTGTAGACGTCCCCAAACTCGGGTATAGCATCTGTGATGACCGGGGCTATCTCGTCGACGTCCTCGAGCCACTCGTGGACGATCGCGCTGACTACAAGGTCCTGCGCGAGGAGGCTAGTGATCCCGAACAGGCTGCGAAACTCGATCGGAAAGTCGAGGCGATCAAGTGGATCCTCGTCTCCTGTTTCGGCTACCAGGGGTTCTCGAACGCCAAGTTCGGCCGCATTGAGTGCCACGAGGCGATCAACGCGTTTGCCCGAGAGATCCTGCTGGACGCGAAGGAAACACTTGAATCGGGCGGCTGGCGTGTTGTCCACGGCATTGTCGACAGCCTCTGGGTTACGGGTACCTCCGACGTTCCACCGACTCAACGCACACCACTACCGGGACTCGCCGATCAAATCACCCAGAACGCAGGAATCTCACTTGAATATGAGGCAGCCTACGATTGGATCGCATTTGTCCCGCAGCGCACGAGTAGTGCTGGGGCCTTGACTAAGTACTTCGGGAGTGTCGCTGGCGAAGACGAGTATAAATACCGTGGAATCGAGTGTCGACAGGATAGCACCCCTCCATTCATCGCTGACGTCCAGCGAGACTTAATCCAGGTACTTGATGCAACGCGTACTCCGGAGGCAGTTTGTGACCGTCTCCAAGAGCACCTACGGCAACTTCAGGGCGGGAACGTCAACCCTATCGAACTCGCAGTCGATAAACGAGCGGGTAAGGCCACGGATTCCTATACGCAATATACACAGACTGTCGCTGCGTTAGAACGTGCCGAAGATCAGGGACTCGAACGGAGTCCGGGCCAGTACGTTAAGTACGTTGTCGTCGATGATGAGAAAAGCTCACGTGAACGGGTACAGCTCGTTCGTGAGGATCCTGAGATCTATGATGCCAGCTTCTACAGTGAGAAACTGATCAGGGCCGCGGAAAGTGTCCTCTCCCCGTTGGGGTGGCGGCAGAATGATATCGAGCAGTATCTCGCTGAGCGCCAGGATGGTAGTATTCTGAACTATACCTTCTCCGGATAACGTTCGTTCAGGGCTGATTTTATTGACCCATAAGGAGGCGAAGGGTCAGTGACATGCACTCAGGGCTTGGCTACACCGTAGACACTGAGATTATGACGGTAGAGGGACCGAAACAAATTACTAACGTAGAGCAGGACGATCGACTTTATCTGGTCGATACGGAG
>JBDGSW010000133.1:0-7921 GCA_042217345.1 Haloarculaceae archaeon
AACAGTCCGACGACGACGCCCGCCGCGCCGACGGCCGACTCCGCCGGGACGGGGACGACGTTCGCCTCGACCAGGCCCAGGAGGAGCAACGCGAGCGCCGAGAGGCCGAGATACACCGTCGCCCACGGCGTCGAGGCTCGTCCCTCCTCGGCGGCGGTCGCGTCCGAATCGGGCTCTCCCCCCGTCGGGAGGACGTCCTCGACGAGCGACTCGTCGGGCTGGGCGACCAGCCCGCGGTCGGCGTCGAACGTGATCACCCCGGCGTCGTCCAGGGCCGGCAGGTCGAACTCGTACAGTTCGCGGTGGAGGTCGTCCCACGACCCCGGTGCCCCCGGATCGTCGTACCGGACGTGGGGGTCCGCGTCCAGGACGTCGACCACCTCGTCGATGGTGACCGGCGTCTCCATCTCGGCCAGGTGGAGGACGATCCGTTGCCGGCGAGTGCCGAGAACGGCGTCGGTGGGGGAATTCCAGCTCATCTCGTATCGTCGGGGGGCGGACGGTCCGGTCGCAAACGGGCGATGACGGTCACTCACCGGGGGGGCCTTCCGGACGGATATCACCTCGTACGACAGGTTCCAAGGTAAACATTGTGTCTCCGCGCGGCCCGTCGTGGCTCCGTCGGTCGGCTAGTCGAACCGGCGTGCGGCGCCGCGACAGGCCGCGCGGAGCAACCCCGGACACTGCCGTGCGCCCGGGGGACGGCCGGTGAGGAGGTAGCGAAGGCCCGTCCGGAACCGCCCCTCCGCCACGTACGCCTTGCCGAGCATGTAGTGGTGGGCGCCGGTGACGTCGTGGCCCGCGGCTTCGAGGCGCTGGACCGTCTCGGCGAACGCGCGGAGGTAGTGGGCGTCCGCCCGTCGCAACGCGTCGGCGTCCGGGTTGCCGGTGTCGTGGCGACGGAGCAGGGGCGCGTCGACGTAGGCGAGTTTCCCCCGTTGCAACACCCGAATGAGGAACTCGGAGTCCTGAAACCGGGGGAACGACTCGTCGAACCCGCCGACGTCGTCGACGACGTCGGCGCACACCAGGAGCGTCGACCCGGCGCTCGTGTGGAGGTCGTCGGTCAACACGTCCGCGACGAGTTCCTCGCCGCCCTCCGCGCCCTCGGTGACGCGGAACCGCGAGAAGAGCGACCGCGCGAGCGACGAGATGGGTCCGGGATCCGATCCGGTGACGAACTCGACGCCGCAGTAGGCCGCCACCCACTCGTCGGACCGGCGTTCGAGCGTCGAGACCTGCCGTTCGAGCTTCGTCGGCCGCCACTCGTCGTCGGAGTCCAGGAAGGCGACGTACTCCCCGGTGGCGTGGTCGATGCCGGTGTTCCGGGCGGCGCTCCCGCCGCGGTTCTCGTCGTGGACGAGCGTCGTGAGCCGGTCGTCGTCGAAGGACGCGAGGACCTCGTCGGTGTGGTCGGTCGAGGCGTCGTCGACGACGATCACCTCGACGTCCGCGAGCGTCTGGGCGAGGGCGCTCTCGACGGCGCGCGACAGTACGTCGGCCCGGTTGTACGTGGGGATGACGACGCTGACGACGGGCATTCGATCTGCCGGGTGGTGGGCCCCCGGAACCTTGCTTATCGTGGTGTTAATCGGGGCGGTGCGGTCGGCGTGCGGTCGGCGCGCGGTCGGCGTGACGAGCGCGCGGGACCGGCGACGGGCCGACGGTCGGTCCGGAACACGCCGCGGGCGCCGGGATCGGTTAACGGCGCTATAATAAACCGGCGCGTGCGGGATGGGTCGGCCATGGAGGTGTCGACCGCACACGACTACGTCTCGACGGTCCACGACGAGGTCGCCCGCGCCGTCGTCCTCGACCGGGAGGTCATCGAAACCGTTCTCACGAGCGTGATGGCCCGCGGGCACGTCCTTCTGGAGGACGTTCCGGGGACGGGGAAGACGCTGACGGCGCGGAGCCTGGCGACGGCGCTGGGGCTCTCGTTCACCCGGGTCCAGTTCACGCCGGACCTCCTGCCCGCCGACGTGACCGGGACGAACGTGTTCAACGAGAAGCGCGGCGACTTCGAGTTCAGTCCGGGTCCGCTCTTCGCCAACGTCGTCCTCGCCGACGAGATCAACCGGGCGTCCCCGAAGACCCAGGCCGCCCTGCTGGAGGCGATGGAGGAGCGACAGGTGACCGTCGACGGGGAGACCCACGCGCTTCCGGACCCGTTTTTCGTCATCGCCACGCAGAACCCCGTCGAGGGGGGCGAAGGGACGTTCCCCCTGCCCGAGGCCCAGAAGGACCGATTTCTGGTGAAGACGAGCCTCGGCTACCCCTCCGCCGAGGGGGAACTCGAACTGCTGGACCGCCGCGCGGACCGGGAGGTGCCGACGCCGTCGGCGCGCGAGCGACTCGACACCCGAACGGTACGCGCCATCCAGGCGGTGCCCGAACGGGTCCGCGTCGACGACGCCGTCAGGCAGTACGTCGTGGACCTGGTGCGGGGGACGCGGACCGACTCCCGGGTCGCCGTCGGCGCCTCGCCGCGGGGGAGCCAGCGCCTCTTCGAGATCGCCCGCGCTCGCGCGACGCTCGTGGGCCGGCGGTTCGTGACGCCCGACGACGTGAAACGCGTCGCTCACCCGGTCCTCGACCATCGGGTGGTCCTGACGGCCGACGCCACCGTCGAGAACGTCGACCGGGAGACGGTCGTCGACGACGTGCTGGACGCGACGTCGGTGCCGACGGTCAACCGTGAAGCGCGGCCGTGAGGCAGACGACGGCCACGAGCAGGAGGGAGAGTGAAGTCAGCGACCCCGCCGGCGATCCGAGGTCGGCGACGAACTCCCCGGCGGTGACGGCGACGGCGCCCACGAGGAGGCTCCCCCCGACGTGGACGGCCTCGGACCGGCGCGTCGTCGCGCGACGGCCCAGCTGTTCCCCGACGCCGATGGCGTGGTCCCCGGCGTCCCAGGCGACCACGGTTCCGACCCCCGAGAGCAGGAGCGTCCGGAGCGTGACGTCCCGGAAGAGCCCCGCGGCGAGGACGCCAACGAACAGCAATCCGGCGCCGACCTTGAGGGCGCCGCGCGAGCCGTTCCCCCGGTAGGGAATCAGGCCGAGCGCGAGGACCGCCATCCCCACGGCCCCGGGGAGGAGTTCGAGCGTGCGACTCGGTCCCCCGCGACCCGCGACCACCGCGAGTCCGCCGAGGGCGACGACCAGTCCGACGAGGACGACGAGGGCCCCCGTCGCCCGCCAGCCCCTGCGAACGAGGGCGTATCCCCCCGCGAGGACGGCGACGCCGAGCAGTTCGACGCCGAGACCGACGTGGCCGTCACCGGGGGGCGCCAGCGCCGCCACGACGGCGGCCGCGACGAGGACGGCCACGCCGGCGGCGAGCGGCGACGGCCGCTTGCCGACCCGGACCGCGTCGGGACTCACGCCGGCGCCTCCATGGCGCGGGCGACGGCGGCCGCGAGCGGGCGGTCGCTCGGCCACTCGACGACCCGCACCCCCGCCCGTCGGAGCCGGCGCACCCGGTTGGATCGCTCGACGGCGGCCAGCCGCTGTCCGGACGTCTCCGATCCCGTGGCGTCGGGGCTGACGACGCTCACCGCGTGCCCGTGGGCCACGAAGCGCCGGACGGTGGCGACGACGTCGTCGTCACAGAGCGGCGAGAGCAGGACGATCTGGGCGTCTCCGGCGAGTCGACCGCGCAACCGCCGGGACTGGGCCTCCAGGTCCACCGCCGCGTCCGGCCGCCGCGACGCGAACGCCGGGTGCGTGGCGAGCGCCTGCCGGGCCCGAATCCGGTGGTCGCGGCCGGTCCCCGGCGGAATCCAGCACGCCTCGGGGGCGAGGCCGGCGACGCCGACGCGGTTTCGATCGCGCAACAACGCGACCAGCAGCCGGTCGGCCGCGTCGACGGCGCGGCTGACGGCGTGGGGTTCCCCGGGGGCGCTGCGGTAGGCGACCCGACGGGCGTCCACCGCGAGCAGCACCGTCCCGGCCCGTTCCTCGCGGTACTCGACGGTGGTCAGGTCGCCCGTCCGCGCGTAGCGGTTCCAGTCGACGCGACTCATCGCGTCGCCGCGCCGGTACTCGCGGGTGCGGGAGAACTCGGTTCCCGTCCCCGCCGTCCGCGACCGGATCCGTCCGACCGCGTCGATCGTCCGGTCTCCGAGCGGGAGTTCCGGGAGCTCGGTCGTACAGTCGAGTTCCGTCTCCGCGGCCACCGCGAACTCGCGTTCGGTTCCGCCGCTCACGTCCCGCACCGCGACGGTCGCGGCGTCGAACGTGTGCCGTCCCTCGACCGCCCGGACCGCATACGAGAAGCTGTCGGACTCGCCGGCCCGGAGCGCCGTCCCGTGCCGGGGAATGCCGTCGGTGACGGTGAGTGCGGGCGGGACGCCGTCGACGACGCGCACGTCGGCGAGCGTGCGGTCGCTCGCGTTCCTGACGGTGACGGTGACCGTCACGTCCTCGTTCGCCCCGGGAGTGCGGGTGCGGACCTCGCGGTCGAGGTCGACGGCCGGGTGGGGCGTCCGCGTCGTCCGGGGGTAGGCGGCGTAGACCACGCCGACGGCCGCGAGGAGGAGCAGTCGCTGGCGCTGGGCGGCGAGGCCGACGGCCCCGGCGACCAGCGTGACCGCGAGGACGCCGCGCCAGCGGTGGGTGCGTCGAACGCGTCCCGACCCCGCGTCGGTCGTCGCGTCGCTCACCGGTCGCCCCCCGCGTACGCGGCGATCTCCGCCGCCGTCTCGACTGCACAGCGTTCGGGGGTGGCCTCGCCGCCAAGCCACGCCCGCAGGCGCACGGACGCGGGCGTCATCGGCCGGTCGGCCGCGAGGAAGGCGCCGGCGGCCGGGTTCGCGGTCCACTCCCCGTCCGCGACCCGGCGTTCGGCCTCCGACCGGCGACAGCCGTCGGCGGCGGCGACCGTCTCGACCGCGGCCGACCGCAGGCGGGTCCGGACGCGCTCGCGGGCCGGGCGCCCGACGAGCGGCAGTCGGAACCGCCACCCGTGGACCGTCCGGTCGAACTCCCGGCCGTCGACCGACGCCACGATGGGTCTCTCGGGATCCGGCATCTCGGTCCGGTCGAGGTTGCCCGCACGCCCGGAGAGGAGCACCGGTACGGCGACGAGGAGGGCGACGGCTCCGATGCCGGCGACCAGGTAGTAATCGTTGCCCAGGGCGGCAACGGCCGCCGTCCGGAGCCGTCCGAAGACTCCGTCACCCGTCGCGGTCAGTGCGAGGCCGAGGAGGGCCAGACCCGCCGCCCCGAACGCCAGCCGGCGGTAGTTCACGTCCGGCCCTCCCCGGGAAACTGGGCGCGGAACCGCTGGAGACCGGTCCGGGCCCGGTCCACGTGCCGGTCCGTCACCGTCTCGCCGCCGTACGTGACCGCCCGGAACGGCCGGGTGATCTGCTCGACGACGTCGGGATCGACGCCCGACTCGACGGCCTGCCGGGCGCACTCGCCGGCCGTCCGCGACCGGTCGTCGGCGAGGCCGAGGCGCTCGACCATCTCGACCCACGCCCGCTCGACCTCGTTTTCCGGCGCGGGCGCCGGAGCGTCCGCCTCCCCGTCCCCGCGCGCGCCGGGAGCGAGGCGGGCAAGGTGCGGCCGGAGGGCCGCGGCGATGCGGTCGCGGGCCGCCACCGCGACCGCGACGCCGGCGAGGAGGAGCAGCCACGGCACCACCCCCAGCAGGAACGCCAGCAGTGCCCGCAGGAGGGCGAGCAACCGGTCGAGCAACGACGGCGTCGTCGGCCGACGGCCGGCGTCCGACCGGGAGCCGTCGTTGCCGCCACGGTGGGCCCGTTTCGGACCGTCTCGGACGTCGTTTGCCGGCCGTGGGTCGTCCGCGGAGTCGGGGCGCGACCGTCGCGCCCGTACGTCGCCCGCGTCGGCGGGACGGGACCGTCGGATCGTCGACGAGTGCCCCGACGGCCGCTGGAACCGGCTTTTCAACCGCTGGGCCTGATCCGTCGGCAACGGCAGGCGGGCGTAGTCGACGTTGATGACGTCGTCCGGCGTGGTCGACACCGACGAGTGGAGCATCCCGGCGGCCGTTCCGAGCGCGAACAGACAGCAGAGCGCGAGCGCGAGCGTCGCGACCCGTTCCCCGTTCATCCGTCCGGACCCGGGCGGCGTCGTTCGTCCGTGCGGGGTTCGGCTTCCGACGACATCGGTGACTACTCGAACGTCCGCGGCCAGCGGGCGTAATTATAGGGCGTGTAAACCGCGGTCGACCGCCACCCCGGCGGACGCCCCCGGCCTCGTTCCGGGACGCCGGCGTCCGGTGGACACGCCGCCCGCCGGCGACCCGGCGGGAGGCCCGCCACGCGCAGGCCGGTCGCCGCGCCCGGATCGCTGGCCGGCGTGGGGCGAGGGACGGAGACCGACCGGCCGCCCGGAGCCCCGATCACCCCGACGGGAACTCGTTGTCGGTCATGTAGAGGTCGTCAGATCCCTTGTCCCAGACGCCGTTGTACAGTTTGTTGCTCACCACGTCCACGTCGCTCGTGTGATCGAGGAGTTTCAGCGCCTCGTATCCGTCGAGCGACCGCGCGGTGACGTCCTCGATGAGCGTGTCGTCGCCGTCGTTGACGATGGGGATGTGGCTCGTCCCGTAGTAGCCCGAGTAGACGTAACAGTCCCGACCGCTGACCTGCAGGCCGCGCCGGAAGTTCGGGCCGGGCTGTTTCACGACGAGGTGACGAAACAGACAGCCGTCGCGCTCACAGCGGATCGCGTGGCGACCCCCCGGCGATCCGCTCGCGTCGCCCGTGATCGTGACGTACAGGCAGTCGACGATGCCGCCCCCGTCGGAGGCCGGTTCGATCTGGATCGCCTGGCCGCCGGTCGTCATCTCCACGTCGGTGTGGTAGATGTCGGTCCGCCCCGCCCCCGGTTCGACCACGATGGCGTCGTTCACCGCGTCCCCGACGGTGATCTCCGACTGCTGGATGCGGGCGCTGTCGACGCCGCCCATCACGGTGATGGCGTCCCCGTTCGGTTCGTCGAGCCGGATCGTCGTGTCGTAGACCCAGAGGTGTTTGCCCTGGTCGAGACGGACCCCGCGCTGGTTGTCGAACCCGTCGTGGGACTCGTCGACGACCACCGTCGCGTCCTTGAGGTAGCTGTAGTCGCCGTAGAGGCGGACGTTCGAGACGTCGCTGTTCTTGAAGGTTCCCCCCTTCACGACGACGCGACCGTTCGGACAGGACGCGTAGACGCCGTTGTCCGGAAACCCCCCGAGTTCGCAGTCGCGGAGCCAGAGTTTCCCCTCGTGACTCTGCGGGACGAGAATGCCGGTCGGCCCGTTCGGGTCGCCGCCGATGGCGTCCACCGCGTTGACGCCACCGTCGGGGGCGCGAAAGCCCTCGACGGTGGAGATGCCGTCCGGGTCCGTGACGCTGAACAGCGCCGGCCCGAACGACGCCAGGTCGTGTCGGCCCGTGACGTCGACGTCCCGTACGAGCATGTCCCGTTTCACGTACGCCTCGATGGCGCGAAAGCCGCTGTTGTCCGCCGTGAAGTCGAAGGTGAGCCCCTCGAAGCGGAGTTCGTCGCCCGGCGCGTACGAGACGCCCAGGCGGAACAGGCGGGTCGGACCGCCGAACGTCCCCGCCGTCGCGGTCCGACCCTCCATCTCCTCGACCGTGCCGGGGACGATGGTGGCGTCGTCGCCCACGATTGCGAGGTTCCGGTAGTCCGTGAAGCGGAACTGTTCGGTCATCAGGTACTCCCCCGAGGGGAGGTCGATCCGGGTGTCGTCCGCGGCGAGTTCGTTCAGGAGCGGGACGATCGACTCGTTGCCGTCCGGATCGGCCCCCTCGTCCACGAGGTCGACGACCACGTCGTACGATCCGCTGGCGGCCCTGGTCGTTCCCACCAGCGCCGCGGCGGACCCTCCCGCGAGGCCCGCAAGCATCGTGCGTCTGCTCAGCCGCGTCAGCGTCCCCGT
>JBDGSW010000133.1:8021-24996 GCA_042217345.1 Haloarculaceae archaeon
CCCCGGTCCGTCGCTCTTCCCGGTCTCCGTCCCCGGTCCGTCGCTCTTCCCGGTCTCCGTCCCCGGTCCGTCGCTCTTCCCGGTCCCCGTCCCCGACGTTCCCCCACCCCGACTGCGGCCCGTTGGCATGCGTCGGGACGTGCGGGGGACAAACATAATTCTTTTTCTTCATAAACTGTTTCGAAAACATCTGGTCCAGAAATAACAACTCACAGACAAGCGCGTGCGACGGTCCCGCTACGACGACGGATACGTGTTGTTCTGCAAGACGAGGTTCTCGGTGCCACGGTCGAGGACGTCGTTGTATATCTCCGAGTCGGTGACCGTCACGTCGGCGTAGCCGTCGTAGAGTTTCAGGCCCTGGTATCGCCCGTAAGAGCGCAGCGTCACGTCGTCGATGCGGGTCCCGTTGGCGGCGTTTACCACGGGGTAGTGAGTCGCCTCCACGAGGCCCCCGTCGAGGGTGCAGTCGTCGGCGAGGAACACGAGGCCGCGCCGGTAGTCCGGGCCGGTCATCTTGACGGTCACGTCCTCGACGTCGACGCCCGACCGGGCGAGGCGAATGGCGTTGCGGCCGTCCTCTCCGGAGCCGTCGCCCGTGATCGTGGTCCGGAGGAGCTTGACCGGCGCGTCCGAGTCGTCGTTGTGCCCTTCGACGTAGATGGCGTTGCCGGTCCCGTCGAACGTGATCTCGGTGTCGAAGACGTCGACCACGCCGGCGTTCTCGTGGACGAGGACGGCGTAGTTCATCCGTCCTTCGCCGACGGTGATGGTGCAGTCCTGGATGCGGGCGCTGTCCACGTCGTCCTTGACGATGATCGCGTCCCCGTTCGGATCCGTGAGTTCGACGTCCGTGTTGTAGACCCAGAGATGCTGGCCGTCGTCGAGGCGGATGCCCGGCTGGTTGTGGCCGTCCTCGGCCGCGTCGACGACCACCGTCGCGTCCTTGACGTAGCTGTAGTCGCCGTACAGACGAATGTTGGACGCGTTGCTGTTCTTGTAGGTCCCCCCCTTCACGACGACGCGCCCCGCCGTGCTCGACGCGTAGAGACCGTTGTCGGGGAACCCCCCGAGTTCGCAGTCGCGGAACCAGAGTTTCCCCTCGTGGCTCCGCGGGACGAGGATGCCGGTCGGGCCGCGCCAGATGTCGCCCAGCGTGTCCTCGGAGAACGCGCCGCCGTCGGGGGCGCGAAAGCCCTCGACGGTGGAGATGCCGTCCGGGTCCGTGACGCTGAACAGCGCCGGCCCGAACGACGCCAGGTCGTGTCGGCCCGTGACGTCGACGTCCCGTACGAGCATGTCCCGTTTCACGTACGCCTCGATGGCGCGAAAGCCGCTGTTGTCCGCCGTGAAGTCGAAGGTGAGCCCCTCGAAGCGGAGTTCGTCGCCCGGCGCGTACGAGACGCCCAGGCGGAACAGGCGGGTCGGACCGCTGAACGTCCCCGCCGTCGCGAGTCGACCGTCCATCGCCTCGACGGTGCCGGGGACGATGGTGGCGTCGTTGCCGACGATGCCGACGTTCCGGTAGTCCGTGAAGCGGAACTGCTCGGTCATCAGGTACTCCCCCGGCGGGAACATGAGCAGGGTGTCGTCGGCGACGTGTTCCTCCAGGAGCGGGTTGATCGACTCCCCGCCGGTGGCGTCGGCGCCGACGTCGCTCGCGTCGATGACGGTTCCGAACCGCGAGAAATACTCCTGGTATCGCTCGGCGGTGGTTTCCCCCCGGACCCTGTCGGCCAGTCCGGCCAGCGTCCCGGCGGCGGTCAGCGTGGCCACGCCGTGTAGACATCTCCGACGAGAGAGTCCGGTATCGTTCGCCGCATCCGTCGACTCGCCCGAGGTATCACGTATCTCCTTCACACAGGAGAAAGACCGGGAGCGAGGAACCACTCTTGGCTTTACAGTTTGAGGTTTTAAGTCCACGTTACCGGACAATTGCAGACGATTGCAAGCGTCAATTGCAGTGGGACCGTCAGCAAGTGTCGAAACGTTCTTATATTAGAACATGTGATCGGCCCGTCGGATCGTACGGATCGGCCCGGGGAGGAAACGGAGGTCAGTCCTGCACGTTTTCGACGAGCGTGCTGTCGATGAGTTCCCCGACGGCACGGCGGATTCGCTGGGAGACGGCCGACGCCGACACGCCGAGCGCCGCCGCCACGTCCTGCTGGGTGGCCCGGCGCGGCAGGTCGAAATAGCCCATCTCCAGGGCCGTGACGAGCGCCTCCCGCTGGGCGGTCGTCAGCGACGTGCCGGCGCCACCGGCGGCGGCGTCCGCGGCCCGCCGGAGCGTCAGGAGCGAGAAGGAGACGTCGAAGTCCGTACAGACGTCGTGCAGTCGCCTGAACGTCTCTCGGTTCCGGAGCTGGAGTCGCAGACGCCAGCCCGCCTCCCGACCGCACATCTCGACCACGCGGACCCCGAGTTCGGCCATCGCCGGAACCAGCGGTACCGCCTCGACGGTCGGGACGCCACGCAGGACCCGGCCGTTTCCGAAGGTGCCGAGAGCCGTCACGTCCCGGACCGTCCCGTCGGCGTCGAGGGCCGCGTCGACCTCGCCGTCGCCGACGACGGAGAAAAACCGGACCTGGGCCTCCAGCAACGCGCCGACGTGGGAGTCGATGCGGATCGAATCGACCGACTGCGAGGCGAGCGTCGGAGTCAGAAAGATCGACTCGTGTTGCAAGAGCACCTCCGCGACGAGGGGCGCCCCCTCGTCCCCGGTCCCGTCCGACGGGTCCGTGGCGTCCGGCGTCCCCGGGCGATCGGCCGGCAGAACGTGGTGTGACTGGAGGGAGATGTCCCACCCCGCTGCGTCGGAACTCTCATCTGACGGGATCTCAGTATCTCTCTCCGACACGTATCCGGCGTGCCACCGAGGGCGTATCAGAGTTCCAGCTATACACCTAGCGACGCGCCGCGGATCGTCTATCTGGTTAGGTCAGGATCCGTCGAAGACCAGATCGACGAACTTGCGCTCGGCCTCCCGGAGGTGTCGGCTGAACGTGGGCTGGGAGATGTCGAGCATCTCGGCGAGGCCCTCTCCGGTGACCGCCCGGGGCCACTCGAAGAACCCGCTCCGTGCGGCGACGCGCAACGCCTCTAGCTGTCGGTCGGTGAGGCGCTCCTCGAAGCGCTCCCGGAACGACCGCCGCGTGCGGATCGGCCGCTCGTGGTCCGTCCGCGAGCGGATGCTCGCGCCGGGACAGATCCGCTGGATGCGCTCGACGAACCGGCGCACGTCGGTGGTGCCCGGAAGCTCCACCCCGATGGCGGTCGTCGATCCCTCCGCGGCGAGGTGCTGGACGGCGGCCCCACAGTCGGCGAGTTCGGCGACGAGAAACGGGCCCCGGAGGCGGATCAGGAAGACCTCGGCCCCCTGGCGCGTGGCGAGGTGGTCGTACCCCTCGATACGCGGGGCGTCGGCGAACACGGCCGCGACGGCCTCGGCGGGAGCGCCCGTCGTCGTGAACAGCACGCGCCTCGTCTCCTCGGCGTCGACGGGCGCGACGCTCTCGAACTCGACCCGACAGCCGGTCTCGCGGGCGAGCCGACTGAAGAAGTCGTCCGACCGGTCGCTCTCGATTTCGAGTTCGGTGACGCTGTCGGTGTAGAGCGCCCGCCGGAGCTCGTGGGCGTGGATCGCGTGTCCGAGTGACGTCGCGACGCTCTCGAGGAGTTCGATCGCGCGGTCGTCGAACGCGTCGGGACGCTCGGAACTGACCGTCAGCACGCCGTAGACGTCGTCTCCGTAGGCGATCGGTACGCTCGCCGTCGATCGGGCCCCCCGCGCGAGCAACTCCCGGCGCCACGCCGCCGCGTGCAGGCCCTCCGAGACGTCCGACACCCGGACCGTCTCGCGCGTCCGGGCGGCCCGGACGGCCGGAGCCACGTCGTCGTCCTCTCCCGCGTCCAGGTCGAGCGAGGCGTCGTCGAAACACTCCCGTCGGTCCGTCGTCCAGGCCCGCGGGGTGAGCGTGTCGGTCACCGGGTCCGGCTCGCCGATCCAGACGCACTCGACGTCGTCGACGTCGGCCAGCCGGTCACAGACGGTCCGCTCCAGCCCGGTGCGCGTCCTCGCGCGGGCCACCACCCGTTCGACGTCGATCAGCGTCCGGAGCCAGCCCTCCAGGCGGTCGATCCGCGTCGCCTGCTCGCGGCGGACGTGCTCGCCCGCCGACAGTCGATGCTGGCACCGGAGCCGATCCAGGGCCGCCTCCGCGAGCGTGACGAGCAGGGACACCTGCGTCGTCTCGTCGGTGCGACGCGTCGGCGCCTCCCCGGCCACCGTCAGCACGCCGTACTCCCCGACGGGAAGGAGCGTCGCGCGTGACAGCCCGTCGTCGGGCCCGAAGACGTGTTCGTCGTCGTCGAGCGCCTGGCGAACCGCGGGCGTCCCCGAGAGATACGCCGTCCAGGCGAGCGCCCCGTCGGCGGGTTCGACCGCCAGTCCGTCCCTCTCCCGGGAGACGTCGGGGGGGGTTGCCGCCGGGACGAGGCGGGTCGTCGCCCCGTCGAAGAGGTGGACGTAGACGGACGGATTCCCCAGCAGATCGACGGTCGTCTCCCGGACCAGTCGCGCCACCGCCGTGGCGTCCCCGGCGCCGAACAGGTCGCGCGCGACGGACTGGAACGTCCCGAGCGACCGCCGGGGATCCGCGCGTCCCGTCATCGACCGACCGATGGCCGACCCGGCGGCCGTGCAGGCGGGGGGAGACGGGGGTCGGAGACGGAGCGAGACACGGTGCGTGGGCGAGACACGGCGGCGGCCGCTTACTTATACACCGGATAAGCCGGTCGCGCCGCCCCTGGCGCGGGTTTATCGCGCCGATAACAAAGCGCCCCCGGCGGAATGGGGCGACCGGAGCCGGTTCGATCCGAACGCACCCATGAGCCACACACCGACACCACGCCCGCGCCCGGCGCTCGCCATCGTCCCCAGACCGGAACTCCCCAGGCGCCGTCCAACGGCGGTGGAGGGAGCGACCGCGACCACCGCGGGCGCGGGCGGATAGATGTACCGGGGCAAGACGGTCGGCGCGGTCATTCCCGCCTACAACGAGGAGGGGTTCATCGGCGACGTCATCGACACGCTCCCCGGGTTCGTCGACAGGGCGTACGTCGTCGACGACGGATCGACCGACGGAACGTGGGCCGAGATCGGTCGGCACGCCGGGCGCGCGAACGACGCCCACGCCGATCCGGCCGTCACCGACGGGGGCGTGGAACTCTCCCCGCGGGTCGTCCCCATCCGCCACGAGGAGAATCGGGGGGTCGGCGGCGCCATCAAGACGGGCTACCTTCGCGCGCGCGAGGACGGGATTGACGTCACCGCGGTGATGGGCGGCGACGGCCAGACCGAACCCGACATCGTCGAGCGCATCGTCGCGCCCGTCGCCGAGGGCGACGCCGAGTACGCCAAGGGCAACCGGCTGTTGCGCGCCGACCGCGACGCGATGCCTCGATTCCGGCAGGTGGGGAACTTCGCGCTCACCTTCCTCACCAAGATCGCCAGCGGCTACTGGAAGCTGATGGATCCCCAGAACGGCTCGACGGCCATCGCCCACGAGGCACTCGACACCGTCGACATCGAGGAGATGTACGAGGACTACGGCTACTGCAACGACCTCCTCATCCGGCTGAACGTCCACGACATGCGCGTCGCGGACGTCTCCCGGCGGGCGGTCTACAAGGACGAGACGAGCCACATCGACTACCGGACGTACGTCCCCCGGGTGTCGACGATGCTCCTCCGTGGGTTCCTGCGGCGACTGCACGCGAAATACCTCCAGCGGGACTTCCACCCGCTGCCGCTGTTTTACTACCTCGGCGCGCTGACCGCCGGCGGCGGCCTGGTCGCGCTCGTCCGGCGGGCCCGCCGGAAGGGGGAGCGCCGCGGCGTCGAGGGCGCCCTCGCCCTGTTCGTCGTCGGGTGGCTCCTGATGCTGCTGGCGATGGTGTTCGACCTGGAGGAGAACCGGGACCTGGAGGTCCTGAAGTACGACTAGCGGGGGCCGTCGACGAACTCGCAGAACTCCTCGACGTTGTATTTCTTCTCGACGAACTGGTCGTCGACGAACCGCCGCGTCCGTCCGAGACGCCGGTCGGCGACCGACCGGACCCGGTCGACGAACCCGGCGTCCGTCTCGCCCCAGAGCCCCGGATGCGTCAGGATCTGGACCCTGTCCGGCAGGGTCTCGACTGCCGGTCCCTCCGCCCGCCACCGCTGGTTGGAGTCGCCGTAGTAGCCGATGTCGGTGAAAAAGCGCTCGGCGTACGTGCTCTCGAAGGCGTCGAACGCGCGGCGAAACACCCACTCGGGCGGACGGTGAAAGGAGACGGCGTCGGTCGGGTCGTCGGCGACCCGGTCGAGGACGCACCACTCGGACTCGACCCGATCGACCAGCGCCGACTCGGGCGGTTCGTCCGGCCAGTACTGGTGGGTGCTGAAGTGAAGGCCCACGTCGTGGCCCAGCGACTCCAGTTCCTCGATCACCCGTCGAACCGGTCGATGGAGGGGGTTGTAGAGCGGCGACGACACCAGGAAGAAGTACGTCGCCCGGACGTCCCGGCGGGCCTCCATACGGCCGATCCGGAGGGCGTTCCGGGGAGAGAGGTCGACGTCGTGGCGGAGGATCACGTCGCCGTCCGCGAGCGGGCGGTCGTAGTCCGCGAACGATCGCCCGGCCCCACGCAGGTCGTCCAGGAAGTCGCCGTACCAGTCGAACGTGAACGACGCGTCGTCCGTCGCCGCGGGGTTCGGGAGCGACGTCATGATCGGTCGATGGGTCGGGCGGGCGATCCGACGACGGTCGTCTCCGGAGGCACGTCGTCGAGGACCGTCGCGTGCATGCCGACCTCGGCACCCGCGCCGACGGTCACGTCGGTGGCGACCGAGGCGTGGGGGTGGATCGTCGCGCCGGCACCGACGGAGGCGCCGCCGGCGAACCCACAGCCGTAGGCCACCGTGGCGTCCTCGCCGATCTCGACCTGGTGGGCCAGGTGGACGTTCCCGCTCAACTTCGCCCCGCGCCGGACGACCGTCCGATCGAAGACCGCGCGGTCGATGGAGCAGTTCGCGCCGACGGCCACCTCGTCCTCGATGACCACCTCGCCGGCGTGGACCTGCCGGAGATGCCGGCCGGCGTCGGTCTCGACGAAGCCGAAGCCGACGCCGCCGACGGCGGTGTTGGCGCCGACGTAACAGCCGTCGCCCACCGTGACCGGCGCCGCGAGGGTGGCCTGGGGGCCGATCCGGGTCCGCTCGCCGACGGTCGCCGCGCCGTCGACGACCGCCGAGGGGTGGATCCGCGTCTCGTCGAGCGGTTCCAGGAAGAACTCGTGGGCGACGCGGGCGAAGGCCACCTTCGGGCGGGCGACGTAGACGACCGCCCGGTCCGGGAGGGGGCCGAGCGCCGGCGACCCGACGACCACGCCCGCGTCGGACTCACGGACCGGCGCGGGATCCTCGTGGACGGAGAACGCGAGGTCGTCCGGCCCGGCGTCGGCGAGCGAGTTCAGTCCCCTGACGGTCTCGTTCGGACCGAGGCGTTCGGCGTCCAGGAACGACGCGAGGGCCGCCGCCGAGAGCCGGTCGGCCTCGCCGAGGCGGCCGGCGAAGCGGGTCCTGCCGTGTGCCCGTCGATCGATGGCGTGTGTTCTCATCGTCACCGGTGGAGAGCGGGCGTCCCGGGGCCTTACCTATAAACCGTATAAGGGGCCGCGGGCGCCACGGTCAGTCCCCGGAGGGGAGGACGACGCCGAACAGGACGCGGACGCCCGGCGCCCCGTCGACGATCCAGAGGACGACGACGGACGCGAGGATGCCGAGGTAGACGACGACCGGAACGAGCGACCGGAGGTGGGCGAGTTCCCCGAGGAACCGCACGAGGTAGTGGACCGTCCGCCCGACGAGGTCGTAATGTCTGTCGTAGCCGGGGAGGCGGACGAGCGGCCACAGCACCCGCTCGACGCCGAGGCCGTCGCCGGTGCGAAGCGGGTTGATGACGTCGCCGACGAGATGGGAGAGGTAGCCGACGGCGAACGCGACTCCCACGGCGCTCCGGTCCCGGCGGGCCGCGACGAGGACGGCGGCGGCGCCGACCGGGACGGCCACGAAGACCGAGTGGGCGACGGAGTAGCCGGCGGGGAACAGGCCGACCCCCCACGAGAGGGGTTTGTCGACGAGATCCGGCAGTTGCGTGCCGAACGCGAGCGCGAGCGTCGGGACGCCCGCCGGCGACTCCCCCCGGCCGTGGCGCCACAGCGAGTAGAGGAGGTAGCCAAAGGCGACGTGCTCCCACGGCCACATCGGTTACGCGGTACCCCCCGACCCCCGGGAGTCCCCGGAGAGCCAGAGCTGCACGTACCGGTCGGCGGTGTCCGCGTTCGGATCGGCCGGCGGATCGCCGACGTAGAGGAGATACCGCACCCGGAGGTCGGGACCCGACCGCGTCGTGGACGGGTGCGACGCGACGCGGACCGTCTCGCCGTCGCCCACCTGGCGGCCGAACCGGCCGAGGCGCGTCCGCTCGACGACCGTCGTCCCGTTGGAACTCCGATCGACCCGCTGGAGCTGGACCACCACCGTGTAGTTTCGGGGACCGCCCTCGTGGTTCGTGATCGTCACGTAGACGGGGGTCGCGTCCGGTCCGAACCGCCGGGGGTAGTCCCGGGCCACGTAGTCGCCGTCGCTCGTCCGGGTCGTCAGGTAGAGTTCGGTGAACGTCGACGCGTCGGTGGCGTCGGCCCCTCCCGTGACGGCGGCGAACGCGAACCCGGCGCTCCCGACGAAGACGAGGACGCCGGCCACCACGGCGAGATTCAGGAGGACGTCCCGGCGCGACGTCGCGCGATACGCGCTCGACGGCGCGTAGTTCCGGCGCCCCGTGTGGAAGTAGCGCCGGAGGAGGTCCGTCGCCGCCCCGAGCGACGGGGCGGTGAACCGGTCGGCGGCGTCGACGCCCCGGCGGCGGACCATCGCGACCGACGCGCAGACGAACGTCACACCCACCAGCGCGACGAGGACCGGGACGACCCGGATCGTCGAGGAGAGCAGGTCGAGGAGGAACGCGACGGCGGGGACGAGCGCGACGCTCGCCGCGACGGACAGGCCGAGTCGGGCGGTCGGAGGGAGGCCGGGGCCGCCCACCGTCGGCGGCGTGACGGCGTGTGATCCGGCCGCGACGGAGGCGTCCTCGGGGGCCCGATACCGATGGGGGTACAGGGCCGCGACGAGGGCGTACCCCGGGAGGAAGACGACGAGCGGCGCGACCAGGGTCGTCCGGAGCGGCGAGCCGTCGAGGCCGGACAGGACGACGACGCCGCTCAGGACGGACAGCGCCACGACCGCAAGCAGGTCCCGCAGCCACCGGGCGTGCGTAGCCATCGCCTCGCCCTTGCCGGAGGACACCCATAAAACGACAGGAGCGTTCATCCGCGAAACGCCAATTTTCGAGGCTTAGAGTCCGTCTAAACGGAATCGGGCGACGCGGAGGAGCGTCGCGCGAACCCGGCCACGACCCGGGACCCGACGCGGCGTGAGCGGCGGTCGCCCCTTACCGACTCTATAATAATGGCCCGACGGTGTCGAGGAAACTCCCGACGTGGTGCTCTCAGGAGCGACGAACGCCATCCCATGATCGACACACCCGCGAGTCAGACCGGCCGGTGGTATCGAACGCGAGTCCCGGACGGGGGCGGACGACGCCCGCGGCCGCCAGGCGCCCCCCCCGTGCGTCGCGGCCCGGTGCGGCGCGGCGCACCCGGGAGGCGCCGCGATGTCTGACGTCGGCGAGACGGGGACCGTCGCCATCGCCGACCCCGACGTGGGCGACGACGAGGCGCGCCGGGTCGCCGAAGTCGTCGAGTCCGGACGGCTGGCCGACGGGCCCGAGGTCCGGGCCTTCGAGCGCGAGTTCGCCGACTACTGCGAGGTGTCCCGCGCCGTCGCCACGTCGAACGGGACCACGGCCCTGCACGCGGCGCTCGCGGCGGTGGGCGTCGGCGAGGACGACACCGTCCTCACGACGCCGTTCTCCTTCGTCGCCAGCGCGAACGCGATTCGCTTCGTCGGGGCGACGCCGCGGTTCGTCGACGTCGACCCGTCGACGTTCGCCCTCGACCCGGACGCGGTCGAGCGCGCGCTCCGCGACGGCGGCGTGGACGCCATCCTCGCGGTCCACCTCTACGGGTTGCCGGCGGACGTCTCCCGCCTCGCCGCGCTCGCGGACGAACACGACGTGGCGCTGGTCGAGGACGCGGCCCAGGCACACGGCGCGACCGTCGACGGGACGCCCGTCGGCGGGTTCGGCGACGCCGCGGCCTTCTCCTTTTACCCGACGAAGAACATGACCACGGGCGAGGGCGGGATGGTCACCACGGACGACCCGGCGGTGGCCGAGCGGGCCGCCCGGTTCGTCAACCACGGGCGCGCCGCCGACGGCGGCGGGCACGTCGACCTCGGACACAACTTCCGGATGACCAGCCTCGCCGCCGCGATGGGTCGGGTCCAACTCGAGAAGCTCCCCGGATACGTCGAACGGCGGCGCGACCACGCCGCGCGGCTGGACGACCACCTCGCCGACACGCCGGTCGTGACGCCCGCGACGCCGCCGGGGCGACGCCACGCCTACCACCAGTACACCGTCCGGTGTGGGAACCGCGACGCCGTCCGCGAGCGACTCGACGAGCGGGACATCGAAACCGGGATCTACTACCCGCGGGCCATCCCCGACCAGCCGGCCTTCGACGGCGTGGACGCCGAGGTGCCGGTCGCGCGGCGCCTCGCCGACGAGGTGCTCTCGCTCCCCGTCCACCCCCGGCTCTCGACGGCCGAGGTCGACCGGGTCGGCCGGACGCTGGCGACCGACGTCGAGGTCGACGAGGTGGCGCATGTCTGACGGCCGCCCCCTGCGGGCGGGCGTCATCGGCGTCGGGAGCATGGGCGAGAACCACGTCCGCGTCTACGACCAGCTCGACGCGACCACGCTCGCCGGCGTCTTCGACGTCCGGGAGGACCGCGCGGCGGCCGTCGCCGACACCTACGGGACGACGGCGCTCGACCTCGACGCACTCCTCGACGCCGTCGACGTCGTCTCGGTCACGGTGCCGACCAGATACCACCACGTCATGGCCCGCGAGTGTCTGACCCGCGGCGTCGACACGCTGGTCGAGAAGCCGTTCGTCGCGGACCCCGAGAAGGGCCGCGAACTCGCCGCGCTGGCGGCCGACCACGACGCGACGCTCCAGGTCGGTCACATCGAGCGGTTCAACCCGGCCGTCCGGGCGCTCGACGACGTCCTTCCGGGGCTGGACGTCATCTCCATGCAGGCCGAACGGCTCGGGCCGCCGCCGGACCGCGAGGTGAACGACAACGCGGTCCGCGACCTGATGATCCACGACGTCGACGTGGTCACGACCCTCTGTGAGGGCGAGGTCGTCGACGTCGAGGCGACGGGAACCGCGGCCGGCAGGTACGCGGTCGCGAACCTGACGTTCGGGGACGGCGTGGTCTGTAACTTCACGGCCAGCAGGGTGACCCAGGAGAAGGTGCGCCGGCTGATCGTCACCGCGCGGGAGTGTCGCGTCAAGGTGGACTACATCGACCAGGCCGTCGAGATCCACCGCGCGTCGGCGCCCGAGTACGTGCGCGACGGGACGGGCGTCCGCTATCACCACGAGAACGTCGTCGAGCGCCTGACCGTCGAGCGCCAGGAGCCGCTCAAGGCGGAACTCGACGCGTTCGCGCGAGCGGCCGCGACGGGGGCGGACCCGCCCGTCACCGCCGAGGACGGCCTCCGGGCGATCCGCCTGGTCGAGGCGATCGATAGCTCGATGGCGTCGAAGCCGCCCGCGGAGGGAGGCGGAGCGGCCGAGGGAGACGAGACGGCGGAGGGGAGCGAGACGGCCGGGGAGGTCACCGGGGCGGCCCCGGGGGCCGGCCCGAGCCTCGACTGATCTCTCCCCTTAGCCCGCCGCTAAACCCGGTCCTTACCCGAACTATAATAATGCCGGTTCCGGGGGGAGCGTTCCCCGTGCCCACCCCGCCGTTCCGTGGGCGATCGAACCCATGAATCACAGCAGACCTCCCCGCGAACGACCCGCCGTCGCGTCGGCCGGCGGCCGCTCCACTCCGGAGCGGCGACGGTTGCCCGACGCGATCCGGCAGGGACCCGACCCATGACCCGCTACGTCGAGGGACGGGCGTGTCTCATCGACGACGACGTCGCCATCGGCTACGGCCTCGACGCGGACGGTGCGCCGGCGATCATCGGCGACGACGCCCGCATCCGGTCGGGATCGGTCATCTACCACGACGTCGAGATCGGAAACCGCTTCACGACGGGACACGACGCCGTCGTCCGGGCGGAGACGACCATCGGCGACGACGTCGTCGTCGGGACACACGCCGTCATCGACGGCGGGGCCGACGTCGGCTCGAACGTGAGCATCCAGACGGCCGTCTACGTTCCGCCGGAGACGCGGATCGCCGACGAGGTGTTCCTCGGTCCGCGGGCGACGCTCACGAACGACTGCTATCCCGTCCGGACGGACGACCCGCTCGACGGCCCGACGATCGAGCGGGGCGCGTCGGTGGGGGCGAACGCGACGCTCCTGCCCGGCGTGACGGTCGGCGAGAACGCCTTCGTGGCGGCCGGGAGCGTCGTCACCGAGGACGTCCCCCCCGACACGCTGGCGGTCGGCGTGCCCGCAAGCACCCAGCCGCTCCCGGAGTCGCTCGCGGGAGGGAACGCGCTCGAATGAGCGAGTCGCGCAACCGGCGTGGCCTCTACGCCGCCGGCGAGGACGACGCCACGCGACGGGCCGCGCTGACCGGAGGCGAGGTCCCCGTCGCCGTCCACGGTCTGGGGAAGATGGGTCTCCCGCTGGCGGCGGTCTACGCCGACGTGACGGGCAACGTCACCGGGGTCGATCCCGACGAGGCCGTCGTCGCCGCCGTCGAGCGCGGCGACGCACACGTGACCGGCGAACCCGGCCTCGACGACCTGGTCGGGTCGGTCGTCGCCGACGGGTCGCTGTCGGCGACGAGCGACTCCGTGGCGGCCGCCCGGGACGCGAGCGTTCACGTCGTCATCGTCCCGACGCTCGTCGACGACGCCGGCGACCCCGACCTGTCGATCGTCGAGACGGTGACGCGGAACGTGGCCCGCGGCCTCGATCCGGGCGACCTCGTCGTCTACGAGTCGACGCTCCCGCCGACCACCTGCCGGGAGACGCTCGTCCCCCTCCTGAAGACGGAGAGCGGCCTCGACGACGGGACGTTCGGCGTCGCGGTCTGTCCCGAGCGCACGTCGAGCGGCAGAGCACTGGAGGACATCCGGCGGTCGCACCCGAAGATCGTCGGCGGCGTCGACGAGGAGAGCACGCGCGCGGCGGCGCTCGTCTACGACGAGATCACCGAGAACGACGTCGTCGCCGTCTCCGACGCGACGACCGCGGAGGCCGTCAAGGTGTTCGAGGGCGTCTACCGCGACGTCAACATCGCGCTGGCCAACGAACTCGGCCGGCACGCCGATCCGCTCGGTATCGACGTACTGGAGGCCATCGACGCCGCCAACACGCAGCCGTACTGCGACCTCCACGACCCGGGGGCGGGCGTCGGCGGCCACTGCATTCCCTACTACCCCCGCTTTCTCATCGGACGGTTCGACGCCGACACGTCCCTCATGGAGACGGCCCGGGAGGTAAACGACGCCATGCCGGGCTACACGGCCGACCTCGCCCTCGACGGCCTGGCGGAGGAGGGCGTCCCGGCGTCCGGGGCGGCGGTGCTCGTCCTCGGGGCCACCTACCGGCCGGGCGTCGACGAGATCCGCAAGACGCCGGCGCTCCCGATCGTCGAGCACCTGACCGACGCGGGGGCGTCGGTGACGGTCGCCGATCCGATCTTGAGCGAGCGGGCGCCGTTCCGGGCGGCCGGGGCGTCGGTCGTCGACGGCGTCGACGACCGGACGGAGACCTACGACGCGGTCGTGCTGGTGACCCCCCAGGAGGCGTTCGCGGACCTGGACGTCCGGGGACTCGCCCCGCCGTCCGGGGACCGTCGCCTCGTCGTCGTCGACGGTCGGGGGGCGCTCACCGCCCTGCGGGACGCGGACGCGACCAACTACCTGGGAGTGGGGCTCGATGACTGAGAGCCACGCCGAGGGCGCGACGACCGACACCGTCGCGCTCGTCGGACTGGGATACGTCGGTCTCCCCCTCGCCGTGGAGTTCGACCGCGCGGGACTCGCGGTCGTCGCCTACGACGTCGACGGGTCGAAGGTCGAGGCGCTCCGCGCGGGCCGGGATCCGACCGGCGACGTGGGCGAGGAGGCCGTCGCCGCGGGCGACGTGCGATACACGACCGATCCCGTGGAACTGGGCGACGCCGACTACGTGATCGTCACCGTTCCGACGCCCGTCGACGACACGGGCGTCCCCGACCTGAGTTACGTCGAGTCGGCCGGCGAGACGGTCGGCCGGAACCTCTCTCCGGGGACGATCGTCGTCCTCGAATCGACGGTCTTCCCGGGGGCCACCCGGCAGGTGCTCGTCCCGGCCGTCGAACGCACCTCGGGGTTCACCGAGGGCGAGGAGTTCGCGGTCGGCTACTCGCCCGAGCGGGCGTCGCCCGGCGAGACCGGCCGGAGCGTCCGCGACGTGGTGAAGATCGTCGGCGCACGCGACGAGGCGGTCCGCGAGGACCTCGCCGCGCTCTACGGCCGCGTCGTCGACGCGGGGATCTACCGGGCGGCGGACGTCCCGACGGCGGAGGCCGCCAAGGTCCTGGAGAACGTCCAGCGCGACCTGAACATCGCGCTGGTCAACGAGTTCGCCATCGCCTGCAAACACCTCGACCTCGACACCGAGAGCGTGCTGGAGGCGGCCGAGACGAAGTGGAACTTCCACGGCGGCTACCGGCCCGGCCTCGTGGGCGGCCACTGCATCCCCGTCGATCCCCTCTATCTCACCTACGAGTCCGAACGGAACGGATTCTCGCCGAAGCTCATTCTCCAGGGCCGGGAGATCAACGAGTACGTTCCCCACCACGCGGCGGAACGCGCCCTGCGGGGGCTGAACCGGTGTGGTCGGGTCCTCAAGGAGAGCCGGATGCTCGTGCTCGGCCTGGCCTACAAGCCGAACGTCGGCGACGTGCGAACCTCGGAGGTCGACACGGTCATCGAGGAACTCCGGTCGTACGGCGTGAGCGTCGTCGGCTACGACCCCCACGTCCCCGCCGACCGGGCGCGCGAGGCGTTCGACGTCGAGGTCCAGGAGACCCTCTCGTTTGCGGGCTTCGACGGCGTCGTCGTCGCCACCGGCCACGACGAGTTCGACGCACTCGCCCTGGAGACGGTGGTCGAGGACCTGAACGACGACCCCGTGGTGATGGACCTGAGCGGGACGTTCGACCCGGAGCGCGCCGAGGAACACGACGTCGCCTACGAACGGCTCTGACGATGGCGGGGACGACCGGCACCGAAACCGAACCCGGCCGTCGCCGGGTCGCCGACGCGCGCACGGACGCCGCGGCCGGGGACGACCGAAACGAGACCGACGCGCCGGACGCGTCCGGCGGGCTCACCGTCGTCGTCAGCGTCCAGCACCCCGCCCACGTCCACTTCTTCCGGCACGCCCTCGACGAACTGGCGG
Organism: Haloarculaceae archaeon; assembly: GCA_042217345.1. Taxonomy (GTDB): domain Archaea; phylum Halobacteriota; class Halobacteria; order Halobacteriales; family Haloarculaceae; genus Halorientalis. Next base: position 23,679 of record JBDGSW010000133.1, read on the forward strand.
CCCGGGGCCACGAGACGCACGTCTTCGCCCAGGAGAAAGACGTCACCGTCGACCTGCTGGACGCGTACGGAATCGACCACACCGTCGTCGGGACGCGCCGCTCGCTGGGGGCGCTTCCGGCGACGCAACTGGCCTTCGAGTACCGCCTCTGGCGGGCGACCCGGGCGCTCGATCCGGACGTGATGACGGCCGTCGGCGGCGTCGCCGTCTCGCACGTCGCCGCGCTCGTCGGCGCCGAGAGCGTCGTCTTCACCGACACCGAACACGCCACGCTCGTCAACGCCCTCGCCTTCCCCTTTGCCGACCGCGTCTGCACGCCGGAGTGTTACCGGGGCGACGCCGGTCCCGGCCAGCACACCTACCCCGGCTACCACGAACTGGCCTACCTCCACCCCGACCGCTTCGACCCGGACCCCCGGGCGCTCGACGACGCGCACGTCGCCCCGGAGGACCGCTACGTCGTCCTCCGTCTCGTTCGCTGGAACGCGACGCACAACGCCGGCGACGGCGGCCTCGACGACGTCCACGACGCCGTCTCCAGGCTGGCGGCGACCGGCGCGGAGGTGGTCATCTCGGCCGAGGGCGACCTCCCCCCGGACCTGGAGTCGCGCCGGACGACGGTGGCGACCGAGCGCGTCCACGACCTGCTCTACTACGCCGACCTGTTCGTCGGCGAGAGCGGCACCATGACCGCCGAGAGCGCGGTGCTCGGCACGCCGTCGGTCTACGTCAACGCGAACGAGACCGGACTGGCGGCGGATCTGGCCGACTACGGCGTCGTCTATCCCCACTGCGGGCCGGACCGCCACGAGCGCGCGATCGAGACGGCCGAGGCGCTGCTCGCCGACCCGGAGCGCGTCGACTGGGCGGCCCGCCGCCGTCGCCTGCTCGCCGACCGCCGCGACACGACGGACGTGGTGGTCGAACAGGTCCTCGACGCGGGCGGGGCGGGCGGGGAGGAGGACGGACCGGGCGAGGCGGACGCCGGAGGGGACGGACACACGACCGCCGAACCGGAGGGACGCGACCGCCCGTGAGCCTGCGCGTCCTCCAGGTCGTCACGACCCGCTCCCCGTTCTTTGCGACGCAGGTCGAGGCGCTTCGCTCGCAGGGCGTCGACTGTACCGTCGTCTCCGTCCCCCGACCCCCGGCGGCGGAGGGGTCGCGGTCGGTCGCCGAGTATCTCCGGTTTTACGCGTCGGTCGTGCGCCGGGGACTGGGCTCCTACGACCTCGTCCACGCCAACTACGGGCTGACGGGGCCGTTCGGGTGGCCGTCGGCGTCCCGGAGGGAGCGGGCGTCGGAGAACGCGACGACG
>JBDGSW010000192.1:0-24620 GCA_042217345.1 Haloarculaceae archaeon
CGGCGGAGACGGCGGCGTCGTTGCCGACGACCTGCTTGTGGACCTGGTTGACCGACTCGGCGACGACGGGGTTGACCTTCCCCGGCATGATCGAGGAGCCGGGCTGGTTCTCGGGCTGTTCGAGCTCGCCGAGCCCGTTGCGCGGCCCCGAGGCCAGCAGCCGGAGGTCGTTTGCCACCTTGTTCAACGAGCCCGCTATCGTCCGGAGGGCGCCGTGGGCCTCGCCCATCGCGTCGTGGGCGGCCTGGGCCTCGAAGTGGTTGTCGGCCTCGCGGAACTCAAGGCCGGTCTCCTCGCTGATGTACTGGGCGGCGAGTTCGGGGAACTCGGGGTGGGTGTTCAGCCCCGTGCCGACGGCCGTTCCGCCGAGGGCGAGCTCGCCGAGGTGTTCGCGCGTGTTCTCGGCGCGCTCGATGCCCTTCTCGACCTGCTCGCGGTAGCCACCGAACTCCTGGCCGAGGGTGACGGGCGTGGCGTCCTGCAGGTGGGTGCGCCCGGTCTTGACGACCTCGGAGTACTCGTCTTCCTTGTTGGCGAGCTCGTCGCGCAGCGTCTCGAGCCCGGGGATCAGGTCCTTCTCGACGGCCTCCAGCGCGGCGACGTGCATCGCGGTCGGGATGACGTCGTTGGAGGACTGCCCGAAGTTGACGTGGTCGTTGGGGTGGATCTCGCGCGAGCCTAACTCGGCGCCGTACAGCTCGGTCGCGCGGTTGGCGATCACCTCGTTGGCGTTCATGTTCGAGGAGGTGCCGCTGCCGGTCTGGAACACGTCGACGGGGAACTGGTCGTCGAGCTCGCCGGCGATGACCTCGTCGGCCGCCTCGACGATCACGTCGGCCTTGTCCTGGTCGACCAGTCCGAGTTCGGCGTTGGCCTGGGCGGCGGCCTTCTTGACGATCCCGAGCGCACGGACGAAGCGCCGGCCGAAGGTGAGCCCCGAAATCGGGAAGTTCTCCACGGCGCGCTGGGTCTGGGCGCCCCAGTAGGCGTCCGCGGGCACCTGCATCTCGCCGAGACTGTCCCGCTCGGTGCGGTAGTCCTCGTCAGTCATAGTCACTGGAAACTCCGGACGGAGCGCTCCTAAAACCACCCGATTCGGCTCAGGGCCGGCCCCCGAGACTCGCCTGGAGTCGCTCGCGACTGCGGGCGTACAGCCGGCGCGCGTCGGCGGCGTCGACGTCGTAGGCGGTCGCGTCCCGCCGGCCCAGCAGCGACGAGGTCGCGGTGTCGGCCGTCACGTGCGCCAGGTCCAGCCGGCGCTGGAACAGCGACCGGGAGCGCAGCACCGTCTGTAGCCGGTAGTACGGAACGACCCGCGTCGTCCGGTTCCAGAAGCCGCTGCGGACGACGAGGTGGTCCGCGCCGGCGTGGTACCCCCGGTGCTTCCACTTCAGGTGCGCCGCCAGCGGCGCGACCGGAACCAGGACCAGCGGCGCGACCCACAGCTGGAAGTCACCCAGCCAGAGCGCCCCGAATCCGAGGGCGGCCGTCACCGCGCCGATCGCGAGCAGGTAGCGGACGGCGTAGCGCCGGCGCGCCCGTTTCGGGGGCCGCCGGAACGACGGCTCGCCGAACGCCTCGAGGGCGCGGGCGAGCGAGAGCGTCCGGTCGCGCCGGGCGATCGGGATCGCCGACTGCGAGCCCCCCTGGTCGCGCTGGCCCGGGCCGTAGCCGGCGGTCTCGACCTCGAGGCCGGCGTAGCCCAACAGCCGCATCGGTAGCGTCTCGGTGATCGCGATCGTCTGGACCTTCTCGCGGGGGATCGAGCCGCTGTAGCGCTGGAGGAGTCCCCGTTCGTAGACGAGGTCCCGGCCCTGCCGGCCCAGCCGGAACCCGTAGTACCGGACGAACGTGACGATCGCGCTGAGGACCCACGCGGTGACGATCCCGAACGCGAGGACGGCCAGGCCGGCCAGGAACGCCAGGTCCGGCGTGTCCGCGAGCGCCGCCGGATCGAGGCTCCCGCCGGTCACGCTCCGAACCAGCCGCGCCACGGCGTCCTGCACGAAGGGCAGCCCGACGAGCAGCAGGACGATCGAGCGCGCCCGATAGGACGACAGCGACAGCACCACCAACTCTCCCGCGTCGAGCGCGAAGATGGGCGAGACGACGTCGGACCCGGCAGCCGTCCCCGTCGCCGAGCCCGTGACGTCGACCGCGTCGGCCGTATCGCCCTCGACGCCATCGCTCGCCGCCGCGTCGGCCCGCTCGCGGTCGCGGACGGCGGCCCGGCGCTCGCGGATCTCCTGCTGGATGCGCCGGGCTTCCGCGGCGCTCACGTAGTTGAGTTCGGCCTCGGTCTGGGCGCCGCCGGCGGTCTCGACCTTGACGACGGCGACACCGAGCAGGCGGTGGACGAGTGACTCGGTTACGTCGACGTTCTGGACGCGCGTGAACGGTATCTCCCGCTCGCGCCGCGCGAGCACGCCCGAGTCGATGTCGAACGAGTCGGCGCTCAGTTCGTAGGCAAACCGGAAGTAGTAGGCGACCTGGTAGGCCGCGCCGGCGACGGCGAACGCGACGACCAGGCCGACAAGCACCGCGAAGGGGACGTCACCGCCGGCCGCGAGCCGGAGCATCGCGAAGACGAAAAAGGCCGTCGAGGCGGCCAGCACCCCCCGCTGGAGGGCGCGCGTCACGGCGGAGAGCGGGTGGAGCTTCACACCGCGTCCTCCTCGCTCTCGATGGCGAGGTCGCGCAGGCGGTCGCGCACCTCGCGCGCGCGTTCGGGGTCCAGTCCGGGGACGGAGACGTCCGCCCCGCGCGAGCCGGCGGTGTAGACGACGACTCGACCGAGGCCGAGCAGCCGGTCCAGCGGGTCGCGACGGGTATCGACGTGCTGGACGCGCACGTAGGGGACGGCCGTCTCGACGCGGGTGAACACGCCGCGTTCGAGTTCCAGGGCGTCTTCCTGTAGTTCGTAGCGCCAGTGGCGGTAGTGCGCGCGGACGTACCACGCCAGCAGCGGCGCCAGCGCGACGGCGGCGACGGCGCCGAGCCACGGCGAGAGCGCCAGGACGTAGCCGTCGACGACGGTGACCGCCAGACCCGCGGCGACGGCAGCGAGCGCCGCGAAGAGGCCCCAGCGAAGGCGTACGCGAGGGTGGAGGGCGTTCATGGCCGGACGCACCACCGGCGGCGGGGAAAACCTGTCGGAAGCACAACGCGTGGGGTCAGGTCCAGCGGTCGAGCCCGGTCTGCTGGGTGGCGTCCGCGATGCGCTCGAAGCCGCGCTCGACCTCGTCTTCGGCGACGCCCCACTGTTCGACGACGAACTCGCGGGCCGCGGCCACGTTCGGGGCGATCGTCTCGTCGTAGTCGTACTCGTCGGTGATCGGCGGGTTCAAAAAGAGGTCGCGCACGCGGTCGACGTTCTCGACGTAGACGTCGCGAGCCTCGAAGACGCCCCAGACGTCGCCGTGCTCGCGGACGGCCGAGACGGCCGTCTTGGGGCCGATCCCCGTGACGCCCTCGTTGAAGTCCGTCCCGCAGAGGATGCCGACGTCGACCAGCTGCTCCCAGGTCAGCTCGTGCTCGGCGAGGGTCGCTTCCAGGTCCATGCACTCGGGGTCGCCGCTGGAGGTGAGCTGGCGCAGCGTCAGCGGCGACCCGAACAGCAAGGCGTCGTAGTCCTCGGTCCCGGCGTAGTCGACGCGATCGGTCCGTGCCATGTGGGCCGCCTGGGCCTCGCCCTCCGCCGGCGCGTCGACCACGGGCACGTCGAGCAGCCCGAGCAGCTCGCGGGTGGTGTCGACGATGGTGTCGGTCAGCCGCTGCGTGCGCGACTCCAGGGTCGCGACCTCGGCGGCGTCGCCTTCCTCGCGGGCCGTCTCCAGTTGCTCCTCGTAGCGCTCGCGCTGCTCGCGGCGCTTCTCCACCTCGTCGGCCTTGAGGTCGGTGACGCCGCCGTCGAAGACGAACACGGGGGTGACGTCGTGTTCGAGGAACTTCGGCAGCCCCTGGACGACGCCGATGAGATTGGCGACCTCCGTGCCGTCCTCGGTGGTGTAGGCCGACTCGCGGGTGAACCGGACCGTGGTGGTGAGGTAGCGATACAGCCAGTTGTGCGCGTCGACGGCGACGACCGACCCCGCCAGATCGTCGTAGGCGATCGGGTCGATGACCGCGAGATCCCGCAGATCTGCGTTTCCCATTGCACCGGGGTAGGGAGGCCCACCGCTTGAATCTCCCGCCCCCGCCGGCGCCGCGGCCGCTCACGACGACGGATCGATCGCCTCGGGCGGGTCGGCGGTCTCGCGATCGGCGAGGAACTGCGCCTCTGCCTCGGTCAGGTCGCGCTCCCGGTAGCGATCCAGGCCGGCCTGGTAGGCCGCACGATCCGGCTCGGCCGGGTACTCGAGGACCAGCTCGGCGATGCCCGTCTCCTCGCCGGTGAAGCCGAAGCCGACCTTGTGCAGCGCCTCGTAGGCGAACGAGTTGTTCACGGCGATCCGGATCCGATCGTAGCCTCGATCGAGCGCCGCGTCGACGACCGTTCGGCACAGCCGCGGGCCGATCCCGTCGCCCCGGCGGTCGGCGCGGACGGTGACGTACCGCAGCCAGAGGGCGTCGGCGTCCGTGCGATCCTCGTTGAACGCGACGGCCGCGACGAGGTCGCCGTCCTCGCGCGCGACGGCCTTGCCGGTGCTGGACATGACGAACTTCCCGGCGTAGGCGAAACGCTCGTGGTCGAGGTCGAGCGTCGGCCCGTCGGGCGGCCACCCGAGGATCGCGTACTCCACGTCGCCGAAGACGGGCGCCGCCGGTTTCAACGCTCGGGCCGCGGGGACCAAACGCCGAAGTGCCGCGGCGTCGAGGGGACGGGTATGGCCACGGGCGACGCTCGCGTCTTCGACCGGTTCTCGCCGCTGTACGATCGGTTCAAGCCCCCGACCGACCGCGCGAAGCTCGCGCCCGCGCTCACGCTGGCCGAGCGCGAGGTGGAACGCGTCCTCGACCTGGCGGGCGGCACCGGCCAGGGCGTCCGCGCGCTCGACGTCCGCGAGCGGCTCGTCGCCGACGCCGCCCCGGGGATGGTCCGCCGAGCGCGCGACCGTGGCCTCGACGCCGTGCAGGCCGACGCCGCGGCCCTCCCGTTCGACGACGCGAGCGTGGACGCCGTGCTCGTGTTAGATGCGCTGCACCACCTGCCCGACCAGGCGGGCGCGCTGGCCGAGGCGGCGCGCGTGCTCCGGCCCGGCGGCGTCCTCGTGGTGCTGGAGTACGATCCGACGACGCTGCCGGGGAAAGCGATCGTCGCCGGCGAACGCCTGATCGGGTTCGACTCGACGTTCCTGGCGCCGGGGAACCTCGAGGCGATGGTGCGAGCGGCCGGGCTGGGGCCGGCGGTGGTCGACGTCGGGTTCGAGTACGCGCTGGCGGGCGTCAAGCCGTCGTGACCGGACCGAACCCGGGAAACACAAGTCACCGCGGCGAGAAGCCCGGCGTATGAGCACCGTCACCGACACCGTCCGCGCGCGCGTCGAGGTCTCTCCGACCTCGGTCGTGTTGCTGGCGGGCGATCTGCTCGCCATCGCGCTGTTCGTCCTGATCGGCGAGATCGATCACGGGAATCGCCCGTTCGCGAATCCGGGACTGGCCTTCGGGACCTACGCACCGTTCCTGATCGGGTGGCTCCTCGTCGCCGTCGTCGCCGGGATGTACGGCCCGCTCGCGCGCTCGTCGCTGCGGCGCGCGGTCGCGATGACGTTGGGGACGTGGTTCCTGGCCGACCTGGTCGGGCAGGCGCTGCGCTCGACGGCGTACTTCCACGGCGGGACCGAGATCAGTTTCTTCATCGTCTCCTTCCTGTTCGCCGGGCTCTTCCTGACGATCTGGCGCGTTGCCGTCACTGCGTGGCTTCGGCGGCGGTCGACGGCGCTCGCGTGACCAGGTAGCCCGCGAGCGCGGCCCCGCAGACGCCGAGGCCGGCCAGCAGGACGAACAGCTGCTCTGCCGCGAAGTACGTGAGCAGCGTGCCCGCGGCGACCGCGCCGAACGCGCCCAGGCCGAACTCTCCCAGATACGTGAAGCCGTAGGAGAGCCCCCGGAGGTCGGCCGGCGTGTACTCGGCGACGGCGGCCTGGTACAGCGGCTGGATGAAAAACAGGAAAAAGCCGAGCAGCGCGACCACGGACAGGATTCCCGGCAGCCCGCCGGCTGCCGCCGGGAGGAAGAGGACGGCGACCACTGCGAGCGCCAGGAACCCGACGGCCAGCCCCGTCTCGGGCCGCCAACGGTCGGTGAGGCGGCCGCCGACGTACTGGCCGCCGATGCCGACGATCAGCATGCCGACGTAGACGTACCGGGAGGCCTGGAACGTGCGGCCGGCCACGTCGACGGCATGCAGCGCGGGCACCGCGCCGAGCAGCTCCGGCAGGAACGTGATGACCCCGCGGTAGAACAGCCCGTCGAACAGCACGACGGCGAAGACGACGACGAACGCCCCGGCGAACAGGGCCCGCGAGGCCGCGAGGAACTCGCCGAGCGAGGAGACGCCGGTCCCGGCCCGATCACCCTGGCCCCCGCCGTCGGCCGCGACGGCCGCGTGCTCGTCGATGTCGACGCGGACGGCGAAGACGGCCGCCGCCAGCGCGGGGACGGCCAGGATCGCTGCGGCGGCCCGCCAGGACAGCGCAAGCAGGAGGACGATCGTCGTCATCGGACCGACGCCGGTGCCGACGTTGCCCGCCATGCCGTGGAAGGCGAAGGCGCTGCCGCGGTCCTCGACGCCGCGGCTGATGAGCGACAGGCCCGAGGGGTGGTAGGCGCTGGCGGCGATCCCCCATAGCGCGAGGGCGACGCCGACGAACGCCGCCGAGGGCGCGACGGCGAGCACGAGAAAGGACGCGCCCATGCCCGTCAGACAGCCCGTGATGAGCACGCGGGCGGGAACGCGGTCGACCAGCACGCCGCTGGGTAGCGACCCCAGGCCGAACAGGGCGAACCCGACCGTCACGAGCAGCCCCAGCGTCGCCGCGTTGACGGGAACGGACGTCACCAACAGGTCCAGCCGGTCGAACTGCGCGAGCCACAGCGGCAGCAAGAGCGGGATCGACAGCTCGTAGGTGTGCACCATCGCGTGCGCGACCGTCACGAGCCCGACGATGGACCTGTCGTTGTCGTTCACGTCCGTCGTGTTCACCACTCACCAGTTTCAACGCGTCGATTCCCGGCGCCTCCACGCCAACAACAGAACGCACGCGACCGACGTGCGTCGATACGCCGGGGGCGGGGAAGTAGTGGCGATCCGATTACCGGGCGGAGCCACCGGGCTGTCCGTTCAGCACTCGTCGCCGATCTCGACGGCGACGTCGGACTGGATCCACGCCTCGTGGTTCTGGCGGTCGTAGATCACGAACTCGTCGTCGCCGATTCGCAGTTCGGCGTAGCGCCGCTCTCCGCGACCGTCCGAGGCGTCGTCGTGATCCGTGTTGTGGATGCTCATTGGTAGCTGGGCGGCCCGAGGCCGCCGCCGGTTGCCTCCACGTGAACCTCTCCCACGCTACGGCATAAGTCCTCGGCCTATGTTATCAATAGAGAAAACCGGAAACGCAAGAAGGCACACTAATTATCGTGTATTTTCACTATGAATAGTTGAAATGGCGCGTTCCGGCCCACTCCCCCCCGACGCCGAATCGAGCCCGTCACCAGACCCCGGGACTCTCGGAGGGCCCCCCGCAGGGGCCTCTGCCCCGATTGCACTCGTCCCATCGAGATATTCGCAGTGCTCATTCCTCCTCGAAACGGCGTGGAACGGCCGATTTCGGCGAATCACATCGCCATAAGTTACGTGTGGGCGCTGTAAAAACCCCAGAGTAAATATCCGGTGCCTACATGGAAGGTTACCCCGAGATTACGGGAAACACTTATGTCCCCTACCATCGTATATGATTGTACGTTATGACGGGATATTACGACATCATTCTGGGACTCATTCCGGTTTCACTCGCGGGAATCAGCGCCGTGCTCGTGGCCACGGGACTGGGCATCACTACTGCGGTCCCGCTGGCCTCGCTCGTGGCCGTCGGCCTGATCGGCCACGCGATGTTCGTCAACGCGCCGGTGGACGCGCCGGCCGGCCAGCAGTCGAGTAACGCAACCAGCGCGACGGACGCCGCGCCATTCTCCGCAGACTAACCCCGCATTCCCATCCCGCACACTCAAGGTGCGGTGACGGGTAGGCTCGCCTATGACCGGAGCCGACGACGCCGAAGCCCTGTTCCTGACCAGCGACGAACTCGCCGGCCTCGCGACGCCCCCCGAGTACGTTGACGCCGTCCGTGACGGCTACCGCCAGCGCGGCGAGGGCGCGCCCGCCGCGCCGCGCACCAAACTCCTCAACGAGGACCCGCCGGGCTTTTTCACCGCCTACCTCGCGATCCTCCCCGACACCGGGGCGATGGGGACCTACACCTACGGCGCGGGCTTCGGCGCGCGCGACGCGCACTTCATGCTCGCGCTGTACGACGCCGACAGCGGGCGCCCGCTCGCGCTGCTGGACGGCGCCAGCCTCAACCCCTACAAGACCGGCGCCGTCGGTGCCGTCGGCGTCGACGCGCTCGCGCGCCAGGACGCTCGCTCGCTCGCGATCGTCGGCAGCGGCGCGCAGGCGCGCGGCCAGCTGCTCGCGACGACGACGGTCCGTGACTTCGATCGCGTCGACGTCTACTCGCCCACCAAGGAGCACCGCGAGTCCTTCGCCGCGGAGATGAACGAGCGCCTGGAGCCGACCGTCGCCGCCGTCGCCTCCAGCGCGGCCGCGATCGAGGGCGCCGACGTGGTGATCACGGCCACCAACGCCCCCGAGCCGGTGTTCGACGGCGACCGCCTCGAGGACGGGACTCACGTCACCGCGATGGGGCAGTACGACACCGAAAAGCGCGAGATCGACGACACCACCGTCGCGCGCGCCAAGTACGTCCCCGACCTGCGCGCGCGGACCGAGCAGGACGCGGGCGCGTTCATGCACGCCGTCGAGACGGGCGCGATCGACGCCGATCACGTCTACGCCGAGCTCGGTGACGTCGTCGCCGGCACCGTCCCGGGCCGCGAGAGCGCCGACGAAATCACCCTGTTCGACAGCGGCGGGACGGCCATCGAGACGGTCGCGGCCGCGCACATGCTCTACGAGCGCGCGGTCGAGCGGGGCCTCGGCGAGACGATCTCCTTCGCCCCGGCCAGCGAGGCGATGTTCGGCGACCTGGAGTGACTCAGAGCAGCCCCGAGAGCCCGAGCGCCTGGACCAGCGGGACGCCTGCCGCCAGCGCGCCGACGAGGTAGCCGGCGATCGTCCCGCCGTTGAGCAGGGGTAGCCCGGCGTGGGCGCGGCCTTTCAAGACCATCCGCAGCAAGATTGCGAGGCCGACGTACGTCCCAATCATGGCCGTCACGGCCGGGAGCGTGGCCGTCACGCCCGCGACGGTCACGGTGGGGACGGTCGACGGCGGGTAGAAGGCCGCGCTCGCGACCAGCACCGAGGGGATCACCGCGTCGCCCAGGCCGATGAACATGGCGTCGCGGTCGAACGCCTCGTCGGCGTCGTCGCCCTCGTCGGTGTCGGCCTCGGCCGGCGGTTCGCCGCCGTTGGCCGCCGCCTCGTCGACCTCGCCGGTGGGATCGGGCATCTCCGCCGACAGGTACGAGTACGACAGCGACAGCGGGATCACCAGCACGACCGGCACCTTGAGCTCCATGACGCCGGAGGCCAGCGCCAGCATGTGCTCGGTGCCGTAGACGCTGATCGCGTCGTAGACCGCGAGCACGACAAGCAGCACCAGCGCGGGCAACAGGCCGAAGCTGATGCCGAACAGCCCCGCGGCGCCGGCTCCCATGACGATCCCGGCGGCGTCGATCACGTACCACTCCGGATAAGCGTACAGCGCGATCCCTAGCAGGACGGCCGCGGCGACGCCGAGGACGTTGAGCCCGTCGACGGTGACCACTGCGGGCACGACCACCCGGAAGACGTACCACGAGAGGTAGACGCCGGAGGCGACGACGAACGCGCGGATGAGCCGCTCGCCACCGTACTTGATGGCCGCGAGCATGACCACTGTCGCGACCAGGATCGCCGCGACGTAGGCGAAGCTGTTGGTCGGGTCCTGGGGGTTCTCGACGGCCTGGAGGCCGGCCTGCTTGAACGGGTGAACGAGCGCCAGCGCCCCCACCTGGACGAGCAGGAAGATCACCCCGATGAACCCGCAGGCGATGTACGCCCGCGTGCGTTGCTCCATACCCCCACCTCACGCGGCTCCGGTTTCAGAATTGCGAACCCCGGCCCCACTGCCCGCCCGCCGGTCACCGCGCGTACAGGACTGCCCCGAGTAGCGTCGGCAACTGGACCCCGTCGGCGGGCGAGACCGCCAGGTAGGGGCGCTCTACCGGCCCGAACACGTCGACGACCCGGCCGATCTCCGCGAGGTTCTCGTCGACGACCGACGTGCCGAACCCCGGGTAGTCGTCGTCCGGCGCGCGGACGACCGCGAGTTGCTGGGCCGTCCGCACCACCTCGCCGACGCGTTTCATGCCCGGATGACGTCGAGGTAGGCTGCCACGGCGCCCAGGAGGTCGCTCTTGGTCGCGTCGTCGGCGTCCTTCACGAGGACCCGGCCGCGGGGCTCCCACTCGCGGGGGTACTGCTTGTCGCGCTCGATGACGGCGTCGTAGCCGACCTGCTGGACGGCCTGGGCGATCTCGTCGACCGTCGGGTCGGCGACCGCCTGCTCGCGGCTGACCCGCCGGCCCTCCGCGCGGGACAGGTCCGCGTCGAGGAAGGCCGGCCAGATGACGTTCTCCACCATACCCGAGAAGACGACCCGCGCGGCTTAAGGGCCTTTCCAACCGCCCGGCTCAGCGGCGCCGACGAGCCAGCAGGGCGCCGATCGCCAGCGCCGTGAGCCCAACCCCCGCGCCGAACCCGGGGCCGAACCCGGACGCGGAGTCCGTCGTGGTCGCGTCCGAGCCAGTCGAGCCGCCAGTATCCGTGACGTTCGCCACCGTCTCGTTGGCCCGCGCGAGCGCGTCGGGGTGCCAGCGCTTGGCCAGTCGCGTCAGCGGGACCACGACCCGGGGCCCGGGCTGGTTGAGGTAGTTCTCGTTCAGCGCGATCGTCTGGTTCCGACGGACGGCCGTCGTCTGAGCGTAGGGAGCGTCGTGCGGGACCGTCGTCCCGCGCGCGTGGACGAGCCAGTCGACAGAGCGGTTGGCGACGACCTCCCGATTCAGCGGCTTGTAGCCGGTGATACCAGCCTGGGCGGCGACGTTGGTCGCTCCGGCCGTCGTGAGCACGTCATCGATGAACGTGCCAGTCCCGGCGGTGTAGTCCCCGCGCATGTGGTACAGCGCCGACGGCGTCTCGTTGGCCAGTTCCGCCGCACGTCGGACCGTCGCGACGCGCTGGCGATACTCGTCGGCGGCGTCCGCGGCCGCCTGACACGAGCCGGTGAGGCGCCCGACAGTCTCCAGGTTCCGGCCGATCTGATCCAGCGACTCCGTGAGCCCGAACTCGTAGACGGTGAGTCCGGCCTGCCGGAGCTTCCGGACCGTCTGGGGGTCGGTCACGTTCGCGGCGAGCACGACGTCCGGCCGGAGGGCAACGACCTTCTCGACGTTCACCGAGAGGTCGTCGTTCTTGACGTTCGTCTTGTCCTCGCGGCCGTCGAGGTAGGCCGTGTACTGGTTGATTGGCAGTCCCACGACCCGGTCCTGGATGCCGATCGTCCAGGCCGTCTGCGCGTCGCTGGGCTGCAGCGTCACGATCCGCTTGGGTCGCTCGTCGACGGTCACCCGCGTCCCGGTAGCGTCAGTCAGCGTCACCGGAAGCGAGCAGTCCGGTGCCGACGTCGCCGCCGCGACGCCACCGGCGGCGCCGACGGCAGGCGACGCAGCGGACGCGGGCGCTGTGAGGAGCAATCCGACCAGGAACGCGGTGAACGCGATCGTGCGTCGTCGCATCGGTTGCTGGTGCGGCGTTATCCAATAAATATTTGACTACCGCAACCGCGGTTGTAGCACATGCACACCGCGGCGCGAGCGACCGTCTGGTCCGGAGGGCTGGCAGTCGCGCTCGTCGCGGCCGTCGTCGCGAGCGCGACCGTCGGTGCGACGCCGATCGATCCGCTCGTCGTCGCGAAGGCGACCGCGAACGCCGTCGGCGTCCCCGCTGGCGTCGCCGTCGCCGTCCGATCGGCCCACGCGTTCGGGCTCGCGGTGCCGGTCCCCGTGCCGACAGTCAGCTACGTGTACCCGTTCTCGTTTTCTGTCCCGCAGACGGCTGAACTGATCGTGCACCGCGTGCGCCTCCCGCGGATCGCGCTGGCGGCCGTCGTCGGCTTCGCGCTGGCGGCGGCCGGGACGGTCATGCAGGGCTTTTTCCGCAATCCGATGGCCGATCCCTCGATCGTCGGCGTCTCCTCGGGCGCGGCCGTCGGGGCGGTTCTCACCATCGCCCTCCCGCTGGCGATCCCGCTGGGGCTTCAGACTGCGGCGTTCCTCGGCGCGATCGCCGCCGCGTTCGCCGTCTACCTCATCGCGACCGAGGGCGGGCGCACGCCCGTGGCGACGCTCCTGCTGGCGGGCGTCGCCGTCCAGACCTTCCTCGGCGCCGCCGTCTCGTACCTGCTGCTGCAGTCCGGCGAGAGCCTGCGGACGGCCGTCTACTGGCTGATGGGGACGCTCCGGGCCGCCTCCTGGGGCCAGGTCGAGGTGACGCTGCCGCTGACCGTCCTGGCGTTCGCCGCGCTCATGGCTTACGCGCGCGACCTGAACGTCCTGTTGCTCGGGGAAGTCGACGCCCAGACGCTGGGCATCGAGGTCGAACGCACCAAGCGCGTCCTCCTGGTGCTCTCGAGCGTCGTCACCGCCGGCGCGGTCGCCGTCGCGGGCGTCATCGGCTTCGTCGGCCTGATCGTCCCGCACGTGATGCGCCTGCTCGTCGGCCCGGACCACCGAATTCTGCTCCCGACGAGCGCGCTGGCGGGCGCGACCTTCCTCGTTATCACGGACACGGTGGCCCGGACCGGCCCGGCCGAGTTGCCCGTCGGCATCGTCACCGCCGCCGTCGGCGCCCCCTTCTTCCTGTACCTGCTGCGCACCCGGGAGGTGCACGCGCTGTGATCGACGTCTCCGACCTCGCGGTGTCGCGCGGCGGCCGCCCGGTGCTCGAGGGGCTGTCCCTGTCGGTCGAGGAGGGCGCGTTCGTCGGCCTCGTCGGGCCCAACGGCGCCGGGAAGACGACGCTGCTGCACGCGATCAACGGCGTGCTGGAACCGGCCGCCGGCGCCGTCGCGGTCGACGGCCGGCCGGTCGCCGACTGCTCGGCCCGCGTACTGGGTCGGCTGGTCGCGACCGTTCCTCAGCAGCCCTCGGTGGGCTTCGACTTCAGCGTCCGCGAGATCGTCGCCATGGGCCGGACGCCGTACCACGGCCGGCTCGGCGGCGGCGACTACCGCGAGGACCGCCGCCACGTCGAGCGCGCGCTCGAGCGAACGGCGACCGCAGCCCTGGCGGACCGCTCGATCGACGCGGTCAGCGGCGGCGAGCGCCAGCGCGTCATGCTCGCCCGCGCGCTCGCCCAGGACGCGCCCGTCCTCCTGCTGGACGAACCCACCGCGAGCCTCGACGTCAACCACCAGGTGCGTACGCTGCAGCTCGTCTCGGATCTCGTCGCCGGCGGGAAGACCGCCGTCGCCGCGATCCACGACCTCGATCTCGCCGCCCGGTTCTGCGATCGCCTCTGCCTGCTGGCCGACGGCGACCTGCTCGCGACCGGCCCGCCCGAGAGCGTCCTCGAGAGCGAGTACCTCGACCCGGCCTTCGACGCCACCACCGCCGTGACGACCGATCCCGCGACCGGTTCGCCGTCGGTCGCCGCCCTCACCGACCGGCCCGACCGGGACCTCGCCGTCCAGCTCGTCGGGAGCGGGCGGCTGGGCGCGCGCGTCCTCGCGGCGCTCGACGACGCCGGCGTGGCCGTGACCGCGGGCGTCCTCCCCGAGGGCGACGTGACGGCTGCCGCGGCCGACGCGCGGGAGATCGAAGCCGTCACGGCGCCGGCGTTCGGCGCCGTCGATCACGCGACTCACGAGCGGGCCGTCGACCTGCTCGGCGCGGAGTCGGTCCTCGTCGTGGCCAATCCGCCCGCGGGCGTGCGCGACGCCCTCCCCCGCTACGCGAGCGCCGCCGCCGGCACGGTGCTGGTCGACGAGGCGGACGCGGGCGAGCGGTCGCTGCCGGCGGACCTCCCGTCAGGAGCGCCGGCCGTCTCGTGTTCGCCCGGGGACGTCGTGGGGTCGGTCCTGTCGGTCGTCGCGGACCGTGGGCTGGCCGCCGAGGACGGCGAGCCGGACGCCCGGTCGCGGTAGGCGGTGCTTACGGCCCGAGGCGGTCGTGAAAGGTCACAGCGGGGTTATCCGTGGGCGCCGTAGGGACGCGGACATGGACGAGTCCGATTCCAGGGGCCTGCTGGCGCTCTCGCCGGTCAGAGCCCTCGCCGCGGTGCTGATCGCCCTCGCCGTCGTGGGCCTGCTCGTGGGGACCGCCTCGGCGACCGGCGTCCTCGGCGTCCCGTCTGTCGTCGACGTGGACAACCACTTCGCCGGCGCCAACGCGTCGGCGACGGTCGTCAGCTCGAACCTCACCGTCACCAACCCCAACCCGATCCCGCTCTCGCTCGCCGGCGCCGACGTCAGTCACGCGGTGTACATGAACGGCATCCGCATGGGCAGCGGGAGCCGCACCGGGCTGTACCTGCCCAGCGACAACTCGACCGTCCGCGTGCGGACGACGCTGCGCAACGACCGCATCCCACGGTGGTGGGTCACACACGTTCGCAACGGCGAGCACACGAACCTCACCGTCCGCGGGACCGTCACGTCGACGGTGCTCGACCGCTCGGTCTCCCGTCGGATCGCCCACCGCTCGATCGACACGAACGTGATCTCCGTGTTCGAGACGAACCGGACGGTCCCCGTCAACGCCAGCGTGCCGGGCGTCTCGAACCCGGTGCTGTACGTCAACCGGACCCGGGCCCACTGGGGCACCGTCACGCGCAATCGGACCGTCGTCCGCGCGAACCTCACTGTCACCAACCCCCACAGCTATGCCGTCCCCATCGACAACGTCACCTACGGCGTGACGATGAACGGCGTCGAGGTCGGGAACGGCTCGACGCGAAACCTCTCGGCGATCCCCCCGAAGACCACCACGAACGTCTCCGCCCGGTTCGTCGTCGACAACCGCAAGCTCGACGACTGGTGGGTCACCCACGTCAGGAACGACCAGACGACGACCGCCCGCTTCGACTACGCCGTGCGGGTCGACCTCTCGCAGTTCGGTCGGGGGAGCCGGACGTTCTCGCCGCCGCCCATCGAGCGCACGTTCCACACCGACATCTTCGGGGAGGACAGCGCCGGAAACGGCGTCTCGGTGAGCTGAGGCGAAGGTGAAAATACCGGTCAGTCGGCCAGTGCGGCTTCCAGCCGGTCGATCAGCTCGGCGTTGCCGACGTAAACCGGTACGCGCTGGTGGAGTTCGTCGGGTTCGACCGCGAGCAGCGACTGCGAGCCGTCCGAGGAGCGCCCGCCGGCGGACTCGACGATGTAGCCGATCGGGTTGCCCTCGAACTGCAGGCGCAGTTTGCCGTTCGGCGCCGACTCCAGGGCCGGGTACGCGAAGATCCCGCCGTACTCGATCACCTGGCTGACGTCGCCGATCATCGCGCCCCCGTAGCGCAGCTTCAGTTCGTCCTCGATCTCGCGCGCGTACGATTTGAACTCACCGGGCCAGTCGGGGACGCGCCCACCGAAGCCGTAGACGACCGGTTCCTCGGGTAGGGTCACGTCCTCGTCGACCGCCCGTCGACCGTCCTGGTCGATCACGTACTCCGTGACGTCGCCGTCGACGGCGGCCATCATGGTCGTGATGGGGCCGTAGAGGACGTACGCGGCGGCGACGAGCGCGCTGCCGGGTGCGGGCAGGGGCTCGTCGTAGACTGCGACGATCGTCCCCATCACGTTGTTGGACTTCAGGTTCGAGGAGCCGTCGAGCGGGTCGCAGGCGACGTGGAGGGCGCCCCCGTCGGCGGCCTCGCTGACGTCCTCGCGCTCCTCGCTGGCGTAGCTGGCGACGGCGTCGACTGCGAGCAGACGCTCCTCGAGCAGCTCGTCGGCGTGCAGATCGGCGGCGAGCATCTGCTCGCCCGAGGGGTTCTCGGCGGTGCCGTACTCGCGCCGGCCGGTGAGGCCGGCCCGGACCTCGGGCGCGGTCGCGGCGACGGCGTCGAGAACGCGCTCTCGAGGGTCGGACATCTATTCGGCTTCCGGGGCCGCCGCGGACTCGGCCGCGTCGAGGGCTTCCTCGACGGAGGTCTCCTCGAAGATGACCTTCTCGAGGGCGTCGAGGATGCGCGTGGGATTGTCGCGCTGCCAGACGTTGCGACCCACCGCCAGGCCCACCCCGCCAGCGTCGATGACGGACTTGACGTTCGAGAGGAACTCCTCGTCGCTGCGCTTCGAGCCGCCGGACATGACGACCTTCGTCTTGCCGGCCATCCGGACGGTCTGTTCCATGGCTTCCTGGCTGCCGGGGTACTTGACCTTCGCCACGTCGGCGCCGAGTTCGAGGCCCAGGCGAGCGGCGTAGGCGATGGTCTCGGGCGTGTTGGCGTTGCGCAGGCCCTGGCCGCGCGGGTACGACCACATGACGACGGGCATGTCGTATTCGCGGGCTTTCTCCTGGGCGTCGCGGAACTCCTCGACCATCTCGATCTCGTTGTTCGAGCCGCCGTAGACGGTGAAGCCGATCGAGTCGGCGCCGACCTCGTGGGCGTAGTCGACCGACCAGTTGACCGCCGAATCGGGCTCGCCGCGCCAGAGGTTCGACGTGCCGTTCAGTTTGGCCAGCAGGTCCACGTCGTCCTCGTAGGAGGGGTAGTAGGCCTCGGCGAGGCCCTTCTGGACGGCCAGCGAGGTGACCGCGTCGTGGGTCGCGGTCTCGAAGACGTTCTCGGGGTCCGCGCTCTCGGGTCGCCCCTCGAAGTCGACCGGCCCGTGCTCCAGCCCGTGATCGTACGCGAGGATCAGCACCTTCCCGTCGCGGGCGAGCGGGCTGTCGTCGATTGGGATCATACATCCGTTCGTGCCTCACGTTCGCTAATAATCTTGTTGGACCGCCTCGGCGGCCGCTCGGACGCCGTACCCGTCCGCTGTCGCCCACTCCGGGCCGCCTGGCTCGCGACGCGGACGCCAGGCTTACGCTCCGTCGCGACGACGGGTCCGAGCATGGGTACACTCGATGCGATCGATCGGATCGGCGTGATCGGCGCGGGAACGATGGGCCACGGCATCGCACAGGTGGCGGCCGTCGAGGGCTACGAGGTCGTCCTCCGGGACGTCGACCGGGACATCGTCGACCGCGGGCTCGGCAACGTCGAATCGAGCCTCGACCGCTTCGTCGAGAAGGGCGAGCTCGACCGCGAGGCCGCCGACGCCGCCCGCGAGCGGATCACCGGCACGACCGACCTCGCGGACTTCGCCGACGTGGACTTCGTCGTCGAGGCGATCGTCGAGAAGATGGAGATCAAGCGGGACGTCTTCGCCGAGCTCGACGGGGTCGTCCCCGCGGACGCGGTGCTGGCGAGCAACACCAGCACGCTCTCGATCACCTCGATCGCGAGCGCGACCGAGCGCCCCGGGAAGGTCGTCGGGCTGCACTTCATGAACCCGGTGCCGCTCATGGAGGGAGTCGAACTCGTCGTCGGCGAGAAGACCGACCCCGAGACAGTCGAGCTGGCGCACGACCTGGCGGAGTCGCTCGGCAAGACGACCTGGGAGTCCGACGACAAGCCGGGGTTCGTCACGAACCGCATCCTCATGCCCTGGCTGGCCGAGGGCATCCGCGCCTTCGACGAGGGCGTCGCCTCGAAAGGCGACATCGACGCCGGCATGACCCTGGGAACCAACGTCCCGATGGGCCCGCTCACGCTGGCCGACCACATCGGCCTGGACATCTGCCTGGACGCGATGGAGACGCTGCACGAGGAGCTGGGCGATCGCTACCAGCCGCCGTACCTGCTCAAGCGGAAGGTCGAGGCCGGCGACCTCGGGAAGAAGACCGGGAGGGGCTTCTACGACTACGAGGGCTGAGCGCTCACTCGTCGGACAGCCGCTCGGCCAGCGATTCGACGTCAGAGAGCAGCGACTCGAACTCGGCGGCGACGTCCTCCCGGTCGCCGAACTGGCGCTCGGCGCGGACTCTGACGTCCTCGGCGTCCTCGCGGAGCGCGTCGGCCTCCTCCCGGAGCGCGTCGCGGCGGTCCAGCAGCTCGGCCACCCGCTCGGCCAGCTCGTCGATGTCCGGCTCGCCGACGAGGTCGTATTCGTCGTACAGCCCGGAGCCGATGGCGCCGTGGCCGGCGCCGGTCACGTCGTAGAGCTCGTCGGACTCGTCGTCGACCTCGGCGATCAGCCCCAGCGTCGACAGCTGCCGACAGCGGTCGGCGACGGTCTCGCGGTCGAGGTCGGCGGCGTCGGCCACCGCGTCGGCGGTCGCGCCGTCGCGCTCGTCGATCGCTCTGAGCACCGCCACGGCCTGCCAGTCGAGGACGTCCTGTAACTCGGATAGGGTCGGCGACATCTCGCTGTCGGGAGCGTCCCGCTCCGGCCGGGTAAGCGTTTACCTCTGGCGCGAGCGGGCGCCGAGGCGCGTCAGCGGAGGTCCCGCGGGACCGCCCGCGTCGCGGTCGCCTTGAACGACGCGACCACGGGCGTACCGGTCGCCAGATCCAGGCGCTCGACGCTGTCGAGCGTCACCAGCGCGGTCAGCGCGACGCCGTCGCCCACGTCGACGGCGACCGTTGCGATCGCCTCCCCGCGGTCGACGGTCGCGACCGTCCCGCGGAACTGGTTGCGCGCGCTGGTCCCGCCCGGCTCGGGCGCCTCGTTCGGGCGGTTGAGGGTGACGGCGTCGGCGCGGACGGCGACGTCGACCGCCTCGGCGTCGGGCGGGGCGATCGCGCGCACGGACCCGAGGGCCGTGTCGATCACGGCGAGCTCGCCGTCGCGGTCCGCGACGGTCCCGGCGAGGACGGTGTCCTGGGCGCTTGCGACGCCAGCGAACTCGGCGCGGACGCGGTCGAAGGCCGCCAGCAGCGAGCGCGCGCCCTCGGTGAGCTCGCTGCCGCCGCCGCGCTCGCCACCGCGCTCGCGGTCGACGAGCGGCCCGAACGCCGCCTCGAGCTCGACGATGCGGCGCTGGGCGTGCGAGTAGGACCGCCCCAGTTCGGCCGTGGCCCGGTTGAGCGACCCGTGCTCGTCGATGGCCGCGAGCAGTTCGCGATCCCGGCCGGTCAGCGCGACGTCGCCGCTGGCCAGTCGCGCGTCGAAGTCCGCCGTGACGTCCATAGCACTCCTGATGCGGGTTGTTACCAAAGACGTTATGTCGAGCGATGCGGAACGGCGTTGTATCCATGTCGGAACAACGACCTGGGACGGTGGACGGTGGACGGACAGTGTCGCGGCGCGGCTACCTGGCCGGCGCGGTGGGCGCCGGCGTCGCGCTGCTGGCGGGGTGTTCGCAGGGGAACGACGACAACGGCGGTGGCGGCGGCGGTGGCGGCGCGGACTCGATGACGATCTTCCACGCCGGGAGCCTCTCGGCGACGTTCGAGGACGCCCAGTCGAAGTTCGAGGACGAGAACGGTGTCACGGTCAAGCGCGAGGCCGCTGGCTCGGTGTCCTCGATGAAGAAGATCACCAACCAGGGGCGGAAAGCCGACGTCCTGGGCGTCTCGGACTTCCGGCTGCTGCGCGACGACTTCCTGCCGGACTACGCGAACTGGTACTCGGTGTTCACGACGAACGCGATGGCGATCGCCTACACGAAGGACTCGACCGGGGCCGACGAGATCGGCACGGACAACTGGTGGGAGATCCTCGCGCGCGACGACGTGACCTTCGCCCACAGCGATCCGGCGGCCGATCCCAACGGCTACCGCTCGGAGATGGCGATGCAGCTCGGGAAGACCCCCTTCGAGGGCGAGCGGCTGTACGACGACTCGACGTACCAGACGCTGACGGACAAGGCGAAGGTGCCGACGGGGACGGAGACAGACCTGATCGCCCAGCTGCACTCGGGCAAGCTCGATTACGCCTGGGAGTACAAGTCCGCGGGCGCCAGCCACGACGTCGAGGTCCTCGACCTCCAGCCGGCGGTCGACCTCTCGAAGGCCACCTCGAAGTACGCCGACCACTACGCGAAGGCCGAGGTCCACGCCGGGGACAACAAGTACACCGGCGCACCGATCGCCTACGGCATCACGGTCCCGAGCAACGCCGAGCACCCCGACCTCGGCGCGAAGTGGGTCGAGTTTATGGTCTCTGCGGAGGGACGCTCGATCGTGAAGGACAACGGACTGCAACCGGTGAACCCCGCGATCGTGCCGCAGGCGCACAAGGGCAAGGTGCCCGGGGGCGTTATGAGCCACGCCGAGGCCAAGTCCGCGCTCGGCCCGATACAGCTGTAACCGTGCGACGATGACCACGCGTGAGGGGTCGGTCTCCGACGCCGCGACCGCTGCGTCGGGCGGTCGGCTGGGCCGGTTCGCGACGGCCGGCGTCGTGCTCGCCGTCCTGACGGTCCAGCTGACGGCGTTCGCGATCCTGTACGCGATCGGCCAGCCGACGCTGTACGCGCTGTTCGCCCTCGCGAGCGCCGCCGCCCTCGGGTACGCCTCGCAGGGCGGCCTCGTCGGCGTGGCGGCCGCGGCGCTGGGCAGCGTCATGCTCCTGGTGCTGGCCCTGCCCATCGCGATGTTCTTCGCCAACCAGGACCCGTCGCTGGTGGTCAAGATGGCCCGGGACCCGCAGGTCCACCGGATGCTCGTCCTGACCGTCTACGGGCCCTTCCTGGCCGCGCTGGTCGCGCTGGCGTTCGGCGTCCCGCTCGCGTTCGCCCTCTCGGAGGGGTTCCCGGGCCAGCCGCTCGTCGAGAGCCTGGTCGACCTCCCGCTGGTGATCCCCCACTCGGTCGCGGGAATCCTCATCCTGTTCGGGTTCGGGAAGGGCGCGGCCTTCCCGCAGGTGGAGATCCTCGGCACGCTCACGGGGATGGTGATCGCGCTCACCTTCGTCAGCGCGCCGTTCGCCGTCAACGCCGCCCGCGAGGCCTTCGAGTCGGTCGATCCTCGGCTCGGGTACGCGGCGCGGGTCCACGGCGCCGGCCCGGTGGCCACCTTCGTCCGCGTGACGCTGCCGCTGTCGGCGAGGGGCATCCTGACCGGCGGCGTGCTCGCGTGGGCGCGGTCGGTCTCGGAGTTCGGCTCGGTCGCGATCGTCGCCTACACCGTCTCGTTTTTCTTCCCGGGGCTGGGCGAGGTATCGACCCAGCACGCGCCCGTGTTCATCTTCAACACGTACGTGACCTACTCGCTGCAGCGCTCGGGCGCGGTGGCGGCGATCCTGCTCGTGTTGAGCGCCGCGATCTTCCTGCTGGTCCGCTGGCTGGCCTACGACGGCCTGGAACGGGGGACGCCGTGACCCTGCGCGTCGACCTGCGGGCGCGGTTCGTCGCCCCCAACGCCGAGCCGTTCACCGTCGTAGCCGATCTTTCGGTCAGCGACGACGAGACGCTGGTCGTCCTCGGGCCCAGCGGGAGCGGCAAGACCCTCCTGCTGGAGACGATCGCCGGCTTCCACGATCACGAGGGGACCGTCGACCTCGACGGCCGGGCGCTGACCGACCTGCCCCCCGAGGATCGGGGCTTCGGGTTCGTCTTCCAGGACTACGCGCTGTTCCCGCACCTCACCGCACGCGAGAACGTCGCGTTCGGCCAGCGCTACCGGGAGTCGAGTCGGGACGCGGACGAGCTCCTCGAGGGCCTGGGCGTCGGCCACCTCGCCGACCGCTACCCGCCGACGCTGTCGGGCGGGGAGCGACAGCGCGTCGCCCTGGCCCGCGCGCTGGCGGTCGATCCCGCGCTCCTCCTGCTCGACGAGCCGCTGTCGGCGCTGGACGTGCCGACGCGGCAGTCCCTGCGCGCGGACCTCCAGGACGTCCTCGACGAGCTGCCGGCGGTCTACGTCACGCACAACCGGACGACGGCGCGAGCGCTCGCCGATCGCATCGTCGTCCTCCACGAGGGCCGGGTCGTCCAGACCGGTGACCCCGACGCGGTCTTCGAGCGCCCGAACTCGCCGCTGGTCGCCAGGTTCACCGGCAGCAACTGCGTGCCGATCTCCGCGATCGACGACGGAGGCGAGCGGTTCGCCGGCGTCGACGGATCGGGCGAGCACCTGGCCATCAGGCCGGAACACGTCGTCCTCGACGGCGCCGACCCGGATCTGACCGCGGCGGTCGAACGGGTCGTCCGCGAGGACGTCGCCCACCGCGTGACGCTGTCGGGCGCCGGTATCACGCTCGACGCGTTCGCTGCCGAACCGCCACGGCCGGGCGAGCGCGTCGCCGTTACGCTCCCCCGAGAGCGGGTCGTTCGGTGCTGAGCCCGCCCGGATTCCGCAATTGTTTTGCGCGGCCTCGGAGACGAAACGAACCGACATGGCAGTCAAGCGACGCGACGTCGACTTCGAGAGCGGGGGGACCAGGTGCGCGGCGTGGCTCTACGAGCCCGACGACGTCGCCGACCCGCCGGTAATCGTGATGGCCCACGGCCTCGGCGGCCACCGGACGGCGCGGCTGCCCGCGTTCGCCGAGCGCTTCGCCGACCTCGGGTTCGCCGTCCTGCTGTTCGACTACCGGCGGTGGGGCGACAGCGACGGCGAGCCACGCCGCGTGATCTCGCCGTCGATGCAGGTCACCGACTGGCAGGCCGCGGTGGGTAACGCCCGCTCGCTCGACGCGGTCGACGGCGAGCGTGTCGGCCTGTGGGGGACCTCCTTCAGCGGCGGGCACGTCCTCACCGTGGCCGCCCGCGACGGCGACGTCGACGCCGTCGTCGCGCAGGTGCCGTTCACCGACGGCCTGCGCAACGCACTCCACCTCGTCCGGCAGGGCGGGCTCGACTACGCCCGCGCGGCGTCGAGCGCGTTCCTGCGCGACGCCGGCCGCTGGCTGACCCGCCGCGAGCCGAACTACGTGCCGGTCGTCGCCGAGCCCGAGTCCTTTGGCGTCCTGAACACCCCCGGCGCAAAGACCGGGTACGAGTCGCTAGTTCCCGCCGACGAGCGCGAGACGTGGGACAACGAGGTCGCGGCGCGCTTTTTCCTCGCGGTCCAGTCCTACCGCCCCGTCGCCGAGGCCGGCGACGTCGACTGTCCGGTGTTCGTCGCCCAGGCCACCGAGGACCGGATCATCCCGGCGGCCGCGACCGACGCCGCCGTCGACGCGCTGGACGACGTCGAGCGAGTGCGCTACCCGATCGGGCACTTCGACGCCTACACCGGCGCGGACTTCGAGCGGATCGTCGGCCGGGAGGGGGAGTTCTTCGAGCACCACCTGCGGTGACCGGGGCCGCGGTCGCCGGCGCTGGGGCCCCGCGGCCGGTTTCTCCCAGAGATGAGAACAGTAAAGGAACGAGTCGCCGAACCCTCGGACATGGACCTCTCGCTCACCCAGGAGCAGCGCCAGATCAAGGACATGGTCGCGGACTTCGTCGACGAGGAGGTCGTCCCCCGGGCGGCCGAGATCGACAAGACCGACGAGTTCCCGTGGGACCTGGTCGACGAACTGGCCGAACTCGGGCTGATGGGCATGCCCTTCCCCGAGGAGTACGGCGGTGCCGGCCTGGACTACCACGCCTACCCGATGGCCCTCGAGGAGATCGCCCGCGGCTCGGGCGGGCTCGGGACGATCGTCGCCGCCCACATCTCGCTGGCGGGCAACATGATCTACGAGTTCGGGGACGAGTCCCAGAAGGAGGAGTACCTGACGCCGTTGGCCGAAGGCGAGGACATCGGCGCGTTCGCCCTCTCTGAACCCGGCGCCGGCTCGGACGTCCCCGCCATGGAGACGACGGCCGAGCGCGACGGTGACGAATACGTCATCGACGGCGGGAAGCTCTGGATCTCGAACGGCTCGGTCGCCAACACCGTCACGCTGTTCGCCAAGACCGACCCCGACGCCGGGAACAGGGGCATCTCCTCCTTTATCGTTCGCCCCGAGGAGGACGACGGGTTCATCGTCGAGGGCACGGAGGACAAGCTCGGCGACAAAGGCTGTCCCACCGCGGAACTGCGCTTCGACGACCTGCGGATCCCGGCTGACCGGCGCCTCGGCGAGGAGGGCGAGGGCTTCGTCCAGGCGCTGAAGACGCTCAACGGCGGGCGCATCACGATCGCCGCCCGCTCGATCGGCATCGCCCAGGCCGCACTCGACGCCGCCACGGAGTACGCCGGCGACCGCGAGCAGTTCGGCCAGCGCATCGGCGACTTCCAGGCCATCCAGCACAAGCTCGCCGACATGGACACCAAGGTGCGGGCCGCGCGCCTGCTCATGCACGACGCCGCCGACAAGAAGATCCGCGGTGAGGACTTCATCAAGGAGGCCGCGCAGGCGAAGCTGTACGCCTCGGAGATCTCCCGCGAGGTCGCCAACGAGGGCATCCAGATCCACGGCGGCTACGGGTACGTGAAAGACTTCCCCGTCGAGCGGTACTACCGCGACGCCAAA
>JBDGSW010000007.1:0-24431 GCA_042217345.1 Haloarculaceae archaeon
CCAGTTCTCGGTCAGCACCAGCGCCCGGTCGTCGACGACGGCGTACTTGGCGTGGTGGTAGTCGTAGCGCGCCCGCGGCCCGCCCAGGACCGAGACGGAGACGTTTGTCGCCGCGAGCCGGTCGAGGGCACGGGCCTCCCGCCGATTCATCCCGCCGACGGGGTCGGCGTCGACAAGTACCCGGACGTCGACGCCCCGGCGGCTGGCGTTGACCAGCGCGGCGACGACCCGCCGCGAGGTGAGCGTGTAGCCCGCAAGTCTGACGCGTCGCTGCGCGCTCGCGAGCGTCCGGACCGGGAGGGCTCCCGCGTCCGGGAGGACGAACGCCGTGACGCGCCCGCCCGCGGCGTCGAGCACGTCGAAGTCGGTCGCGCCCACGGGTCGCCACTCGATCCCGTCGTCGCCCGGTCGGCCGATGGCGCCCTCGGGGGCGTCGTCGTAGCTGACGCGATCGACGGTCCGGTTCCCACGCGCGAGCGTCACGTTCTCGCCCCCGTTGGCGAGCGCCAGGGCGACGGGAAGCTGCCGAACGGTACCGTCGACGAGCGCGCGCGTCCGGTTCGGCGCCGTCCAGAACGTCACGCGCCCGGACTCGTTCCCGGTCGAGAGCGCGACGGCCGCATCGTCGTCTGCGAGGGTCAGCGAGTCGGGCGGACTGTCCGAGAGCGCGATCGTCACGAACTCACCCGCGTCGCCGTCGGCCACTGGATTCGGACACAGCTCGACGATGGTCGCCGATGTGTTGCTCGCGGGGCCGGGGGTCGGCGCCGCGGTCACTGCCGGGAGCCACGCGGCTCCGAGGGCCGCCAGCGTCACGACCGCGAGCACCGGGCGGGACACGGGCGTGGTTGGTCGCGGTCTGAGGGATAAATCTACGGACGGAGCGCGGTGGCGGAGAACGGTGCGGGGCGGGAGGTTCCGGGGGTCAGGCGGGGCGTTCGCCCTCGCTGCCGGCCTTCTCGGCCTCGACCTGGACGATGTAGGCGCGGTCGTCGGCGTACTCGGCGGCGATCTCGCGGGCGCGCGCGGTGCCGATCTGGGTGAGCGCCCACGCGGCGCTGGCGCGGACCTCGTCGGCGTCGTCGTCCGCGAGGACGTCGGCGAGGGGTTCGATCGCGCGCGTGTCGCCGATGAGCCCGAGTGCGCGGGCGGCGGTGCTGCGGATCTCGGCGCTCTCGTCGGCGAGCTGGTTCGCGACGGCCTGAGTGGCGTCCTCGCTGCCGATGGCGCCGAGCGCGCGCATGGTCGTCTTCCGGAGCGCGGCGTCGCCGCCGTCGACGTACTCGACCAGCGTCTCGACCGGCGCGTCGTCGCCGATCTTCCCGAGCACGCGGATGGGCTGTTTCGCTCGCTTCTGGGCGCGCTGCTCGAGGGGCTCGACGGCCTCCGGCGGCGCGATCCGCTCTAAGATGTCCAGGAGGTTCTCCTCCATGAAGTCCGACTCGAAGGTGTCGAGGGCGGTCAGGACGTGTTCGATGGCCTCCTCGTCGCCCTGCTTGTAGGCGTCGGCGTGGAGCTTCGCGGCGTTCCAGTCCGGGGGGTAATCCTTGCGATTCTTCGGGGTGAGGACGTCGTAGTACCCCTGGCGGGCCAGCGTCTCCCGGACGGACAGGTCGTCCCAGGTCTCGGCGGCCTCGAGTTCCTCGGTCAGCGTCTCGGCCGCGGCAAGCAGCGTCTCGATGCTCTCTGCGTCCTCGTCCGGATCGAGATCGGCCTCCCCGAGGGCGTCGCTGACGGCCTGGAGCGCCGCGGCGAGGTCGGCGGGGTCCTCGCTGTCGGTGGTGAAGGTATCGAGTAGTTCGCTGCCGGCGACGTCGAGGAACGCCTCGACGGCCGGGATGACCTCGAGCTCGCCGTCCTCTGTCCACTCGGCGGCGGTCAGCGTCTCGGCGGCGGCCTCGACCTCGCTCGCGACGTCCTCGGCGTAGGGGCCGCGCGCGTCCTCGAGGTCCGCCCGGAGGTCCGCGAGGCGTCCGTCAAGCTCCTCGATCTCCTCGTCGACCTCGCCGTCTTCGTCGGCTTCTTCGTCCTCGTCTGGCCTGAGCGCCGCGAGGGCGGTCTCGATCTCGTCGAGGGCGGCCTCGACGCCGTCCAGATCTGCCTCGGTCTCGGCCTCGGCGAGGCCGGTCTCGGCGTCGTCGAGCGCGCTCGCGACCTCTTCGGCGTCCGCGTCGACGGTCGCCGGCGCCTCGGCGTCCGCCGCGTCGGCCGCCTCGTCGTCTCCGGCCGACGCCTCGCTCTCGCCGTCGTCGCCGTTGCTCATACTACGGTGTGCGACCGTCTGTCAAAAAGTCGTTTCTATTCTGCCACCCGGGCCGATCGCTCCCCAGTCGCCGTCGGCTCACCGCAGGTACCGCCGGTAGAACCACGGCCCGATCAGGTAGAGGACGGCCATGAACAGCAGGAAGCGGGGGAAGACGCGGTGAAAGGCCGTCGGTGCGAGGATCGCACCGGCCTGGACGACGCCCATGCCGACGGCGTGTTTGGCCTGCAGTTCGGGGTACTCGACGGTCGTGACCATCAGATACGCGAACGCGGCCGCGATCGCGACCAGCAGCCAGGCGCGCGTGAACCCGGCGAGGTAGACGACCGCGAGGATCGTGGCCGCGAGCGTGGTCTGGACGCCCTCGGTGTGTTCGTTCTCGATGTCGTAGGCGGTGTACAGCCCCAGGCGGACGACGCCGGCGGCGACGAACAGCGCGGGCACGACGAGCGCCGCGGCGAGCAGGCCGGGCGGGTCGGCCCCGGTGAGCGCCAGTCCCCACTGTCCGGCTGCGACGCTGAAGACGAAGACTGCGGGCGCGACGCAGAAAGAGGCGACGTCGGCCAGCGAGTCGATGAACTCGCCGACGGGCGTCGAGCCGACCGCGCGCGCGACGACGCCGTCGAGACCGTCGGCGACGGCGGCCAGCAGGATCAGCCGCGCGCCCAGCGCCGGGTTCGCGGTCGCCGCGACGGCCGCCGCGAACCCGAGTGCCGCGTTGGTGACCGTCACGGCGTCTGCGAGGCCCAACCGGCCGACGAACCGCGGCTTCATGCCACCGGCTCCGAGCACCGCCGCCTTAGTCGGTTCGATACGGCGACGGCGCGCCCGCGCGCCACCGGCCGGCTTCGAGTCGCCACCGAACCGCGCGAGCTTTCACCCCCCCGTTCGCACCCCCGCGCATGCGACGACGGGCGTTCCTCGCCGCGGCGGGTGCCGCGGCCACCGCGCTGGCGGGCTGTTCCCGCGATCGGTCGGCGGCCGAGGGATCGTACGACGTGGGGATGTCCTCGGCGCGGTTCCGGCCGGGAACGATCGCGGTCGCGCCGGGGACCACGATCGTCTGGCGGAACACGAGCGGCGTCGCTCACACCGTCACCGCGGTCGCGTCGGCACTGCCCGCCGGCGCGGCGTTTTTCGCCTCCGGCGGGTTCGACGACGAACCGTCCGCCCGCGACGCGTGGCTCCAACGATCCGGGGGCGCGATCGAACCCGGCGAGACGTACCGCCACCGCTTCGACGAGCCCGGCGCGTACCGCTACGTCTGCATCCCCCACGAGCAGTCGGGGATGGTCGGGACGGTCCGCGTCACCGCGGACGCGTCGCGAACGCCGCGGGCGACCGGCGAAAACGGGACCGTCGAGACGGCCGGGAGTGAGGCGGGGACGACCGACGTAGCCGGCGCTTTCGGCCGGGAATAAAACGAAAACGTCGGTCGGTTACTCGGATTCGGCTTCTTCGTCGGCGACCTCGACGTCCGTTTCGTCGACGTCGACGGAGGTCTCCTCCTCGGCGGCGACTTCCTCGGGGTGGGCCTCGAGGGTCGTCTTCTGGATCTCGACGCGGCGCAGCGGGTAGATCTCCTTGGCCTCGTTGTAGATGGCCGAGGAGAGCCGTCCGGTGACGACGCTGTCGACGAGGTCCTCCATCGTGCGGTCGGCGGCGGCCTCCTCGACGAGGTCGATCATCGTCCGGCGGATGGCCTGCTCCTGGCTGTGGTCGGCGGACTTCGTCGTGAACGCCACCGGCTGGATCTGCAGGCGGTAGTCGTCCGTCGTGAGGACGGTGACGAACGCCTCGATCTTCGAGGAGCCGCGCCGCACCAGGCTGCGCGTGTAATCGCGGGTCAGCTCGAAGCTGGCGAACTCCGTGTACGCCGAGTCCGAGGCGACCTCGGTGACCTTGAAGGTCAGCTTCTTGTCGTTCTCGCTGGCGTCGTTCTGCAGGTCGCCCAGCGTGGTCTCGATGGTCCGTCCGAGGACCTTCTCCGATTCGTCCGCAGGGGTCTCACCGAGTTCCTCGCGCTCGAACTGCTCGGGGGCGAGGACGGTGTACCACTGCTTGCCCTGTCGCTGTCGTGAGACTGATCGTTCGCTCATGTGTCGTTTGTGGTGGTTAGTCGGTCTGCGATGCGTACGTTGACCGCGTAGTCGTCGACCGTCGACGCGAGCCCGCCCGTCGTCTCGCGCTCGAGGACCGTCCGCACGGTCTCGCCGTCGACCGTCGTCGTCATCTCGTCGGTGTTGTCCGGTTCGACCGCGGCCGCCACGCGGGCGGCGCGCTCGGGATCGCCGTGCGTCGTCGTAATCGTCGCGAGCCGGGTCACGTCGCTGCCTCCCTGAACGCGCGGACGAACGCCTCGGGCTCGCAGGCGAAGCTGGCCTGCCCGCGCCGGGCCGTTCCGGCGGCGGTTCCCTCGACCCCGTCGGCGGCCGCGCCGATCGCGGCCGAGACGTCGGGGTCGTCCGCGCTCGTCGCGACCGCGGCGCGGCCGTCGGTGACGAACAGCGCCGTCGGCTCCGGCGAGCGGAAGTCCCGCAGGAGCCGCGCAGCCGTCCCGACCGGGACGTCGGCCGCGTCGTCGACCCGGAGGTCGTCCGGGTCACAGCGGGCGACGAACAGGCCGTCGTAGCGACCGGTTTTCGCCGACCGCAGCGCGCGGTGGGCGCGCTCGGCGTGGGTGCGCCAGGCATCGGTGGCGGCCTCGACGGCGTCGTGGCCGAGCGCGAGCGCGACGCCCGTGCCCGGCTGTTCGCGCGCGACCGCGTCGAGGACGTCGCCGTAGCCCTCGACCGTCGCGAACGGGTTGTCGACGGCGTGGGGGTGCAGCGCCCGCTCGACGGCGTCGGCGCTACGGGTCGACGCCTCGGGCGCGCCCACGGTCCGGACCGCGACCATCGACGCGATGCGCCGGTGGTCTGTCGCCTCCAGGTCGTCGGTCTCGCCGACAGCCTCGGTCAGCAGGCCCAGCTCGGCCAGCGCGGCCTTGGCCGCCTCGGGGTCGCCCGAGAACGGCGCGTGGACGAGCGTCGAGTGCGCCAGCCCGTCGGCGACGTCCGGCGTCGGCACCGCCACGCCAGGTCGACGCTGGGCGCCCGCGTCGGTCGCGGCCGCCAGGAGATCCCCGCTCGGGGTCACGTCCGCAGTGCGCGCCCCGGCCAGCGCCAGCACGGGGTCGGGATCGGCGCCGAGTTCCCGGGCGGCGGCGACGGCCAGCTCGCTCACGGGGACGTTCCCGGGGGCGAGCGAGCAGTCGGCGGTCGGGTCGGTGCGGCCCAGCGAGACGACGAGATCCGCCTCCGTCCGGCGCTCGGGGTCGGCCGGCGGCTCGACGACGCTGGCCTGGAACGGCCGGCGGGCGGCGTCGAGCGCGCGGGCGAGCACGCCCGTGGCGGCCAGGGCGTCGCCGTCCGCGGTGGCGACGAGGCGGACGAACCCGGCCTCGTGGCAGGCGGCGGCGACGTCGCTGGCGGCCGCGGCGGCCCCGGCGGGACGGTCGGCGGTCGACATCTTACTCCTCGAGCAGCTCCGCGGCCGTGTCGTAGGAGTACTTGAAGTCGGCGTCGAGCTCGTCGCCGCGGTAGTAATCGACCAGGCGGCGGATCTTCGATTCGGTGTTCTGGAGCGCGCGCTTGTTCTGGTAGTCCGTCTGGTTGTCCCGCATGTGCTCGTGCAGGCGGACGGCCCGGGCCATCAGGTTCCGGAGGTCCTCGGGGAGCTCGGGGTCGGCGTCGTGCTCCTCGAGAATCTCGGTGACCTTCTTGCCCGTCGCGAGCTTGACGTTGGGCACCGGCGTGCCCTGGACGCCCTCGTCGCGCAGCTTCAGCCCGATCTCGGCCGGGCTCGTGCCCTGTTCTGCCAGTTCGACGACGCGCTCTTCGACGGCTTCGGCGTCGACGTCGCTCCACTCCGGCGGTTCGTCTGCCACGGGCTTGTCCGAGTCGGACGAGCCGCGGCGGCGTGTGTGCATTCGTGCCATCGTTAGATGATTGGAACCGCACTGACCGCTGTCCGACGCGTGCCGGCCGTCGCTGCTGGACGCAGGTCCCGCAGACCGGGCCGGCGGTCGCCGAAACACTACCGCAATCCCGGAGCCGCTGAAACGGAATGCAGCCCGCGGTGGATCACCGGCGGGCCGCGCCGAGCGGCGAGTCAGAGTTGCGGCCGTGCTGTTCCCACCGTGAAGTTCCCCCTCGCACACTTTACGGTTTCTACTCGGCGCGACGACTTCCCACCGCGACGCCACGGGGCCGCCGCCTCGAATTCACGTCGTGATATCGGCCGGGGCGTCGTTCCGCCCGAAACTGGTGCTATGGGCGGTGGAGATATGGATCGGAGCGACTGAGTACCACCAGTGAGAATTGGCCAGTGCGCTTATGCCGGGACCGGCCGAACCGTCCTCACCATGGATCGGAGCCGGCCGGTCGGGCGCGGCCGCGAGCGCGCGCAGTCGACCCCAATCGGGTACCTGTTGATCGTGGTGATGGTGTTGCTCGGCGCGACCGCGGCAGTGGCGCTGGGCTCGAGCGCGCTGTCCTCGACGCAGACGCAGTCGGAGCTCCAGCGCGCCGAGCACACGCTGACGCTGTTCGACTCCCGGGTGGCGATGGTCGCGCTCGGCGCCTCCGAGTCCCAGCGCGTCTCGTTCGGCCAGGGCGGCGGGGCCTTCGAGACCCATCCGGACGCCGGCTGGCTCAAACTCTCGCACCACAACTACACGAGCGGACACACCGAGACGCTGTACAACCGATCGCTCGGCGCGTTCGTCTATCACAACGGCCCCACCGACATCGCCTACCAGGGCGGTGGCGTCTGGCGCCGCGGCCGGACCGGCGCGGCACAGATGATCTCCCCGCCCGAGTTCCACTACCGCGAGTCGACGCTGACGCTCCCGATCGTCCGCGTTCACGGCGGCTCGTCGGGATCGGGTGACGCGACGGCCGTCATCACCAACGCCGGGCCCACGCGGCAGGTCTTCCCCAACGAGTCGACGAGCGCGCCGCCCGGCCCGGGCGCGCCCTACGACGCCACGGGCGAGGGCTACCGCAATCCGGTCGACAACGGTACCGTCTACGCGTGGGTGCACAGCCGGTACTACCGCGGCTGGGCCGAGTACTTCCGCAAGCGCACGACGGGCACCGTCACGGTGTTCGACGCCAATCAGACCGTCAAGCTGAACCTGGTGAGCCTGGGCGGCCAGCCCGGCGACTTCACGCCGCCCGATCCCGCGAACGCCGGCGGCGGCGCTGTCGAGGTCGGCGGCTTCGGCACCGGCCACCCGCTGCAGTCCTTCGAGCTGAACCTGAAGGGCAGCAACTTCCAGAACGCCCACTGGTCGCTGTGGTCGGACGCCGGAACGAACGAACTGGAGATCCACATGCTCTCGGCCGGCAAGTGCAAGAACAACGGCGGTTACGACGGTCACGTCGAGCTCCGGGTGTTCTACCGCAACACCTCGACCGGGCGGAACCAGGAGTGGTACGCCGAGATCGACAACTCCACGGCGAGCAACCCCACCGCGATCCGCTTCGATTGCGGCGCGGGCGTCATGCACGTCGACTTCACGAACACCGACTCCACGATGGAGTACCAGGACGTCGTCGCGACGGGCACCACCAACAAGTGGCAGTTCCCCGACGACATCGACAAGCCGACCGCCTCCTCGGTGACGCTCGACGAACACCCTCCCGTCGACGGGAACCGGTTGGTTACCGCCGGCACCGGCGACACCGCGACGGTCGACTTCGTCGTGAACCACTACATGTCGTTGCTCCCGCTGAAGTTCGACCTCAAGGTGCAGGCCGGGCCGGGCGCGAGCAACCGGATCGACGAGGGCGCCTCGACCGGCCGACTGGAGTACACCGAGGCCACCGGGACGAAGTACATCACGTTCCTGCACGTCACCGAGAACGACGTCCGCATCGACGTGCGCTGACCCGCCGGGGTCAGCGTTCCAGTTCGACGTCGACGCCGAACACCGAGACGTACAGTTCCTCGTATCCCGAGAGCTTACAGGCGACCGTCTGTCGGCCGTTGGTCGTCGACAGGCGACACGAGTCCGTCATCGATCGCTGCTCGAAGTACCGCTGCCACGCGCCCGCGCGTGGTGACGTGACGTTCACCCAGACCCAGTCGCTGTCGGGTGCGGTCGTCGCGCGCACGACGCCGCTGCTCGTGCTCGCGGCTCGAACGCGGATGGTCGAGCCGCCGACGCTCTGGGCCGGGTCCGCGATGGTCTTGACGATCGGCAGGACGAGTCGGTCGCCGTGCAGGACGAACGGCGGGTCCTCGACGACCAGGCCCCCCTCGCGCTCCGCGCGCAGGGCCGCCCCGAACGCGTAGACGAGCCGCGTCTGCCCCGCCCGTTCGGGCTGCCAGACGATCGGGTTGACGGTGGTCTCGAAGGTGAAGGTGCGATTGGTCGCGTTGTACCCGCTGACGTTGATCGTGGCCGTCGTCATCGTGTGCATGCGCGCGTCGGCCAGGCTGAACTCCGTCGCGCGGCTCGGCGCCCCGCCGCGGTAGACGTCGACCATGTTGTTCGAGAGGACGTCGAACGCGCGCTGGGCGTTCGAGTGCTGCTCGGCGTCGCGGGCGGTGTGCAGCGAGTCCATCCCGCCGACGGAGACGAACGCCACCGTCACCGCGACCAGCCCGAACACGACGACGAACCCCACGACGTCGCTCACGGCGCGGTCGGAGCCGCTCACGAGTCCGCACCTCCGCCGGACACCGCGAGCGTCCCCGCGGCCGTGTAGTTGATCCGGATCCGCCCGCCGTTGACTGACGTCCCCTCGACGTGGGTCTCGTTCACGAGGTCGACCCGCACCGTCACGTCGGGGTCGTGGGACTGCAGCCGCAGGTACGAGTCCGGCGCGGCGACCACGTCGATGGTGTAGCCCGCGCCCGCGACGTCCGGCGGCAGCGAGCGCTCGATGGTCACCGTCCGGTTGCTCGACGTCGACTGCGCCAGGCGGTCGGCCGAGGCCAGATCCGCCGACAGCTGCTGGCCGATCACCCGCAGCTCCGTCCGCGCGGCAGACGTTCGCTGGTCGTTGACGAACGACGCGCCGGCGATCAACAGCCCCGTCACGAGGATCAGCGCGATCCCCAACCCGAGCGCGTAGTTCAGCGAGATCGCCTGCCCGCGGCGGTCGCCCCCGAGTCGCCTACGCATCGCGATCACCCGGGACGGCCGCGACGTCCGTCTCGTAGCGGAACCGCGCGCTCTCGTAGGCGAGGTGGACCGTCGCGCCGTAGATCGCCCGCGCGTTCGTCGGCCCCCCGACGCCGAAGTCCGAGACGTCCAGCGCCGTGTCAGCCTTCCCGACGAGCAGTCGATAGGTGCCGTTGATCGTGTCGCCGTTGCTGAACGAGACGTTCTCGACGCCGCCGAGGCCGTCGGCGAATCCCAGGCCCGGACAGGGCGACCCCGCGAAGGTCCCGGCCGAGACGTTGACCCAGAAGTCCGTCGGCAACGCGCCCGTGCAGGTGCGGTCGCTACCGTCCGCGTGGTGGACGACCCCGACGTAGTTCGATGCGTTGCTGTATATCTCGAGGCGCCACGTCTTCGACCCGTTTCGGGCGACGACCGCGAAGTGCCGTGTGGCCTTGCCGCCGAGCACGGTCGTGTTCACCACGTGGAACCGGAACGAATGGGCGCCGGCGCTGTCGTTGACCGGCGTCCAGTCGGCGTCACCGGACGCGTTGGTGAACGGCCGGGGGGCCGACTGCTGTTCGATCCAGGCGCCCCGCTGGACCGCGACCAGCGACGTCGTGACCGCCCGACCGTCGACAACCTGGTAGCGCCTGACGATCGCGCTCACGTTCTCGACCCCTGCCCGGAGGCGCGCCCGGAGGTCGCCGTAGGTCTCACCCGCGTGGTGTTCGTCGATGGACGCGATCAGCCGCGCCGTGCCGTCGCCGGCGTCCTGGCGCAGCGTCACCGCGTCCGACGCGGAGGCCGAGGCGCTGCGCGTCGCCAGGTTCTCCGTGTAGATCACGGAGTTGACGACCAGCGCCAGCGCGACGAACGCCACCGCCAGCGCGAAGCCCGTCACCAGGATGACCTGGGCCCGGTCGCGCCGGCCGTCGTCGGCCCACAGCGTCAGATCCGCCACGCGACCACCTCCACGCGCACGACGTTGTAGAGGGTCGTGTTCGAGGCGTCCGGCATCAGGTACGCCCCGTCGCTGATCTGTCCGACTCGCTTGCCCGACGGGTCGGACAGCTGCGCGTCGTCGGTGAGCACGACCGTGCGGCTCGTCGCGACCGCGTTGTCGCTCGGCGCGCCTCGGTAGATCATGCGCGCGCGCCGGGTCTTCCCCGCGTGCGTCGAGTAGACGAGGTAGACGTTGAAC
This sequence comes from Haloarculaceae archaeon, assembly GCA_042217345.1. GTDB lineage: Archaea > Halobacteriota > Halobacteria > Halobacteriales > Haloarculaceae > Halorientalis. The sequence goes on from JBDGSW010000007.1 coordinate 10,624, forward strand.
GCGATCCCGCGGCTGCCGAAGTGCTCGCCCAGCAGCCGCCCGAACTCGGTCGGCGGGACGTCGCTGGTGTAGTACCGCTCGTTGGTCGTATCGTAGAAGCGATTGCCCGAGGCGTTCCACGTCAAGATTGCCCCCCGGAGGGCGCCTGACTCGACCGCGCTCGCCAGGACGCCCTCCGCGCTGGCCTGCTGCTGGTTCTCGATGTGCTGGCTGGACGTGCTCGCCGACAGCGGCGTCACCGCCGTCATCTGCAGGGCGAACACGACGCTCGTCAGCAACAACAGTCCCGCCACGATCGCCTCCAGCGTGTGTACCTGTCCTCGCACGGTTACCACACCTCGACTAACAGCGTCGCGTTCGTCCGCCCGATCGTCACGACCCGACGGGCCGTCACCGTGGCGCCGCTGCCGGTCGGGACCGCCGGCCCAGCGCTGAACGGGACGTCACAGCCGGCGTCGTCGACGAACACGACTTCCGGCGGGCTGGCGTCCTCGTCCCAGCACAACAGCGTCGTGTCGCCCGAGACGTTCCCGTACAGCGTGACGTTGATCCCGAGGCGCTCGTTCAGCCCGACCCGGTCGCGCAGGTTCGTGCCCGTGAAGTGACACCCGGCCGGCGACGAGTCGTTGAAAAACGCCACCGTGCAGCTCTCGTTCAGGATCTGCGGCGTCGCCGGGTCGCCGAGCTGGCCCTCCGAGAGCGAGTCGGCGATCCGGTTCGCCGCGACGATGCGCTCCTGGCCGCCCTCGGTGAACGGTGCGACCGTCCCGGGGACGAACAGCAGGACCGACAGCAGGACGATCAGAAAGAGGCTCATCCCGATGGCGAAGTCCAGCGTGGTCTGTCCCCGCTCCGCTGGCGCGGTCGCCGCGCGCCCCTCGCGCCTGGCCGACCGTTTCCGCGAGCCCGCTGTAGCTGACGTGTCCCCTGTCACGGTGCTGGTTCGTCGTCGTTCGGATTCCGGTTCCACCGGCGGACGGCTCCGTCCCGCATTGTATCTCTAGCACCTGATAAACACGCAACCCAGTCATATTGGTTTTGGCTAAACGTTGACAGGAACGCGAAATTAAATGGGTCGTTATCGGCACCCGAGTGGCGGCGTCAGCGGTGGGGGTGGGAATCACCCGCAGGCGACGGCTTCGATGGGTTTAAGAAAACCCACCGGGTATCCGGAAGTGCGAGGGCTCGTAGATCAGCGGTAGATCACTCCCTTGGCATGGGAGAGGCCCCGGGTTCAAATCCCGGCGAGTCCATCGGAGCGATCGAGTTCTGCGAGGGAGCGAGAATGGGCGAGTCGAGCGTGAGCGAAGCGAGCGCGCGGATTTGAAGCCCTGGAAGTCGCAGCCCGCGCAGCGAAGCGAGCAGGACCGTCTTCCTCCGGGTTCAAATCCCGGCGAGTCCACTCACTTCCTTCCGTCGCTTCGCTCCGTCAGTCGTCCCTGGACTCGCCGACGTCCCACTCCTCGCTGGGCTCGCTCGCGGGACTCCCGGCGTCCGCACGGACAGGTCGAGTGCGGGCTCGGAAAACGAACGCAGAGAGTCCTCCGGCGAGCCCTTCGGACGCTCGTACCGTTTCCGCGCAGCCACCTACTCCTCGGCGTCCGGATTCTTCGTGACGCGGAAGATCTGAACCCCCCAGTCGGGGGCTTCGTGGCCGTCGTGACGGAGGGTAAAGCCAGTGTCGTCGACGGCGATCCCGTTTGCGTACGCCCGCAGAATCAGCGCGTCGAGTGCCGCCCGGAGCTCCGCTTTCGTCTGGGGATCTGGTTCGTCGCTCATTGCCGAGTACGGGCTGCGATGCGGGAGCCGTTGTGCCAGCTGACGCCCTCCGTGCCGAGGTCGACGGGACCGTGACGACCGCGGTCGGGACTCGCGCCAGGCGGTGGCGCCCACGCAGGGGCCCGCGGAATCGCTGACGCGAGCGTGCCGTGCGGTCGGGAACGCGGCGCTGTCACGGGTGGTTACCGCGCCTCGACCATCGCTGCCATCTCCGTCGGTGAGCGATCGCGGACCGTCTCGGACTCGGCGTCGAAGCCGACCATCCCGTGGTCGACCAACAGCGGCAACTGCACGTGATGGAGGTCGATGGCGACGGTCTGTCGGTCAGGCGCTCCCGCGCTCACCTCCCGCTCGACGACGTAATCCACGAGGGCGTCGAACGACGCCGTCCCGTCTTCGCTATCGTGGAGGTATTCCAGCACGTACCGTCGACGCGCGTCGCCCAGACAGCGACAGAGGGAGTCGAGTAGCGACGCCTGTTCACTCGGGCTCATCGGGCGTTCGTAGTTGCGGGCCGGGTAAGATACGGTGGCCTCATCAACTGAGGGATTTATATCGATGCCGCCGCTCGTCACTCCGCCTCGTCGTCGAGGCCGATGTCGGCCGGTCGTCCGATGGTCAGCGAGTTACTGATGAGGTTGGTCTGGCCGCGTCGGAGGCGCTCTGACACGGACCGGGCGGAGATCCCGAGCGAGTCTGCCACCTCCTCGAGGGTCGCCGCCCGCGGGATCTCGAAGTGGCCCATCTCCAGGGCGCGCAGGAGCGCATCGCGTTGCTTCGCGGTGATGTTGTACTGGCCGATCTTCGGCTGGGCGAGATCGTAGACGCGGACGACGCGCATGTCGATCCCGTGTTCGTCGCAGTACGTCCGGAACTCCGAGAGCCGTCCTCGGCCCGGAAACCGGATCTTCATCGACCACTCCCCGTCCTGGCCCTGGGCCTCCAGGACGGCAGTATCGTCCCGGTTGTTCGCACACCACCTGAGCAGATCGCTGTCGGTCGTCTCCCACTCGATGCGGTAGAGGGCGCCGTCCTCGAACTCCGTCGTCCGGTGGATCCGCTCGACGTTCGGGTCGGCGGCTACGGCCTCCGTGAACCCGGACTGGTGCCCGTTCGTTGCCCAGACGAACGGCATCGGATTGTGCTGGGTCGGTACCACGCGCTCGTACTCGACGACGACGTCGGGGAACGCCTCGAGGGCGTCGTCCAGCACCAGCGTCTCCGACGGCACGGCGAACTCGAAGACGACCATGTGGTCGTCGTCACGGTCATCCCGCCGGTGAGGCGGCGACTGATCGGCCTCGTCTGCGTCGGGAGCGTGATCGGTCATAGGTTGCGAATCGCTGTTGCGGAACGCGTGTGCTGTGTGGTGCGTCCCGCGTGACGGCCACGCGAGGAGAACGAGGAGACTGCCCGCTCGCCCGGACGCTCCGGCTCAAACGGCCCGTCCGTCATCGGGGCGCGAACGCATAGTGTGCAGTCGTGGTCCCGCGCCTTCGATATCGAAGGCCGAGAGTGATAAGTGCTTGCCGCCCACGCTGCGGCGACGATGCGACGCCGGCCGCGCGCGGATAGTCTCACTTGCAGTTTCCCGAATGCGGGGAGGTACCCCTGCGAGCGACGGACCCGCTGTCGGACGCGGCCGCCGAGTCGCGGGTGATGCAGACGCCGGGGGGATCGGGACTAACCCTTTAGGCTGGCGGCTTATCTCCGGGAGGCGATTCAACGCCGACATGGGAACGCAGGAGTCGTCGTCGCGTCCCCGGTCCCATCTGGAGGCCAGCGCGCGCGACCACAGCGACGCGTTCGACGTACTGACCGACGAACACCGCTGCCGCGCGATCGAGTACCTCGACCGCGCCGGCCCGACGGCCGTCGACGACCTCGTCGGCTACGTCGTCAGCCGATCGGACCACGAGGGAACCGAGCTGGACGCCCGGTCGCGCATGCGGGTCCGGTTCCACCACGTCCACCTGCCGAAGATGGTCGACGCGGGCCTCGTCGAGTACGACCGCGAGGATAGCGCGGTCGAACCGACCGCGAAGCTCACCCAGGCGGTCGCGCTGCTCGACCCCGTCGCCGACGACGGGACGTCGACGGGGCAACCGTCAGCCGGCGACTGAGGATCGATCGAGAAAAGCGGGGGTGGCTCCGTGCGGACGCGTTTCGGGTTACTCGCGGATGATGAGCATACCGTCGTTGGTCGTGACCTCGCTGGCGTCCTCGGGGACCTGGAACTCGAACTGTTCGTCGCCGGCGATCACGATGGCGGTGTCGCCGACCTGGTCGAGTTTCGCGTCGACGCCGGGGCCGAAGTCGACGACGAGGACGTCCTCGTCGTCGTAGTCGCGGCGGGTGATCGAGATCTCTTCCTGCTCGTCGGCGGCCGAGCGCAGTGTGGCTGGCGCCTCCATACCCTCGCTTGCGCCGGGGCAGCCCTAAGGGCTGTGTCCGTCGCCGCGCTGACCTCTCGGTTGTCCTGTCTGTGCAATCCGGGCGGGTCGCGTCGCCGCCCGAACCACTAGATCACGGCGGGCTGGAGAGTCGTGCCCGCTGATAAACCCGGCAGACTTATACTACTACACTTACAATAAAGAACGATTCAGACCGCATGTCGAGCGACAGTCATCGGTTCGGGGGAGACGAGCGCGGGGTGTCCGAGATCGTGGGGTACACCCTGCTCATCGGGATCGTGGTCCTGGGGGCGTCGCTGACGGTCGTGTTCGGTTCCTCGGCGATCACGAACGTCAGAGACCAGACCCAGACCGAGACCGCTCGGGTCGTCATGCAGGAGTTCGACTCCCGGCTCGGGACGCTCGCGTCGCTCGACGACGTCTCGCGCGTCGAGATCAAGCCGGGCAACATGGACCTGACGGACGTCACGACGACGCGGAACGGACGGTTGAACCTGACCGCCAACGGCAGTCCCGACTGTCACACGTCGATTCCGCTGACGGCGATTCACTACGAGAGCAACTCCGGCGACACCGTCGCCCTGGAGGCCGGCGGCGTGTTCACCGCCAGCGAGACGGGCGCGAGTTCCATGCTGACCGCGCCCGAGGTGACGTTCAACAACGGGACGATCGGCGTCGACCTGGTCAACATCACCCACGGCCGCATCCAGGGCCGGAAGACTGAGGCCGTCGTCGACGTCAACGCCTCGCACGAGGAGACGACCGCCCGCCTCGACAGCCTCCTGACCGGCGAGTGCAAGCGCCCGGACAACGCGACGCTGTCGATCCAGAGCGAGTTCTACCGGGCCTGGGCCGAGTACCTGCGCGCGGAGACCGGCCGGCCCGTCGACGTCTTCGATTCGAATCGTACCGTCAGGGTCTTCTTCCCCCAGGGCACGCTGCCGAAGTCCGCCGACGACCAGCGAAACCACGTGATCAACGTCTCGACGACGGGATCGGGCACTCCGGCGGCCGACTACATGGACACCGTCAACATCGAGTCCAATCCGCCCCGGATCACGGTGGACAAGGGGGTCTCGAACAGGTACACGGTCACGGTGCGGCCGCTCGACCGACAGCTCGACATCGGTGACGTCAAAGAGGTCGAAACGACCCAGAACGTCCAGCGGCGGGCCCTCGACGTCTACTTCGTGATGGACAAGTCGGGGTCGATGGGCGATCCCGCGGCCGGAAGTTACTCGGGGTCGAAAGAGGGCGCCGCGAAAGCCGGCGCTCGGGGGTTCCTCGGCGATCTCGCCGACGGGGTGGACCGGGCAGGCGTCATCGCGTACGACACCGACGGGCACCCCGTCTTGACCCCGGATTCGGAACAGTACATCAGCACGGACTTCGGTCCGAGCGGTCCCGATCCGAACCGCGGCGTCAACGGCTCCATCGACAGCATCAGCTCGGGGGGTAACACGCACATCAACGAGGGCCTGGACGAGATGAACCGGCTCTACGATCTGACCAGTAATCAGACGCGAAACCGGGTCGCGATCCTCCTCACTGACGGGAAGAATACGTGTGGCTATACCTTCGGCTGTAGCGCGTCCGATCTCGACCGACGGACGAGGGAGGCGGCGCGGGAGGCCGCCAACAACAGCGTCACGATCTACACGATCGGCTACGGTCCGAGCGACGAGATCGCCGACGGACTGCTGCAGAACGTCGCCCACATCACCGGTGGGAAGTATTACCACGCTAGCGATTCCGACGAACTCCAGCGCAAGTTCGAGAAGATCGCCGAGGACATCCAGACGCACGAGCGGATCGTCCATACGCCGATCACGACGAACTTCGAGGCCGGGGGCAGGTCCCACCCGCCGAACATCGCCGGCAACACCGCTGATATGGCCCGCTATACCTCGGGCTCGCAGACGTACCTGAACATCAACGACCCGACGGCGCCGTCGCTGTTCGCCCACACCTTCGCCATCTCGGGCGGCGAATCCGTCGACATCAGCGCCAGTACGTACGATTGCGAACGGTGGGGCGGGACGACGTACTCACGGACGCACAACGGGCACTCCTACGAGGTCGCCCGCTGTGCGGAGCTTGACGACTCGAGCAGAGACACGCTGAACGACAACGAGATCAAGATCTACACTGACGGTGATGCCGCACCCCCAACCCGGGCCTCTGCCGACTGGCAGACGCCGCTGCGGGACACCCTTGCGCCGTACCTGAACGGGAGCAAGTTCGACCTGGAGAGCAACCAGCTGATCGTCGTCTACGACTTCGGTCACAGCGGTCACGTCGACAACAGGCTGGCCGTCATGTACCAGGTCGGCCAGTCCGAGCGCACGGCGGGCGCGAACGTCTTCGACCTCAACGTCAAACAGGCCACGCTCGACAATTGATCGTCGGGGGCGCCTCCGGTAACCGATCCGCGGTTCCGCGCTCCGTTCGAACTGCCTCCGACTCGGTGTGCCCGCTCGCCTGTCCACACGGGAATGATCTGCGTCGTCCACTGGCCGTTCCGGTGACGACGATTCGCCAGTACGCGTCGACGATGACCGGCCTTGCCATCGCCGAGCGCTGGCAGTACCCGCCGCTCTGATACCCGGGATCGAAGGTCGAGAAACGGTCGTCGCGAGCGAAGCGGCGGCGAGTCGGCCGTTCCGACCCGTCTTCCGTGCGCGTCCTCAGCGCTTCAGCGTCACGTTGACGACCGTCTCGCGGACGTAGATGGCGCCGTCGGTCGAGACGTCACAGGTGATCGTATTGCCGCTGACCGACCAGTGCTGGTTGCTCTTGGTGAAGTGGTTGCGCCAGCTGCGCTCGAACGGCGAGTTCGCGACCGTCACCGAGACGGCGTCGGCGTCGGTCGCGCTGTCCGGTCCGGTCCGATTCAGCGGGTACAGCAGCCGCGTCTCGTTGCGGACGGCGGCAACCTGGACGACGCCGGAGCCGAGTTGGTGACCGGTGGGCGCCTCGAGCCGAACGAACGACAGGATCGCCCGGTCCTCGGTGCAGACCCAGCCCGGCGCGTGTTCCATGATGCCGCCGCCGTTGCTGTCGGTGCGGAAGATTCCCCCGCTCTCGTAGGCGATCTTCGTATCGCCCTGCTGGAACACCAGCGACTGCGGGGTGATCGAGGTGTCCACGCCGGAGCTGAGGTGAATGTCGAACCGCGTGTTCGACTCAACGCGCAGGCGCCCGTCGTGGAGATCGAGTTCGCTCGTCCGCTTGGGGGCGTTTCCGTTCTCGATGGCCCCGAAGTTCTGGGCGGCGATCTCGAAGGCCTGCTGGGCGTTGTTGCGCTGCTCTTTGTGCTGGAGTTCGCCGAGCGCGCCCACGCCGGCCGTCGAGATCAGCAGGACGGCCGTCACGATGACCGCGAAGGTGCCGGCGAAGCCGACGAGGTCGCTGACCGCGCGGTCGCTGTCCCCCACAGCGCCCCGCGGTCGTTGTCCCCTCGGTCGCTCCGACTGCCTCATGTGCAACCACTCCACGAGCAGGTCGGCCAGTACGTATCAGAGATGCCGCTCTCGCCACTGTCGACGCCGGAATCGCTCTCCAGGTGCTCCAGCTCGACCCGGTGATAGCTGCCGTCGTTTCCGGAGACCTTCGCGACGTATCGGTAGGTACTCCCGGATTGCAGGGCGAAGTCCGACTTCGTGAGCGTCTCCGGACTCCAGGTCCACTTATCGACAGACACCTCGACGTCGCCGATCGGCTTGTCCGTCTGTAGGACCAGATAGATGTCGTCGTGGCGCTCCTCCAGGTGGAAGTCCTCGACGGTCATACTGTTGACGACGTCCGAGAACAGCGTCGCGTTGGTCTGGCCGTCGACGGCGTGGCGAACGCCGAACGACATCGATTCCGCGTCAGGGCTCTCGGTGAACCCCTCGGCGGTGATCGTCACGTCGTGCCCGGCGGCGACGGTCGTACTGAGGCCCTCGACGATGAAGCCGCCCTTGGGGATGTCCGTCTCGGACCACGTCACCGAACTCGAGTCGGAGTCGGACGTGACCGTCACTTTGCACTCGCCGCTGAACCACGAACTATCACAGTCGACGTCGTTCGGGGGGTCGACGAGCAGGGATGTGATCGTCGTGTCGAACGACGTCCAGTTGTTCGTCATGGTGAACGTGACGCCGTTGTTGCTAGCGGTGCCGAGGTCGTTGTTGTATTCCAGGCCGCTGATCGTGATGTTGCGGGTGGTCGAGGCGGTCTTGCCCCCGTCGTCGGTCACCGTCAGCTGAATCGGGTACCGGCCCGGATTTCCGCGGTAGTTGTACGTGGTATTCCAGCTGCTCGTATTGATCGTCGGCCCGCTGCGGTTGAACCGCCACTCGTAGTTGACGATCGAGCCGTCGGGGTCACGCGACTCCGAGGCGTCGAAGTTGATGAAGTTCGAGCTGTCGGGCGAGCCGGGGTGGAGCGTGAAGTGCGCGATCGGGCGCTGGTTGAGCGAGTTGTTCAGCCCGACGTTGGTAGCGAAGTCGCTGCCGATGCCGGTCCGCATGTCTTCGGCGGAGCCGGTGAACGCCGACTCGCGGGTCACCGAGGCGGTCGTCGCCACGCTGTGGAGGACGAACCGGCCGTCGCTCTCCTTGTGCAGCGAGAGCCGGGTCTGGTTGGCCAGCGGGACGTACTGGGCGACCTCCGTCGCCGCGGAGTCCAGAATCAGGCACGTATCGGCCGTCGATTGCTTCCGATGGCACTCCGGACCGTGTTCGATGCGGACGTCGTAGGTCTTACCGGCGATGTGGGTCGGGTACGTCGAGTGGACCGTGGCGCTGCCGCCGCGCTGGCCGAGCTCGTCGAGCCGGCTCAGTTCGTTCGCGATGCGGTTCCCGATCGTCTGCATCTCGTGGCGGGTCGCGACGTCCTGCTGAGTCTGCAGGAACGAACTGGCCGAGAACATCAGGCCGACGATGAGCACGGCAGTGATGCCCGTGGCCAGCACGTGCGAGAGCGTCGTCGACACCGCGCGGTCGTCCTGGTCGAACGTCATGGGTACACCTCCACGTCGTGGGTCTGATTCGCGGTGACGCTGGGCGAGTCGTAGGTAACGGTCACGTTGGCCGTCCAGAGCGCCCGCGTCCAGCACGGCTGCGGGTCCGACGACCCGCCGGTGCATCGCGAGACCACCGCCGGCGGCGTCGTGCCGTTGGTGACCAGCTCGAACTGCGTGTCCGCGCTGCTCCCGTCGCGGATCGTGACGTTGTACGGCGGCTGGATGCTGTCGAGCCCGGGGAAATTACAGTCGTCCATGTACGTCTGGCCGTGGACGGCGTCGACGAGCGCGCGGTCGCCGTAAGTCTCGCAGACGACGGGCGCAGACCGGTCGGTGTCGACGCGCAGGTTCCCGCCGGTCGACTGGTGGAACGTGATCCGCATGGTGTCGCCGCTGGCATTGCCCGCCCTGACGGTAAAGCCGGTGCCGCCGGCCGACATGTTGACGTTGAACAGCAGCCGCCCGACGTCGCGGCGATCGCTCGTCTGCACGACCCGCCAGGGCGTCCCGCTGCCGCCGTGGTCCAGCTGTCCGTCCTCGCTCTGGATGATCCGGGTGCCAAAGTCGCTGCCGGCGTCGTTGTACGTGACGTCGACGAAGACGCTCGATCGCGTGCTGTAGGTCTCGCCTACCAACCGTCCGTACCGGTCGACGTTTGCCGTCATGGCTGTGTTGAGCTGGGTCGTGGTCCAATCGCGTTGCTGGTGGTTGATCCGCGTGGCGATCGCCTGGACGTCCCGGCGGGCCTGGAAGTCGTAGTCCGTCAGGCCGTTGGTCTGTTCGAGCGCGTCGCTCGTCGCCACGTTCTCGGTGATCAGGACGGTGTTGACCACGATGGTGAGCCCGATGATGACGAACGCCATCGCGAGGCTCCCCACGAGCAGCAACTGGGCGCGGTCGCCGGCGGGACCGCGGGGCAGCGAGTCGCTCACCATACGATCAGTCGCACCTCCACCACGTTGTACACCGGTCCGTCGACCGCGTTGGGTATCGGGTAGTAGCCATCGTCGTCGTCGGTCGCGTTCTGGTCGTACTGCCAGAGCTCGACCCGGTTGGAGTAACTCGAGGTGAGCGTCTGGTTGTCGTACAGCGTCACCGTCCTGCTCGCGACCACCGCGTCGTCGCCGGGCTGGCCCTGGTAGACCATCGTCTCGCGCTTGGGGTCGGACGAGAGGTTCTGCCCGCGGTAGTACACGTAGACGTTGTAGCGCCGGCCGTGCTCGGTGAACGTCCGCGCGAGCAGGGTCCCGAGGTTCCCCGGGGGCTGGTGGGTCCCGTACCCGACGTCGGGGTTGACCGCTCCCTCGAACGTCTGGTCCAGCGGGGAGTAATAGCGCACGAGCGCCGAGAGGTCGTAGCTCTCGTTCTGGGCAGTCGTCACGAGGACGTCGCTGGCCTCGCGCTGGAGCTGGCTGCGGACCTGCGGGTCGACCGACCCGCCGGTCGTGGGCGTGATGACCGTCGACTGGATGGCGAACAGGACGGCCGTGAGGACGATCGCCGCCGAGACGATACCCTCGAGGGTGAACGCCTGGCCCCGGTCCGAACCGCTGTCTGGTCCCGCCATGATCACCACACCTTCACGATGAGCCGACAGCCCTGCCGGCACGGCGGCGTGTCGATCGTCACGATGCGCGCCGTGCTGGCGGCCGACCGGTTGCGCCGCGGCGGCCCCGCCGCCAGCGGCGTCGGCGCTCCCACGATCCGCTCGCCGTCGAGCGTCCTGATCGTGACGTTCAACTGCGCCGTCACGGGCAGCCCCCAGCGTTCGCGCAACTGCGACTCGTTTTCACTCAGCACGTCCACCACGCGCTCGCGGTCGAGGTGGTTCGAGCCGGCCTCGATCGAGGTGTTCGAGACGAACGTGTGCGCGACGCGGTCGGCCTGGGCGCGCTGGTCGCCGCCGATCCCGGCGGTGAACGGCGACAGGTAGCTCGGGAACAGGCCGAACACGAACACGACGACCACGAGCAGGATGCTCACGCCCATGACGTAGTCCTGCAGCGTCTGGCCGCGGTCGTCGCCGCGCAGCCGTCCCCCCGTCCCGGATCGGCGCCGCCCCCGCTTCGGTCCCCCCGTCACGTCATCCCACCGCCATCCAGGTCACCAGCGCGATCGTCGGCAGGATGACCGCGAACTTCACGCCGGAGATCAGGTCGACCTCGCGGATGTAGCCCGCGATGAACGACGACAGGATCGCCTGCAGCGTCACTGCGTGGAAGAACAGCAGCGACAGCAGCTTCGTGTCGACGTTCGAGCCGAAGCCGCCCCCGCCAGCGACGGAGCTGCTGCCGCCGCCGCCGGAGCCGCCGACCTGGTTGGCCAGCCCGGACATCACGTCGAGGAACTGGGTCTTCAGCAGCGCCATCACGCCCAGCAGCGTGAGGTACGTCATGATGATGATGACGACCTGCATGCGCGTGCGTGACTTGCGCTCGCGGTCGATGTCGTCCTGGTTCTCGGAGGCCTGGGCCGCCGTCGTCAGGACGTCCTCGATCTGGCTGGAGGCCTCCTGGGCCTTGCTGATGAGCTTGACCGTCCGGGCGAGCCGCGGGATGTGGTACTTGTTGTTGAACTCCCGCATCGCGTCCCTCAGACTCGTCCCGTAGTTGACCTTCGCGTACATCGTCTCGAACTCCTGGGCGAGCTTGCCCGAGGAGGTGTCCGCGACGACGTTCATCGACTCAAGCAGCGGACGTTCCACTCGTAGAAGATCATCAGCGGGACGAAGTTGATGTACAGCGGCACGTACACCCAGAAGAACGTGCTCATCACCGGGTTGGCCACCATCTTCTCCGGCGACAGCGGCGCGACCCCGTACAGCACCGACAGCACGAGCGCGACGATCGAGAACGGGATCGTCAGCCCGAGCACGACCGTCGGGTTGTCCCGGAAGAACAGGTGGGGCTTTGCGAAGATCTCGTTGAGCTCGTAGGAGCGCTCGCGGCGCTTGATCTTCTCGAAGACGCCGTGATCCCCGGTGTAGGACTCCACGAGCCCGAGGTTGAGCACGTCAAGCCCCTGGCGGACGACGACGTCCTCGCGCCCGTCGTCCGGCCGGAGGTAGCCGTCGCCGACCTCGTCCTGGGTGACCGTCGACACCAGCACCAGGAAGCCGACCCCCGTCAGCGGGATCAGCCCGTAGACCGTCCCGAGCAGCAGCATCTGCTTGGAGCTGCCCATCATCGACATGATGACCAGGATGATGATCAACAGGAGCGGAAACAGCGAGAGCGTCATGTACATCTCGCCGAACAGCTCCATCGTCTCCAGGACCTGCTCTTGTTCCTGTTTGGCCGTCCGCATGTGCTTGTCCTTCTGGTCCTCGAGGAAGCCGGTCATGTCCCCGCCCGAATCGACGATCGAGAGCATGTCCGTCAGGAACTGCGCCAGCTCGTCGCTGGGCGTCTGCAGTGCCTGGTTGCGGATGGCCGTCCGGTAGTCGGTGTCGAAGTACTCCGTCTCGAGGACGATCGAGCTGAACTCCTTGGAAACCTCGCCGTAGGTGTCGTCGGCCTGGGCCATCGCCTGGAGGATCTCCAGCTGGTTCATCCCGCCGACCGACAGCGCGTACATGAACGAGATGGCGTCCGACAGCAGGACGTTGATCTCGCGTTTGCGCGCCCCGGCGTTGAGGTACGGGATCGCCACCAGCGATCCGAACCCGATGCCGAAGCCGATCAGCCCGAAGACGATGCCCGTCACGAAGATTAGGAAGGGCACCTTCAGCTGCTGGACGATCGGGTAGATGCTCTCGGGGACGGGCAACCCCAGGATCTCCGGCGTGCCGATGAACAGCTGGAAGACGACGTAGCCGATGAGCGAGCCGAACACCCACAGCAGCAGGCCGCTGAGGACGCCGATGCCCAGCGCCCGCGAGAGGAACAGCTCGACGTTCTGGGGCATGCGCGCCTGTGCGAGTTTCGTCTCGACGCCGGTGACGAAGTCGCTGTCGTCGCTGAACAGGTACTCGTACAGGGGGTAGAACCGGTCGCCGAGACTCCCGCCACCGCTGAAGGTCCCCTGGCGGCGCGTGTCCAGGCTCATGGCTCAGTCTCCCTCTTCGGCTTCGGCGCCCGCCTTCGTCACGAACTGGCCGAAGTCGATCTCGGCTTCCTCGTCGTCGTCGTCCTCGCCGGCCTCGACGTCGTCGTCGGCCTCGATGCCGGAGAGGGCCTTGACGATCTCGGGCGTCTCCATGCTCTTGTAGCGGTCGAACAGCGGCCCGGCGTTCTCGAGGATGCCGTCGGTCTCCTCCAACATCGGCTCGGAGGCGTCCGGCCGCGGGACCATCTCCTCCTTTTTGGGGTCGATGTTGATCTGGACGGACTCCATCTCCCGGAGGTCCTCGAGGCTCTCCTCGAGGGCGTCGTGGGCGATCAGCGTCAGGATCGTATCCGGGTCGTTGATGAACGCCTGGATGGTCGCCGCGACCTGCTGGTAGGTGTTGATGCCGTTGTTGATCAGGTACGCCAGGACCACCTTGCGCTTGAACAGTTCCTCGTCGAGCTTGTCCTGGTCCCACCCGCGGTCGAACTTGATCTCCTCTAAGGTGTTGGACTGGCCCATCTGGATGAACGTGTCCGTCTCGGCCTGCCACTGGTAGA